>NZ_JARXYR010000002.1:2764966-3074961 GCF_029893635.1 Variovorax sp. TBS-050B | reverse complement strand
GCGGGCACGAACACCGTCGGCAGATGCCCGAAGTGCAGCGCGCCGATCAGGAGGCCGGGCACGATCTTGTCGCACACGCCGAGCATCAGCGCCGCATCGAACATGTCGTGCGTGAGCGCCACCGCGGTGCCCATGGCGATCACGTCGCGGCTGAAGAGGCTCAGCTCCATGCCGGGCGTGCCCTGCGTGACGCCGTCGCACATCGCGGGCACGCCGCCGGCCACCTGCGCGGTGGCGCCGAGGCCCCGCGCCTCGTGCTTGACGATGTCGGGATAGCCCTGGTACGGCGCATGGGCCGAAAGCATGTCGTTGTAGGCGGTGACGATGCCGATGTTGGGTGCGCGTTCGGCAACCACGCGGAACTTGTCGCTGGCCGGGATGCCGGCCACCGCGTGCGCGACGTTGGCGCAGCCCATGCGGTCGGCGCCGCGGTCTCGCTGGCGGATCTCGCGCAGGCGCTCGAGGTACGCGCTGCGCGTCCCCCGGCTGCGTTCGCGAATGCGATCGGTGACGTCAAGGACGGTGGGGTGTGTGCTCATGGGGATTTGTTCGGTCGCGCTGCCGGCATGCCGCCACTGTCGCGTCGGCGACGTCCGGCCTGGCATTCAATAGTACCAACATGACGGCATCGAGGCCGATGGAAATCCACCACCCCGGCGATACGGATTTACGCGGCGGGCGCGTCTCAATCAATCCACCAGGCGGACCTCGACCCGGCGCGCCTCGGCGTCGTTGCCCGAGCCGGCCGTGACCGCGGGCTTCTGCAGGTCCACCTTGGAGGCCGGCACGCCCAGGCCCACGAGCACGTCGCGCACGGTGTCGGCGCGCTGCTTCGCGAGCTGCTCGTTCAGGACCGGGTCGCCCGTGGTGTCGTGGAAGCCCGAGACCACCGCCCGGCGGCCGCTCTCCACGCCCTTGATGACCGCCGCCAGCGCCTCGGCCGCACGCGGCGCGAGGTCGGCGCTGCCGGTGGCGAAGTAGAAGTTCACCACCCCGTCGGCGACGCGGATGCTCGCGCCGTCGGGAATCACCACGGTGACCGTCTCGGTCACTTCGGCCACGCTGGTGGTCGTGGCGGGCGCCGCGGCCGGCGCCGCCGCCGCCGCGGGCCTGGCGCCGGCGGGGACCGCGCGCGCGCCCTGGTGCCAGAACGCGATGCCGACCACGAAGAGGATGACCAGCGCGATCAGGGCCACGAGGAATCCGAGTACGAAATTCTGCTGCTGGTCGTGGTCGCTCATGGGGGAACGTTCTCCGTGGGAAAGAGGCGAAAGAGGCCGGTGAATAATGGTGCGGTGAACCATGATCGCGAAATTGTAGGCGCCGCCCCCCCGGGCCCCGTGTCGGACCCGGGCCCGCCCGGACTGGATCCGATGCCCCGTCCGCTGCGCGACCCGCAGCCCATGCTGGCGCAGGCCATCGCCGACTGGGGCGGCCGAGACGACCTCTGGCTCTTCGGCTACGGCTCGCTGATCTGGCGGCCGGAGTTCGACTTCGCCGAGCGGCGGCCGGCCTGGGTGCACGGCTGGCACCGCGCGCTGAAGATGTGGAGCCGCGTGAACCGCGGCAGCGTGCAGACGCCCGGCCTGGTCTTCGGCCTGCTCTCGGGCGGCAGCTGCCGTGGCATGGTGTTCCGCGTGCCGGCGCACCAGGGGCTGGAAACGCTGCGCAGGCTGTGGCTGCGCGAGATGCCGACCGGCGTTTACGACCCCAAGTGGCTGCGCTGCAACACGCCCGAAGGCCCGGTGCGCGCGCTGGCCTTCACGCTCTCGCGCCGCAGCCCCAACTTCACGGGCGAGCTCAGCGACGAGCGCTATCGCCACATCTTCACGCATGCCGTGGGCCGCTACGGCAGCTCGCTCGACTACGCGCGCCAGACGCTGCTCGAGCTGCGCCGGCATTCGATCCACGACGCCGCGCTGGCACGGCTGGTGGCGCTGGCCCAGGAGGCGCAGGCGCAGTCCGAGGCCCCGGCCGATTGCGGGACGCCGCCGGCTACGGTATACGTTCCGGGGTCTGCGGACACAAAGAACGACAACCCTTCCCCCCAGCCCTCCTCCGGATCGTCCAAGGAAAACACATGAACCAACGTCTTTTCATCGCCACCGGCACCGCCCTTCTCGCCAGCGCCCTGCTCTCGGCCTGCGGCAGCATGATGGGCGGCAAGCCGCAGGCGGCCGCCGAGCTGACGCCCACCGCGGCGATCTCGCCCAACCCCACGCGCGGCACGGTGACCTTCACCGCGCTGGAGCACGGCGTGCGCGTGGCCGGCGAAGTGCGCGGCCTCGCGCCCGGCAGCGAGCACGGGTTCCACATCCACGAAAAGGGCGACTGCGGCGACAACGGCAACGCCTCGGGCGGACACTTCAATCCCGCAGGCGGCACGCACGGCAAGTTCGCGGCGCCCGGCAGCCATGCGGGCGAGCTGCCGAGCCTGGTGGCCGACGCCAACGGCGTGGCGCGCTTCAGCGTCGACAACCATGCGATCTCGCTGACCGAAGGCGCGACCAACAACGTGGTCGGCCGCGCGCTCGTGGTGCACCGCGACCGCGACGACTTCACGACCCAGCCGGCCGGCAACTCGGGCCCGCGCACCGCCTGCGCGGTGATCACGCGGCGCTGATCCGCGCCTGCCAGAGCGCCTCGGCGCGCGCGAGCGCGTCGGGCGTGTCGACGTCGGTGACGATGCCCTCGTCGTCCACCGCGAGCTCGACCACCGCGTCGGCGGTGCGCAGCGCCTTCAGTACCGACGCGGCACCCGCGGCCCCCTGCAGCGCGGCGAGCTGCGCCCCGCTCGCGGCAGCGAATCCGACCGGATGGCCGCGCTCGCCGCGGTAGTTCGGCTGCACCGCACCCACACCCACACCCGCATCGCGGCGCGTCAGCGCATCCGCCACGCTGCGCAGCGTCTGCGGCCGCACCAGCGGCAGGTCGCCCGGCAGGATCAGCCAGCCCGCGGCATCGCGCGTGGCGCGCACCGCCGCGGCGATCGAATCGCCCATGCCCGGGTGCCCGGCGTCCTCGAGGTGCCATGGCAGGCCGCTCTGGCGCACCGCGTCGAGCGTGCGCTCGAGCATCGGCCGCCCCGCGAGCAGCGCCTGGAGCTTGGGGCCCGTTCCGCCCGCCGCCAGAAAGCGCTCGCCGCGGCCCGAGGCCAGCACGATCACCACCGGAGAGGCCGTCGCATTCGTCGTCGTTGCCATGCGCCGAGTATCCATGCGCGCACCGCTTGCGGCGGCACATGCGCAACAATGCCGCCATGACTGCCCCCCTCACCAACGAAAGCCTGGCGGCGCTGCGCAAGAGCTACGAGCGCGCCGAACTCGACGAGACCCACAGCGCGGAGGATCCGCTGAAGCAGTTCGAGCGCTGGCTCGGCGAAGCCATCGACGCGAAGGTGCCCGAACCCAACGCGATGACGCTCAGCACCGTGGGCGGCGACCTGCGGCCGTCGAGCCGCATCGTGCTCATCAAGGGCTACGACGCGCGCGGCATCGTCTGGTACACCAACTACGAAAGCCGCAAGGGCCGCGAGCTCGCGGGCAATCCCTATGCGGCGCTGCAGTTCCACTGGGTCGAGCTCGAGCGCGTGGTCCGCATCGAGGGCCGGGTCGAGAAGGCCGGCGCGGAGGAAAGCGACGCCTACTTCGCGAGCCGGCCGCTCGATTCGCGCATCGGCGCCTGGGCCAGCCCGCAGAGCGAGGTCATCAGCGGCCGCGACGTGCTGGTGAAGAACGCCGCGCTGGCCGCCGCGAAGCACATGCTCTCGCCGCCGCGCCCGCCGCACTGGGGCGGCTTCCGGCTGGTGCCCGACCGCTGGGAGTTCTGGCAGGGCCGCAAGAGCCGGCTGCACGACCGGCTGCGCTACCGGCTCGAGGATGGCAAATGGGTGCGCGAGCGCCTCGCTCCCTGAGCCGGCTCAGGCCTCGCAGCCTGCGACCTTGAACTCGACCCGGCGGTCCAGCGCATCGCTCGCGTCGTCGGCGCCGGTGCCCACGATGTTCTCGCGAAAGCCCATGCCCGATTCGCGCAGCTTCTTCGCGAGCGGCGGCGCCTCGCTCGCGAGCCGGTTCTTCACGTAGACCGCGCGCTGCAGCGACAGGCGCTCGTTCACCGCCTCGGAGCCGGTGCGGCTCGTGTGGCCGGTGACGACCACGCAGGCATCGATCTGTGCCGCCTGGCGCGCGATCTGCCGCAGCCACATCGGATAGGCGGCGCTGATCTTCGGGTCGGCCATGAAGTCGGTCGAGCCGGGCTTGAACAGGAACTTCACGCTGAGGTTGTTGGTTTCGAGCCCGAGCCGCGCCAGCGTGCCGAAGGTCTTCTCCGCATCGGCGCTGCGCCCGAGCTGCGCCTGCGTGAGGTAGAGCCCGCTGTAGATGCGCAGCTGCTGGCCGTCGGGCCGGCGCGCGGCGGCCTCGTAGCGGCTGAGCGCCTCGCTCATGCGGCCGGCCTCGTAGGCCGCCGTGGCTTCCTGCAGCACGGTCGAGGTCGGCAGGCGTTCGAGGTACAGGGCATCGGCCGCCTGGCCCGGCTGCGTCTCGGCGGTGCGGATGTAGCCTTCCACGCCGCGGTCCTTGCCGTTCACCGGGCTGTCGCGGAAGAAGGCCGTGGGCCGCGTGTCGAGGCTGGCGTCGCTGATGCGCGCCACCGACTGCGCGACCACCACGCCGCTCCTGATCTCGGTCAGCGCGAGGTTCAGGCGATAGCGCCCCTCGGTCGCGTCCTTGTCGCGCACCAGCGTGCCGTTGAGCACGTACTGGGCGCGCTCGATCTCGTCCTTGTTGAAGGGCGTGACGACGAACTGCCTGAACTGCGACTGCATGCGCTGCACGATGCGCTGTTCGGCCACGCGCGTCACCTCGGTCTGCTGGCCGCTCGAGCCTTCGAGCAGCGGATCGATCACGATGCGGCTCTGCTTGATCGACGACTCCACCTTGGCCAGGAAGGCCGGCAGCTTCTGCGTCTGCACGATCAGGTCGTCCACGGCCTGGTTCACGGCCTGCTCGAACGGCATGGCATTGCCGGGCGCGGGCCGATGCGCGCAGGCGGCGCACAGCAGCACCACGGCGCCGAGCGCTAAGGCGCGCAGCGCCGTCCGGATCGGATGCGGGGTCTTCATCATCAGCATTGGCTCCTCAAGATCTTCATGTCCTCGTCCGACAACGGCTCACCCACCGCTGCGCGCATGTTGATGTCGGTGCAGCGCTTCGAGGGCGGCGGCCTCTTCGCGACTTCCACCGGCGGCGGCGCTGGCGGCGGCGGCGTCGCGACCGCCGCCGTGGCCGGCGGATGCTGCTGCGGCCGGGGCCGCGGCGCGGGCTTCGGCGCCGGCGCGGCCTGCGCGGGCTTCTCGGGCTGCACGTCGGCCGAAAGGCACGGCGTCCGGCACGGCTTGGCCTGGGCTGCGGCCGGCGGGGCGGCACCGCACAGCGCGATCACCATCGCGATCGACGCCATGGCGGAAAACGGCGAGGACCGCGCCTGGTGATTCATCATCAGCGCAGAAATGTAAGACCGCATGCGCCGCCTGCCATCCCGCCAAACGGCCGACCCGGCCGAATGGCATAGGCGCCGCGCAGCGCGTCCTTTTATGTGCGGCGGACGTTCAGGGCAGCCACTGCACCAGCGTCATCACGAGCGTGAGCGTGGCGAGCGCGAGCACGGTCGACATCGCGACGCTGGCGGTCACCAGGTCCTCGCAGGTGCGATAGCGCTGCGAGAAGAGGAACACGTTGGCGCCGATCGGCAGGGCCGCCGCGACCACCATCACGGTGAGCGGAATGCCGCGCACGCCGAGCAGCAGCCCGATGCCGGCCACCAGCAGCGGATGCAGCAGGTTCTTCACCAGCGCCTGCACCAGCGCGCCGCGCCAGTGGCGGCCGATCGGCGTCAGCGCCACCGTGATGCCCACCATCACCAGCGCCACCGGCCCGAAGGCCTGGCCGAGCAGCTGGATCGGCTTGTCGATGGCCTCGGGCAGCGCGAGCCCCGTCTGCGCGAACAGCAGCCCCGCGATGATCGGCATCGGCACCGGATGGATGATCGCGTTGCGCAGCGCGCGCAGCACCGTGCCCGCCATCGGGCGCTTCGCGGCGCCGCTGTGCGCGGCCTGCTCGCGCGCCACGGCCAGTTCGAGCACCACGGTGGCGCTGGTCAGGAGCACCAGCGAATGCAGCGAGATCAGCGTGAGCAGCACCACCATGTCCTGCCCGCCGTAGGCCAGGCCCACGAGCGCGATGCCGATCATCACGGTGTTGCTGTAGGTGTTGGCAAGCGCGAGCACCGCGCCCGGTCGGTTGAAGCCGCGCAGCGCGAGCGTGCCCGCGAACAGCAGGCCCGAGGCGATGAAGTACGCCGCCACCGGCTTCAGGCTCAGTTCCTCCACGCGCACCGTGCTCATCGCGCGGAACAGCAGCGCCGGCGCGAGCAGCAGGAAGATCAGGTTGGAGAGGTCCTTCACGGCCGCGCCGCCGATCCAGCGGCGCCGGCCTGCCAGGTAGCCCGCCGCGATCAGCAGCACCACCGGCAGGAGCGAGGAGATGACGAAGGATTTCACCGGGCGAGGATAGCCGAGCGCCCGCCCGGTGCCCGCGCGGTCAGAAGGTCACGCGCAGACCCACCTTCAGCGTGCGGCCCGGCAGCGGCGCGGCCGGATAGACCGTCGTGGTCAGGATCGAGGTCGGGCTGTAGGCGAGCTTGTTCGTGATGTTGTCGATGCGCGCATACCAGGTCAGGTTGGCGCGCTGCACCTTCATGCGGTAGGCGATCGAGGCGTTCCACAGCGTGTACGCATCGGTCTCTCGCGCGCCGACGCTCGGCACGCGGCGCTGGGCGGCGTTGTAGTCGAAGCCGAAGCGCGCGCTCCACGGGCCGTTGCCGTAGGCCAGCGTGGCGCCCACGCGCAGCGGTGCGATGCGCGGCAGCGGCTCGCCGGTGTCGAGGTTCTTCGCGCGCACGATGTCGCCGCGCCATTCGAGGTCGAGCGTGCCCGCGTCGCTCATGCGCGCGAAGCCGTCGGTGCCGAGCAGGCGCAGGTTGCCGTTGGCTTCGATGCCGGTGAAGCGCGCGCGCACGCCGCCGTAGCGGTACTCGGCCAGCGTGTCGGTCGCCTCGGGGTCGGTCACGACCTCGCCCTCCTCGTCGAGCGTGCGGCCCGAGGCCGTCAGGCCGATGTAGTTGCGAAAGTGCGTGACGTAGGCATTGACGCGTGCGGTGTTGGGGCCCGACTTCCATTGCGCGCCGAGGTCGAAGCCGGTCGACTTCTCCTTCGACAGCGTCGGATCGCCGATTTCCCACGCACCCGTCGCCACGTGCGGACCGTTGGCCAGCAGCTCGTAGTCCTTGGGCGCGCGCTCGGTGTAGGCGAGGTTCGAGGTCAGCTGCCACTGCGGCGACAGGTTGACCAGCGCGCCCAGGGCCGCGCTGTGCGGGTTGAACGTCCGCTCGCCCACGGCGAAGCGCGTCACGCTCGGATCGTCGGGATAGCCGAACGAGGTCACGCGGACCTTCTCGGTGCGCGCGCCGAAGCTCAGCCGCCCCCACGAGGTGCCGAGCTCCTCGTGCAGGAACAGCGCGTCCGAGCGCGTGCGGCTGTGCGGCGCGAAGGCCTCCTCGCCGTCGGCGGCGAAGCGGTTGCGCTCGCTGCTGAAGCCGATCAGGCCCTCGAGGTTGCCGATCCTGCGGTGGCGCGCCTCGATGCGCAGGTCGTTGCCCCAGTTCGAGAAGGTGGTGCCGGGCTCGCGGCCTTCGAATTCGGTGTGGCGGTAGTCCGTGTGGCTCAGCTTGGCGTGGATGCTCGTGAAGAAGCCGCCCGGGCGCCACTCGCCCTCGATCGCGTAGCGGTCGGACTTCATGCCGATGCTCACGTCGTCTTCGGCCACCGTGCCGTAGTTGCTGCGGTAGGTGCTGGCCGAGGCGCCGATCCAACCCTGGTCGAAGAACAGCGTGCCGCCGAGCGCGCCGCCGTGCGCCTCGTTGGCGGAGTTGCAGATCCGGCGCGCGAGCCAGGGGCGGCCGGGCTTGCTGCATTCGAGGTCGATCGGCACCGAGACGTCCTTCGAATCGCGGCTGAAGGCGTCGACGTGCAGCGCCAGCCGGCCGTTGCCGCCTTCGAGCAGCACGCCGCCGTTCTTCTCCTTGTTGCCGGTCGAATAGCCGAAGTCGGCGCGGCCGCCGAAGCCGTCGATCGGCTCGGTCGGGATGCGGTTGTCGATCACGTTGACCACGCCGCCGACGGCGCTGCCGCCGTACTGCAGCGCCGACGGTCCGCGCAGCACCTCCACGCGCTCGGTGACCAGCGCATCCACCGGCACGGCATGGTCGTAGCTCAGCGATGACACATCGGACAGTCCGCCGCCGTTCTGCAGGATGCGGATGCGGTCGCCGTCGAGGCCGCGGATGATCGGACGGCTCGCGTTCGGGCCGAAGTAGCTGCTGCTCACGCCGGGCAGCCTGTCGAGCGTTTCGCCGAGCGTCGATTCGGAACGCATCAGCAGCCGGTCGCCCGACAGCGTGGTGGTGGGCGCGATGAGATCGCTGGCGCCGAGCGGATTGCCGGTCACCGCGATCTCGGGCAGGGAGGCCGCGGACGCGGCGGCGGGCTGCACCGCGGGTGCGGGCGACGGGGTCTGGGCCATGCCCGCGAGCGGGGCGAGCGAAAGAACGGCAGCGCCGATGGCGTTGCGACGGAAGTGGGGAATCATGATGAACACTCGTTGAACCAAGGGGGCGACCGGCCGCCCCGCGCCTTCGCGCGAGCGGCCGTCGAACACGGGGGATTCAGCGAGTGGAAGGCGGGCCGCGCGCGTCGAACAGCGCCACCCAGCGCGCCAGCGCCTCTCCCTGCAGGTAGGCGAAGGTGGCCGAGGGCAGCAGCACCGGCAGCACCACCATGGGCACGCCCAGGGCGCCCGCGCCGTGCGAGAGCTGGTCGTAGAGCCGGCAGTCCGCGTCGGAGTGGCTGCCGAACAGGCCGGCGATGCCGCCATGCGACGCATGCCCATGCGCGTCGCCGTGGTGCGCCGCAGGCACCGTGGCCGCGGCCTGCGCCAGCCCGTGCACGTGGACCGACCGGTGCATCAGCCCGAGCGTGCCCGCGAACCACAGCGCCACCACCAGCAGGGCGGCGAGCAGGCGCACCGGCAAGGCCGGGCGCTGGGCGAGGGAACGGGCGAGTTGCACGGCAGCGAAGCGGGTGAGCTCAGGCCTTCACGCGCGAGGCGAAGGTCTTCTGGAACTTCTCGACCTTCGGCCCGACGACGAAGGCGCAGTAGCCCTGGTTCGGGTTGTTCAGGAAGTAGTCCTGGTGGTAGGCCTCGGCGGTCGAGTAGTTGGCGAGCGGCGCCACCTCGGTCACGACCGGGTCGCGGTAGGTCTTGCTCGCTTCGATCTCGCGGATGACCTCTTCGGCCACCTGCTTCTGCGCTTCGCCCGTGTAGTAGATGCCGCTGCGGTACTGGGTGCCGACGTCGTTGCCCTGGCGGTTCAGTGTCGTGGGGTCGTGCACCACGAAGAAGATCTCCAGGATCTGGCGCAGGCCGATGACCGCCGGGTCGAAACTCACTTTCACCACCTCCGCATGGCCGGTGCGGCCGGTGCAGACCTGTTCGTAGGTCGGCTTCACCACCTGGCCGTTGCTGTAGCCCGACTCCACGTCGACCACTCCCTGCACGCGGTCGAACACGGCTTCGGTGCACCAGAAGCAGCCGCCGCCGAGCACGATGCTCTCGGTGGACGCGGACGAGGAAGAAGACGCATTCATGTGTTGGTACTCCCGTGATGGAAAGCGAGCCCGATATTGTCGCGGCTTGACGGGCCCGGCGCCGTTCACTACATTACTAACCCGCGAGTCATTAATCTCATGCCAACGCCCCGCTTCCTTGCCGACAAGATCTGTCCGGTGCGCGCCAAACGCGAGCGCCGCAAGGAAGCGCGCCCGGGCGAACTGCTGGCAGCCGCGCTCGACCTGTTCGTCGAGAAAGGCTTCGCCGCCACGCGCTCGGAGGAAGTCGCGGCGCGCGCGGGGGTGTCCAAGGGCACCCTCTTCCTCTATTTCCCGAGCAAGGAAGAGCTCTTCAAGGCCGTGGTGGTCGAGAACCTCAGCGGCCGCTTCTCGGAGTGGAACCAGGAGTTCGAGGCTTTCGAGGGCACCACCGCCGACATGCTGCGCTACTGCATGCGCGTCTGGTGGGAGCGCGTGGGCATGACCAAGGCCTCGGGGCTGACCAAGCTCATGATGAGCGAAGGCGCCAATTTTCCCGAACTGGCCGAGTTCTACCGCCAGGAGGTGGTCCGGCCGGGCCACCAGCTGCTGCGGCGCATCCTGCAGCGCGGCGTCGACAGCGGCGAGTTCGCGCCGGTCGACGTCGACCACGCGATCTATGCCGTGGTCGCGCCCATGCTCTTCCTCATGCTCTGGAAGCACTCGGCCATGATCTGCGTCGACGGCGAGGCGGCCCTCGATCCCGAGAAATTCATTGCCACCCAGGCCGAGACCGTGCTCCACGGCCTCACCCGGCGGACCGGCCCGGCGCCCACCTAGAATTGAAGGTTTGTCCCGAGCCCCTCCAGAGCCTCCCAAGGAAAAGCCCTCCATGAATCCCACCCCCAACCTCGAGCGCTTGCGCTTCAACATGATCGAACAGCAGATCCGGCCCTGGGATGTGCTGGACCTGGAAATCCTCGACCTGCTGGCCGCCATCCGGCGCGAGGACTACGTGCCGCCCGCGCACCGCGGGCTGGCCTTCTTCGACATGGAGATTCCGCTCGGCGACGGCAGCGTGCCGGGCCAGGTGATGCTCTCGCCCAAGGTCGAGGCGCGCATGCTGCAGGACCTGCACGTGCAGAAGCACGAGTCCGTGCTCGAGATCGGCACCGGCTCCGGCTTCATGGCCGCCCTGCTCGCGCACCGCGCGGCCCAGGTGCTCACGCTCGAGATCGATCCGGTGCTCGCCGCCCGCGCCGCCGAGACGCTGCGCCAGAACGGCGTGGGCAACGTCGAGGTGCGCTGCGCCGACGGGGCGGTGCCGCTGCCGAGCGGCCCGAGCTTCGACGTGATCGTGCTCAGCGGCTCGGTCGCGCGCATTCCGCAGAACCTGCTCGGCTCGCTCAAGGTCGGCGGCCGACTCGCCGCCATCGTGGGCGAGGAGCCGATGATGCGCGCCCACTTCGTCACCCGCACCAGCGAAAGCAAGTGGGACACGATCCAGCCCTGGGACACCGTGGCGCCGCGCCTGCTGAATTTCCCCGAGCCCTCGCGCTTCTCCTTCTGAACGGCCCCAGGATGATCGATCAAGTCCGCCCCGCCGAGCTGGCCGCCTGGTTCGCGCAGAACCCCGATGCGCCGGCCGTGCTGCTCGACGTGCGCGAGCCCTGGGAGCTGCAGACCGCGAGCGTCGTGCCGCAGGGCTTCACGCTGGTCGCGATCCCGATGAACGAGATCCCGGCGCGGCTCTCCGAACTCGGCGAGGACCAGCGCATCGCCTGCCTGTGCCACCACGGCGCGCGCAGCCAGCGCGTGGCAGCCTTCCTGAGCCAGAACGGCTTTGCCGAGCTGGCCAACGTGGCCGGCGGCATCGACGCCTGGTCGGCCCAGCACGATCCCTCGGTGCCCAGGTACTGAGGGCGGCCCGCGAAGAATCTCCAACCCTCCCCAAGGACGTTCAATGCCTCCCAGGCCCCGGCTTCTGCCTCTTTCCGCAGCATTCGCGAGCGCCTTCGCGACCCTGCTCGCACTGCCGGCCCAGGGCCAGACACTGAGCGAACTCTACGAATCCGCGCGCGGCTTCGACGCCTCCTACCAGGGTGCGCGCGCCCAGTACGAGGCCAACCTCGCGCGCGCCGCGCAGGCCAAGGCCGGCATCCTGCCCGCGGTGGGACTCACGGCCGGCGCGTCGCGCAGCAACCTCGACATCGACACCCTCACGGGCGCCGGCCGCGGTACCACCACGCCGCGCGACTTCAGCACGCAGAACATCGGCATCAACGCCACGCAGCCGCTCTACCGGCCGGCCAACTGGGCCACCTACGAGCAGGGCAAGCGCCAAGCCGAGATCGCCGAGGCGGTGTTCACCCAGGCCGAGCAGGACCTGATCGTGCGCGTGAGCCAGGCCTACTTCGACGTGCTCGCGAGCCAGGACAGCCTGACGCTGGTGCGCGCGCAGAAGGTCGCGGTCGGCGAGCAGCTCGCCTCGGCCAAGCGCAACTTCGAGGTCGGCACCTCGACCATCACCGACACCCGCGAGGCGCAGGCGCGCTACGACCTCGTGACGGCCCAGGAGATCGCGGCCGAGAACGACCTGCAGGTCAAGAAGGTGGTGCTCGACCAGCTCGTCGGCCGTCCGGGCAGCGTGCCCGTGCCGCTCGCGCAGCCGGTGGTGCTGCCGACCGCGACGCCCGCCAACATCGAGGCCTGGGTCGCGCAGGCCCAGGAGGTGCACCCCGCGATCCGCCAGGCCCGACTCGGCGTCGACGTCGCGGGCCTGGAGACCGAGAAGGCCAAGGCCGGTCACAAGCCCACGCTCGACGCCAACCTCGGCTACAACGTCACGCGCAACCCCGACGGCACGAGCACCAGCACCGTCGGCACCCGCATCAACGCCGCGACGGTGGGCGTGGTGTTCAACCTGCCGCTCTTCGCGGGCTTCGCGACCGAGAACCGGATCAAGGAGACGCTGGCGCTCGAAGACCAGTCGCGCAGCGTGCTCGAGGGCACGCGCCGCAGCGTGGCGCAGGCCACGCGCGCGGCGTACCTCGGCCTGGTGTCGGGCGCGGGGCAGGTCAAGGCGCTCGAAGCCGCCGAGGCCTCGAGCCAGAGCGCGCTCGATGCCAACCGGCTCGGCTACCAGGTCGGCGTGCGCATCAACATCGACGTGCTCAACTCGCAGAGCCAGCTCTACCAGACCAAGCGCGACCTCGCGCAGGCGCGCTACAACGTGCTGCTCGGCAATCTCAAGCTACGGCAGGCCAACGGCACGCTGACGGTGGACGACCTCAACGCGATCAACGCAACGCTCTCGAAGAACGGCGCCGCGCCCGCACCTTCGTTCGGCGATCGCCCGGCGACGGGCGCACCCGTGGTGCCGGTCACGCCGCCGAGCGTGCCGGTGGTGCCGCCGGTGCCGGTGCAGCCCTTCAATCCGCCGGCACCCACGATCCCCTCGGCGCCGCCGCCGCCGGTGATCCTGAATCCGCCGGCGCGCTGAGGCGGGCGGCGGCTAGTCGAGCGTGGGCTCGGGCCGCGAATCGTCGAGCGGCAGCGGCTCGCTCGCGAGCACCGGGTCCGCGGCCTGCGCGATCGCGAGCAGCGCGGTGGCGGTGCGCTCGGCGGCACCGCGGTTGGCCGACGAGAAGGCCAGCGCGGCCTCCGCCATGGCGGCGCGGCGCTCGGGGTTCTCGACCAGCTTGAGCGCCGCGGTCACGGCCTGCTCCATGCTCTCCACGCGCAGCGCGGCGCCGGCCGCGAGCGAGAGCTGCGCGGCCTCGGCGAAGTTGAAGGTGGAAGGCCCCATGATCACCGGGCAGCCGCAGGCCGCGGGTTCGATCAGGTTCTGCCCGCCGAGCGGCTCGAAGCTGCCGCCGAGCAGCGCGACGTCGGCCAGGCCGTAGTACAGCGCCATCTCGCCGAGCGAATCGCCGAGCCAGATCTCGGCCTCGGCCGGCTCGCCCGCGGCGCTGCGGCGCGCGACCGCGAAGCCCTGCGCCTCGATCAGCGCGGCCACCTCGTCGAAGCGCTGCGGATGCCGCGGCACGATCATCCACTGCACGTCGTGCACGCGCTTGGCGATCGAGCGCACCGCGCCCTGCTCCGGCGGCACCGGCTCGGTGGCGCCGAAGCGCTTGAGCACTTCGAGCAGCATGCGCTCCTCGCCATCGCGCGAACTCGCGAGCACCACCATCGGCTTGGGCAGCCGCGCACGCAGCGTGGCCGCGGCAGCGAGCTGACGGGCGTCGGGCGTGGCGTCGAACTTGAGGTTGCCGTAGATCCCCGCGACCTTGGCGCCGAGCGACACCAGCCGGTGCGCATCGGCCTCGGTCTGCGCCCAGACGGCCGCGAGCGCCGAGTAGGCCGGCCGCGCGAGCCACGACAGGCGCTCGGCCGCGGCCAGCGACTTCTCGTTGAGCCGCGCATTGGCGAGCACCAGCGGAATGCGGCGCTCGGCGCAGGCCGCGGCCATCTCGGGCCAGACCTCGGTCTCCATCAGCACGCCGATGCGCGGCTGGAAGCGGTCGAGGAAGCGCGCCACCGCGCCCGGCGTGTCCCAGGGCTGCCAGACCTGCGTGTCGCCGGGCTCGAGCAGCTTGGCGCCTTCCTCGCGCCCGGTGGCCGTGCCATGGGTGAGCAGGATCGGGATGCCGGGGTACTGGCGGCGCAGCTCGGCGATCAGGATCGCGGCGGCGCGCGTTTCGCCGAGCGACACCGCATGCACCCAGCACTGGCCCTCGCCGGTGACCGCATCGTCGTAATGCCCGAAGCGTTCCTCCACGGCCACGGCATAGCCCGGCTCGGCCACCGCGCGCCGCCGCAGCTTGCGGCGCACCAGCGGTTGCACGAGGGTGGTGAACGCGCCATAGAGGCGCAGCGGCAGCGAACGCACGGGCACGGCGGGCGTCAGTGGGACGCTTCGGCCAGCGCGGCGTCGGGCTTGGCGGTGCGCAGCAACGCGAGCATCTCGGCCTGGATGCGCTGAAGCGCCGCGTCGTTCTGGCCTTCGAAGCGCAGCACCAGCACCGGCGTGGTGTTGGAGGCGCGGATCAGGCCGAAGCCGTCGGGCCAGTCGACGCGCAGGCCGTCGATGGTCGAGACCACCGCGGGCGGCGCGAACCTGGCACCGCGCACCAGCTGCTCGACCACCGCATGCGGCTCGCCCTCGGCGCACTTCACGTTGAGCTCGGGCGTCGAGAAGCTGGTCGGCAGCGCGTTGAGCGCGGCGCTCGCGTTGGGCGTCTTGCTCAAAATCTCGAGCAGGCGGCAGCCCGCATAGGTGCCGTCGTCGAAGCCGTACCAGCGCTCCTTGAAGAAGATGTGGCCGCTCATCTCGCCGCCCAGCGGCGAATCGATCTCCTTCATCTTGGCCTTGATCAGCGAGTGGCCGGTCTTGAAGATCATCGGCTTGCCGCCCGCGGCCTCGATGGCGGGACCGAGGCGCTGCGAGCACTTCACGTCGTACACGATGGTGCCGCCCGGCACGCGCGAGAGCACGTCCTGCGCGAACAGCTGCATCTGGCGGTCGGGGAAGATGTTCTGCCCGTCCTTGGTGACGATGCCGAGGCGGTCGCCGTCGCCGTCGAAGGCGAGGCCCAGCTCCGCGTCGCCCGCGGCCAGCGCGGCCATCAGATCGCGCAGGTTCTCGTGCTTGCTCGGGTCGGGATGGTGGTTGGGGAAGTTGCCGTCGACCTCGCTGTAGAGCTCGGTCACCTCGCAGCCGAGGGCGCGGAAGATCGCCGGGGCCGAAGCGCCCGCGATGCCGTTGCCCGAATCGACCACGATCTTGAGCGGACGCGCGAGCTTGACGTCGCCCACGATGCGCGCCGTGTAGGCCTCGGTCACGTCGACGTGGCGCACGCTGCCGCCCGCCGCGAGCTTCGCGCTGCCTTCCTCCATCACCTTGCGCAGGCCCTGGATCTCCTCGCCGTAGATCGCGCGCCCCGCGAGCACCATCTTGAAGCCGTTGTAGTCCTTGGGGTTGTGGCTGCCCGTGACCTGGATGCCGCTGGTGCAGAGCGTGTGCGCGGCGAAGTACAGCATCGGCGTGGTGACCGCGCCGACGTCGATCACCTCGACGCCGGTGGCGACCAGGCCCTTGATCAGTGCTTCGGCGAGCGACGGTCCCGAGAGGCGGCCGTCGCGGCCCACGGCCACGGCCTTCTCGCCGGCCGCGCGCGCGGCGCTGCCGAAGGCCCGGCCGAGCGCTTCTGCGATCTCGGGGTCGAGCGTGGAAGGCACCACGCCGCGGATGTCATAGGCCTTGAAGATCGACGCACTGAGTTGCATGAAGAGGCGTTTCCTATCGGTTTCGAAGACCGGCCATTGTAGGCAAGCGCTCCGGTGGCCACATGTCCGAAAACGGCCAGTTGAAACCACTCGAAACCATATCATTCGACGCATGCCCGACGCCCAAGCACCCACCACCGACGCGCTCGAGAGCGACGCCTGCTACCTGGCGATGAAGACGCACGACGCGCGCTTCGACGGCAGCTTCTTCACGGCCGTGACCTCCACCGGCATCTACTGCCGGCCGGTCTGCCGCGTGAAGCTGCCGCGGCGCGAGAACTGCCGCTTCTTCCGCCATGCGGCGCAGGCCGAGGCCGCGGGCTTCCGCCCCTGCCTGCGCTGCCGGCCCGAACTCGCGCCGCGCGCGGCGAGCTGGTCCACCGAGGACGCCTCGCGCATCCTCGCGCTGCAGGCGGCGCGCCTGATCGACGAGCCCGATGCCTGGTCCGACGAGGGCCCGGGCGCGGCGCAGATCGCGGCGCGCCTGGGCGTGAGCGACCGCCACCTGCGGCGCATCTTCGAAGCGCAGTTCGGCGTCTCGCCGCTGCAATACCTGCAGACGCGGCGCCTGCTCGCGGCCAAGCAGCTGATCGCGGACACGCGGCTGCCGATGACGCAGGTCGCGCTGGCCAGCGGCTTCGCGAGCGTGCGGCGCTTCAACGCGGCCTTCCTCGAACACTACGGCCTCAACCCGAGTGCGCTGCGGCGCGCCGGCGCGGCCGAGGGCGGCGACGGCCGCGCGATCGAGGTGCGGCTCGGTTTCCGGCCGCCCTACGACGTGCCGGCGATGCTCGGCTTCTTCGCGCGGCGTGCGCTGCAGGGCGTCGAGGTCGCCGCCGCGGCCGACGGCACGCTGCCGCCCAAGGGCAGCACGACGCCCTTCGTGCGGCTCGCGCGCACCCTGCGCGTGCAGCAGGGCGCGCAGTCGCACACCGGCTGGCTGCAGCTGCGCTTCGACGCCGAGCGCGAGCAGATGCTGCTGTCGGTCAGCGACTCGCTCGCCGCGGTGCTGCCGATCGTGATCAGCCGCGCCCGCGCGATGCTCGACCTCGATGCCGAGCCGATGGCGATCAATGCCGCGCTGCACGCGGCCTTTCCGCACGGCGACGGCCTGCGCGTGCCGGGCACGCTCGACGGTTTCGAACTCGCGGTGCGCGCGGTGCTGGGCCAGCAGATCACCGTGGCCGCGGCGCGCACGCTGGGCTCGCGGCTGGTCGCCGCCTTCGGCGAGCCGATCGCCACGCCCGTCGAGGGTCTCGACCGGCTGTTCCCCACGCCGGCCGCATTGGCTGAAGCGAGCGGCGATGCGCTCGGCGGCCTCGGCATCGTGCGCCAGCGCCAGGCCGCGCTGCAGGCGATCGCGCGCGAGGTGGCCGCGGGCCGGCTCGCGCTGCATGCGGGGGCCGACGTGCCCTCGACCATCGCGGCGCTGCAGGAACTTCCCGGCATCGGCGCCTGGACCGCGCAGTACATCGCGATGCGCGCGCTGCGCTGGCCCGACGCCTTTCCGGCCGGCGACGTGGCGCTGCAGAAGGCGCTCGGCGTGACGACCGCGCGCGCGGCCAGCGAGGCCTCGCAGGCCTGGCGGCCCTGGCGCAGCTATGCGGTGCTGCGTGCCTGGCATGCGCCTTCGGTCCCGCCGGCCGCGGCGCCCGACTCCCCTCCACTTTCAACGGCAGGCCTCGCGGCCTGAAGAGCCATGAAGTTCAAGAGCAAGACCATCTACACCTCGCACATCGACACGCCGCTCGGCGGCATCACGATGGCGGCCACCGACCAGGGCCTGGCCGGCGTCTGGTTCGACCAGCAGCGCCACTGGCCCGACACCACGGGCTGGCAGACGCGCGACGACCATCCGGTGCTGGTCGAGGCCGGCACCCAGCTGCGCGACTACTTCGCGGGCCGGCGCAAGGTCTTCGACATGCCGCTCGACCTGTCGCATGGCACCGCGTTCCAGCAGAGCGTGTGGCAGGCGCTGCGCGCGATTCCCGCGGGCCAGACGCTGAGCTACGGCGCGCTGAGCGCAAGCCTCGGCAATCCGGCCGCGGTGCGCGCGGTGGGCGCGGCCGTGGGCCGCAACCCGATCAGCGTGATCGTGCCCTGCCACCGCGTGCTCGGCGCCGACGGTTCGCTGACCGGCTACGCGGGCGGGCTCGAGCGCAAGACCGCGCTGCTCGAGCTGGAGCAGGCGGCACGGCCTGCACGCGGTGCGGCGAGCCGTGCGATATTCGAGGACGTATGAGCGCCACAACCGACAACAACACTGCTTCTCCCACGCCCACGCCCACGCCCACGCCGAACAAGCCGAAGGCCTGGGTCGTCGACCTGGTGCTGCTCGGCGCGCTGTGGGGCGCCTCGTTCCTGTTCATGCGCATCGGCGCGGCCGAGTTCGGCGCCCTGCCGGCCGCGGCCGTGCGCGTCGGCGTCGCCACGCTGTTCCTGCTGCCGCTGCTGTTCATGCGCGGCCATGGCCCGGCGCTCGCGACCCACTGGAAGGCCTCGATGGCGATCGGCGTGCTCAATTCGGGCATCCCGTTCGCGCTGTTCTGCTTTGCGCTCCTCACCATCAACAGCGGCCTGGCTGCGGTGATCAATGCCACGGTGCCGATGTTCGGCGCGCTGGTGGCCTGGGCCTGGTTCCGCGACCGGCCCGACGGTTCGCGCATCGTGGGCCTGGTCATCGGCTTCGCGGGCGTCGCGATGCTCGCGAGCCGCAGCGCCGGCCTGCATTCGAACGCCGAAGGCCATGCCGCCCTCTGGGCCGTGCTCGCCTGCCTCGGCGCCTGCGCGAGCTACGGCGTGGCGGCCAGCGCCACGCGGCGCTACCTCGGCGGCGTGCCGGCGCTCGCCACGGCCACCGGCAGCCAGATCGGCGCCACGCTGTTCCTCGCGCTGCCCGCGCTGTGGTTCTGGCCCGCGCAGATGCCGAGCCTGCGCGCATGGCTCGCGCTGCTGGCACTGGGCATTGCCTGCACCGGCCTCGCCTACATCCTGTTCTTCCGGCTCATCGCCAATGCGGGGCCGGCGCGGGCGCTGACCGTCACCTTCCTGGTGCCGGTGTTCGCGGTGTTCTACGGCGCGGTGTTCCTGGGCGAACGCATCACGCAGTGGATGCTGATCTGCGCGGCCGTCATCGTGTGCGGCGTGGCGCTGTCCACCGGACTCGTGAAGCTCTGGTCCGGCACACGCGGCGCGGCCGCTACATCGCCCCCGCCACCACGTTGACCGAGAGCGCGAGCACCAGCATGTTGAATGCGAAGGCCAGCACGCTGTGCACCAGCGTGAGGCGCCGCATCTCGCGCGAGGTGGCCTGCACGTCGGACACCTGCGAGGTCATGCCGACCACGTAGGCGTAGTAGAGAAAGTCGAAATAGTCCGGCGCCTGCCGGCCCGGAAAGTCGAGCCCGCCGTCGACCGCGCCGTCGCGCTGGTCGATGTAGTAGCGGTGGGCATAGTGGAAGGCGTAGATCGTGTGCATCATCAGCCACGATCCGACCAGCGCCACCAGGCCCAGCACGATGTGCCCGGCGCGCTCGACGCCGCTCATGAGCCGGACCTGCTGCAGCAGCATCGCGATGGCCACCACGCTCGCACCGATGGCCACCAGCATCGTGACGAGGATCACCACGTTCGGCTGGTCGAGCGACTGCGCGCGCTCGCGCGTGCGCTGCGCGTCGAAGGTGTCGGCCAGCCACCAGGTGAGCAGCTGGTAGACGGTCACCGCGGCGCACCAGCCCGCGAGGCCGCGCGCCATCGGGTCGAGCGGCCAGGCCAGCGCGGCCGTCGCGACGCCGGCGATGCCGCCATAGAGCAGGCGCTGGGGTCCGGTGGTGGTCGAGAGATGTCTGCGCATGGTGCGGAGCTTACGACGCGCGTCCTTCTACTACTTTCTCGCTCGCACGCGAGGCGCGCGTCAACCACGTCCTACAACCACAGCGGCAATCGGCGCATGGGATGCCCCCCGGCGCGCCAGTAGGCTGGGGGTCATCAAAAGGGGAGCGGTCGCCCGGAAGCATTGCGTGCATGAAAGCGGCACGCGAGCCCGAGGCATTTTTTTTGCCCATCTGAAGGACTCATTCATGCTGTTGCTCCGCTCTCGCCCGTTCGCCAGCCCTGCACGGCTGACGGCACTGGGCGCATTGGCCGGCGTCGGTTTTCTCTTCGCACCCGCGCTGGCCTGGGCCGAACCTTCGCCCGCGCTCGACCGGTTCAGCTTCTCGGTCGGCGCCTTCAATGCCGACCCGAAGTTCAATGCCTCGGTGACCTCGCCCTACACGGGTACGCTGCGCACGCGCGACCTCGAACCGGGCCGCGTGACCATGCCGCGCATCACGGCCGACCTGCTCCTGGGCGACAGCCACGGCATCTCCTTCGACTACTACCGCTACAAGCGCGACTACTTCGGCTCGGCCGCGGGCAGCGACTCCTTCGGCGGCTTCGGCACCGTGAGCGCGCTCGGCAACGCCAGCATCAACACCAAGCTGGAATTCGCCAAGCTCTCGTACAAGTGGTGGCTCGGCTCGGGCAACACGGTGTTCGGCCTCGGCGCCGGTGCGGCCTACTACCGCATCGAGAGCAACGCGAGTGCGCTGGTGGCCGTCAACGGCCGGGTCAACACCATCAACGAGGGCGGCAGCGACAACGCGGTCGCGCCCATGCTCGAGCTCGGCGTGCGGCATGCGATCAGCCCGGACCTGCGGCTCTTCGCCGATGTGTCGGGCGTGCGCAAGGGCGGCGGCCGGCTCCACGGCAACATCTACAACGCCAGCGCGGGCGTGGAGTGGTTCCCGGTGAAGAACGTCGGCGTGGTGCTGGCCTACGGCGTCACCAACATCGACCTGGAACGCGAAAGCCGCACGGCCGAGACGCGACTGCGGGTCAAGATGCACGGGCCCTCGGCCTTCGTCAAGGCGCGCTTCTGAGGCGGCGCGGCCGCGCGCCGCCTGCCATGCGCCGGGCGCGGCGCGCAACGGTGCTTGCGATCATCGGGGGCCGGGGGCCGGCTCCTATGATCGCCCGATGGCATTCCGCACCCACGGCCGCAAGGCGCTGCTCCCCCTTCGTTCCGTCGCGCTCGCCGCGACGGCATGGCTGCTCGCGGCGGCCGCGCCCGCGGCGCATGCACTCGTCATCGGCATCACCGAGGGCGTGAGCTACCAGGTCACCGAAAGCCAGATCGCGCCGCGCTTCGAGCCGATCGCCGAGGCCCTCGCCAAGGCGCTGAAGCAGCCGGTGACCGTCAAGGTGCTGATCTCGTACGACAGCGCGCGCGCGGCGCTGAAGGAGCAGCAGGTCGACCTCGCCTTCATCCATCCGGCCCACGTCGCGCTCGAGGCCGTGAAGAGCGGCCGCTACCAGGCGCTGGCCTGGACCTCGGGCTACACCGCCTACAAGGTCTCGCTGCTGTGCAAGGAGCCGCAGCCGATCTCCAACTGGAAGAGCGTGGCCGACAAATCGCTCGTCATGCCCGATCCGGACTCGATCACCTCGGTGATCACGCGCGCGATGCTGCGCGAACACGGGCTTTCGCCGGGCGCGCTCAAGCTCACCAACACCCGCTACCAGGACGCCGTGCCCTTCTACGTGCAGAACGGCTTTGCGGCCTATGGCGCCACCGCGGCCGCGGGCGTGATCAAGACCTGGAAGGACGGCGGCGGCAACGTCTGCGCCGAGTCGCGGCCGGTGCCGATCAAGCAGTGGCTGGCGTCGCGCAAGCTCGACGCGGCCACGGCGAGCACGGTGCGCGAAACCCTGCTCGGACTCGCCCAAAGCGAAGCGGGCAAGCGCGCGCTCGCCACATCGACCTACACTGGCTTCGTCGCACCCTCGGCCGACGTCGAGACCGCCCTGATGAGCTGGCTCGGCATCTGATCCGGCGTCCACGCCCCGCGTGACGGGCGGTGCGGTCCATCCACCCGCATTTCACGAAGCAACATGACCGATCTCTCCAGCTTTCCCATCACGCGCAAATGGCCCGCGAGCCAGCCCGAGCGGCTGCAGCTCTATTCGCTGCCCACGCCCAACGGCGTGAAGGTCTCGATCATGCTGGAGGAAACCGGCCTGCCCTACGAGCCGCATCTGGTCAGCTTCGAGACCAACGACCAGATGTCGCCCGAGTTCCTCTCGCTGAACCCGAACAACAAGATCCCCGCGATCCTCGATCCCGACGGACCGGGCGGCAAACCGCTGGCGCTGTTCGAATCGGGTGCGATCCTCGTCTACCTCGCGGACAAGACCGGTCAGTTCATTCCGGTCGATGCCGCCGAGCGCTACCAGACCCTGCAGTGGCTGATGTTCCAGATGGGCGGCATCGGCCCGATGTTCGGCCAGCTCGGCTTCTTCCACCGCTTCGCCGGCAAGGACTACGAGGACAAGCGCCCGCGCGACCGCTACGTGGCGGAGTCGAAGCGCCTGCTCGGCGTGCTCGACCAGCGCCTCGCCGACCGCGCCTGGGTGATGGGCGACAGCTACACCATCGCCGACATCGCGATCTTCCCGTGGGTGCGCAATCTGATCGGCTTCTACGAGGCGCGCGAACTCGTGGGCTTCGACGACTTCCGTCACGTGGCGCGCGTGCTGGAGGCCTTCGTCGCGCGGCCGGCGGTGGTGCGCGGCCTGGGCATCCCCCGGCGCGGCTGAGCGGCGCTGCAGCCCGGGGCCTCCGGGTCGCAAACAGAAGAATTCACTTTTTCGCGGAGTGTCTCTTTCGAGGCACGTTCGCGCGCATTCGCGTCGCGCGATGCGCGGCATCCGGCGGGTTGTGGTTACACTTCAATAAGAATAGTTCTTATTCAACCATCCGCGCCGCCCTTCGCATTGCACCGGGCCAGCCGCGCGGAACCATCACGGCAGCTTGGGAGAAGGCGATCGGATGCGCGACCTGGTCCAGGAATTGGTAGCTCACTATGCGGACTTGCGCCGGCAGCTGACGCGCGACCTGCGCGACCCGCACTATGCGGCCGACATCGCGCAGTCGAGCTTCGAGCGCGTGTACGCGCATGCGCTCAAGCTCGGCAAGGGCGACATCCGCATCGACGATCCGTCTGGGGTGGCGCCGGGCGCGGAGATCGAATCGCCGCGCGCGCTGCTGTTCCGCGTGGCGCGCAACCTCTGCGTGGACGACGCGCGCCGCCGCAAGGTGGCGCAGGACTGGATCGGCTCGCATTTCAGCACCGGCGCGCGGCAAACGGCGCCCTCCTGCGAATGCATCGCGTCCCAGCAGCAGGTGCTGGCACAGGTGGTCCGGACGCTCGAGGCGCTGCCGCCGCGGCGGCGCGAGGTGTTCCTGCTGTTCCGCGCCTATGGCCACACGCGCGCCGAGATCGCCGAGCAGCTCGGCATCACCGAGATGGCGGTCGCCAAGCATCTGCTGCGCGCCGCGATCGACTGCTCGCGCGCCTTCGCGCGGCTGCGCGCGGAACTGGTGGAGACCACCGCGGTCTCGTCGCGCGCAAGCTTCCACGCCGCGCTCGCCGAAGACTTCGGCTGAGCGGCGCCGCACCGTGTCCGGCATTCCCGACGAGAAGCTGATCGAGCGCGCGCTCGCGCTGATCGTCGAGAGCGAAAGCGCCGCACCCGATGCCGCGGTGGCCGCGCGCCTCGCGCTGGCGCGCTGGCGTGCCCGATCGGGCGCGCATGCCGCGGCGGCACAGGAAGCGCGGCGCCGCTGGGATGCGATCGGCGGCATGGCGGCCGAACTGCGCAAACTGGGCAAGTAGCGCGGTACCGGGCCGCGCGCGGGTCACTGCAGGCGCCCTTCCTCGTGCCGCGCGTCCTCGAGCGCGGGGCGGATCAGCGCGGCACCCGTGAGCGCCCACAGGGTCAGCACGTCGTCCAGCGCGCAGACGTTCTGCGGCCCCGCGCCGAGCCAGCGCACGAGCGCTTCGGCGCGCTCGGGCGAGGGCGCGTCATGCAGCGTGCAGAACAGCGTCCAGGCGGCGCTGAAGGCGGGATCCTCGGGCGTCAGTGTCTTGTGCTTCATTCGCCCCCTTCACGCGGCGAGGCTTTCCCGCGAGGCGCGCACGCGGTCTTCGGCGATGCGGCCCGCGCGCATGGTGATCACGCGGTCGGCCAGGTGGAAGTAGCGGTCGTCGTGCGAGATCACGACCAGCAGGTGCCCCTTGGCGCGCAGTTCGGGCAGCAGTTCGGTGTAGAACAGGTGGCGGAAGGTCGGGTCCTGGTCGGCCGCCCACTCGTCGAACACCAGCACCGGCCGCCCTTCCAGGTAGGCATGCACCAGCGCCAGGCGCTTGCGCTGGCCGGTGGAGAGGTCGGTGGTGGTGAAGGCGCCGTTCTTCAGGCTCACCTTGTGCGCGATCTCCAGGCGCTCCAGGTAGGGCTTCGCGGCCTCGGGCAGCACCTGCATGCCCGCGCCGCCCTCGCTTTCCTCGCCGGCCACGAGGTCTTCGAACAGGTAGAAGTCCGAGAACACCGTGGTGAAGAGCTGGCGGTAGTCGTCGCGCACCCTCGGGCCTGACGACCGCACCGTCGATCAGCACCTCGCCGGCCTGCGGCGCATAGAGCCCGAGCAGCAGCTTGATCAGCGTGGTCTTGCCCGAGCCGTTGTCGCCCACCACGAACACCATCTCGCCGCGACGCAGCGTGAGGTCGATCGGCCCGAGCGTGAAGCCCTCGCCGCCTTCGGGCGCATCGAAGGCATAGCGCACGCCGCGCAGGCCGATCTCTTTCTTCAGGATCACGCCGTTCGACGCGCGTTCGAGGTGCAGGTGCGGCTCGGGCGTGGCGAAGCGCGCCGACAGGTCGCCGATGCGCTGGAACGCGACCTTCGCGCGGCCCACGCCAGGCAGGGTGAGCGCGATCTGGTCCAGCGGCCCCTTGAGGAACAGCAGCACCAGCACGAAGCCGCTGACCACCGCGGGCTCGGTGGTGCGGAACGCGGCCCAGCCGAGGATCAGCGCGATCAGCAGGAAGAACAGCGCCGAGCCGAACGCCGTCGCGATCACGTAGGTGTTGATGGCGCGGCTGTTGACCGTGCGGATGGTGTCGACGATGCGCTCGATCTGCCCCGCGAACATGCGCGTGCGGCGCGTGCGGTGCATGCGCAGCTCCTTCGCGCCCTCGCTGATCGCGCGGTAGGCCTTGTGCAGCTGGTCCTCCTGCTCGCGGGCCTTCCAGAAGCCGGCCTCGCCGCGGATCTGCGCCATGAGCTGCACCGTGATGCCGATCGCCAGCGCCAGCAGCATCAGGCCGAAGAGCGGCAGCGAGAGGTAGGCCAGGTAACCGAGGCAGCCGAGCGCCACGGCCAGCGCGATCAGCGTGCCCGAGAGCGCGAAGGCCACGTCGCTGATCATGTCCACGTCCTGCGAGAGCACCGGCATCAGGCGGTGCGTGCGGTAGCGCTCCAGCGCGTCGATCGGCGCCGAGAGGATCTTCTGCGCCAGGCTCTTGCGCACCTGGGCCACGAGCCGCTGGCCGACGAAGTTGGTCGACACGTCGGACGCCATGCGCCCGAACAGCGCCACGCCGCAGAGCCCGACGAAGGTCAGCAGCAGCCCGCCTGCGAGGCCGCCGGGCTGGTTCAGCACGCCGTTGATGGTGCCGAGCAGCGCGACCGTGGCGCCGCCGGCGGCCACGCCCGTGACCGCGGACAGCACGATCCACGGGAGAAAGGGTTTCAGCAGGCGCCCGATCTCGGCGCTGTTGCCAGCGGTGGTAGTGGTCATGAAAGGCTCTTTCCGCCCCGGGGGCGACAGCTTGCAAACGGCCCTGCCCGCGCGGCATGGCCCTCCCTGCCTAGACGGATCAGGCTGCGGGATGTTCAGCGCCGGTGAACAGGCGCGGCCCCAATCCGTCTCCAGGGGATGACCGCGCCGCGCACCGCCCCATGATTCCCCTGCTCGAACCGCTGTTCCCGGGCGAACTCGCGGTGCACGGCGAAAAGCTCCACTGCGCCGACACGGTGCCGCCCGATGCGGTGCGCGTGGCCGAGCTGCTGCGCGCGCCCGCGCTGCTGGCCGAGGTGCTGGAGCGCCATGCGCACGCACGGGGCGCGCACGGCGCGGACCGGCGCGCGGTCGCGTCGGCCTGGAGCCTCGAATACATCGCGATGCTGCTGCCGCCCGTGATGGCGGCCGCGAGCATGCTGCAGCACGTGTTCCCGATCGCGGCCGAGCACACCTGGGTACGCTTCGATGCGCGCGGCGCGCCCGCGGGCTTCCACCTGCGGCAGCTCGGCCAGCCGCGGCCGGGCAGCGGCACCGCCGAACGCTATGCACCGCTCTTGTGGCTGCACCTCGCGCCGCTGTTCGAGGCGCTGACCGGCCTCACGCGGCTCGCGCCCAAGATCCTCTGGAGCAACACCGCGCGCCTGATGGAGCCGGTGTTCGACGTGGCGCTGGCCGCCACGGGCGGCGCGAGCGCCATCGCCGACGACCGCGCGCGGCTGCTGCACGCCCCCGTGTGGCCCGGTGCGCAAGGTCCGCGCGAGAACCCGCTGCAGGACCGCCGCGGCCACCGCGCGCTGAAGCTGCACCGCGAGTGCTGCCTCAACCACCTGCTGCCGCACGAGCACTGGTGCGACGCCTGCCCGCTCGCGCCGGCGCAGGGCGCCCGCACGGCCGAATGAACAGATCGCGCGCCATTGCGTCTTCCTCTTATCCACCCCGCCCCACACCATGCCCAAGGCCAAGCTCGTCTACATCCTGTCTTTGAGAAACGCCGCCGCCGACAAGGCCGGCCAGCACATCGCCTACAAGGGCGAGCGGCGCTACATGGCCTCGCCGCTCGAATACCTCGCCCGTGCGCTCGACGAGACGCCGCTCGGCGACGCCTATTCGCTCGAAGGCATCGTCATCGACGACGACCCGGGCTCGCCGAGGGACCAGGCCGTGCTGCAGGACTACGGCTTCGCCTTCCGGCCCGGACGGCCATGGATCTTTCCGGGCGAACTCACGGCGCAGGGCCGCAGGCTCACCGACCTGTTCCATGCGGTGCCGTCCGACTACCGCCGCCTGCCGCGCGATGCGGCCGAGCGGCCCGCGGCCAAGAGCCGCTTCGAGCGCACGCTGCTCGACAAGCTGCTGACGCTGCAGGCCGACATCGTGGTGCTCGATGGACTGCTCGTGATCCTCGACGAACTCGTGCGGCCGGGCGCGGCCTTCCACCGCCGCATCGTCAACATCCACCCCGGCATCACGCGCGCCGAATCGCCCTACGAACGCCGCGGCGCATACGCCACGCTCGACGCGCTGCACGGCGCGCAGGGCCGCAGGATCGTGGACTGGACGACGATGGAGAGCGTGCCGGTCGCGCCGCTCCTGAAGACCGGCGCCTCGCTGCACTATGTGGACAACGGCATCGACTCCGGCGAGGTGATCCACGACGTGCTCGCCACCGACATCGACCCCGGCGACACCATCCTCGAACTGCGCTGGAACAACTTCAACCGCAGCCTCTTCCCCGCACTGCACGAGGGCCTCGCGCTGCTCGCACGGCAACGCCCGCAGCCCACCGAAGGAAACGCATGACCACCACCTCCCACGTCTCCTACGCAGGCGGCCAGCCGCATGCCGTCACGCACGAGGCCGGCACGCTGGACGTGCGCAACACGCACGACGGCTCGCGCTCGCTCTGGAAGCTCCGGCAGGATGCGACGCTCGAATGGCTCGACGGCAGCGACGCCTCGACGGACCACCTGCTCGCGGCGCTCGAGGCCGCCTTTGAGCAGCATCCGGGCCACAAGCACTTCACCGTCGCGGCCGGCCATGCGGCCGCCGCGCTCGTGCAAGCGGGCGTGCTGCTGCCGGCCGCAGACGGCCGCGCCACCTGCTGGCGCGACATGCTGTGGCAGCAGCCCGCGCTCTGGCTGCCCGCGGTGCAGCCGCCGATGGCGCTGCGCTACGCGCTCACCCACGGCAAGTACCACCCGCTGCGGCCGCCGAAGCGCGAGGGCGTGCTCTACCAGCGCTTCATTCCCTGGCTCGGCAAGACCTTCTCGTTCCGCAGCTTCGACCCCGAGGCCGACCTCGCGCGCTTCAACCGCTGGATGAACGACCCCGACGTGGCCGTGATCTGGGAGGAGCAAGGCGACCTCGACAAGCACCGCGCCTACCTCGCGGCCATCGACCGCGATCCGCACATGCAGTCGATGGTCGCCTGCCTCGACGGCGAGCCCTTCGGCTACTTCGAGACCTACTGGGCCAAGGAAAGCCGCATCGCCCCCTTCTACGACGTGGACGACCACGACCGCGGCTGGCACGTGCTGATCGGCGAGCCCGCGTTCCGCGGCCGGGCCTTCGCGACCGCATGGCTCACCTCGATCTCGCACTACATCTTCCTGTGCGATCCGCGCACGCGGCGCGCCGTCGGCGAGCCGCGCATCGACCACGTGCAGCAGATCCGCAACCTCGACAAGTCCGGCTACGCCAAGGTGAAGGAGTTCGACCTGCCGCACAAGCGCGCGCTGCTGGTGGTGATGCTGCGCGAACGCTACTTCATCGACGCCCTCTGGCTGCCCCGCAGCGACGGGGCCGCTGCCGCCACGCCCGCCCAACACACTGCGTAAAGGAAATCCGTCATGGTGATTCACGACCTCATCGGCATCGGCTTCGGCCCCTCGAACATCGCGCTGGCCATCGCGCTCGACGAGAAGCGCCGCGACGGCCGCCGCGTCGATGCGATGTTCATCGAGAAGCAGGCCGGCTTCGCGTGGCACCGCGACATGATGCTCGACCAGGCGCACATGCAGATCTCCTTCCTCAAGGACCTGGCCACGCTGCGCAACCCGACGAGCCGCTTCACCTTCATCAACTACCTGCACGAGAAGCAGCGGCTGCAGGACTTCATCAACCTCAAGACCTTCTTCCCGAGCCGGCACGAGTTCAACGACTACCTGGGCTGGGCCGCGGCCCAGTTCGAGGATGCCTGCGTCTACGGCGAGGAGGTGTTCGAGGTGCTGCCCGAGACCGAGGGCCGCGGCGAGGTCTCGCTGCTGCGCGTGCGCTCGCGCGACGCCGCCGGCCGCGTGACCGAGCGGCTCGCGCGCAACCTCGTGGTCGGCATCGGCGGCACGCCGAACATCCCCGATGCCTTCCGCCCGCTGCGCGGCGACCCGCGCGTGTTCCATTCGAGCAGCTACCTGCGCAGCATGGACGGGCTGGCCGCGGCCGGCCGCATCGCGATCGTCGGCGCGGGTCAGAGCGCGGCCGAGATCTTCATGGACCTGCAGGGCCGGCCGCACGCCCCGCAGGTGGACCTGATCATGCGCGCACGATCGATCCGTCCCTCGGACGACAGCCCTTTCGTCAACGAAGTCTTCAACGTCGAGTTCACCGACTACATCTACGGCCGGCCGGCGGACGAGCGCGCGGCGCTGATCGAGGAATTCGCCCACACCAACTACGCGGTGGCCGACCTCGACCTGATCCAGCAGATCTTCAAGATGTTCTACGAGCAGAAGGTCCGCGGCGAGGAGCGCATGCGCTTCCTGCGCCGCCACGCGATCCGCGAGGTCGAGGCCGCGGCCGACGGCGTGCACCTCACGCTCGTGGACCAGAACACCGGCCGCGCGCACGCCGCGCGCTACGACGCCGTGGTGCTCGCCACCGGCTATGCGCGCGAGCAGCACCGGGCGCTGCTCACGCCGCTCGCGCCCTACCTCGGCGATTTCTCGGTCGACCGCCACTACCGGGTCGCGAGCACGCCGGACTTCCATCCCGCGGTGTTCCTGCAGGGCGCCTGCGAGGACTCGCACGGCCTGAGCGACACGCTGCTGTCGGTCACCTCGGTGCGCACGGGCGAGATCGGCAACGCCCTGCTGCAGACGATCCCGGCCGGCGCCGCGCCCCTGGCCGCCCACGCCGCGAACAGCGCGCGCCACGAGCGGCAGCCGGTCCAGGCCTAGCCCAGACCGCGCGCCCCGGCGGCGCGGGACCGGCAAGGAACACAGCCCGAGGAGACAGGCCGCGCGCCTGTCTCCTTTTTTTTAAGTCAAACGTCTCATGGTTGGGAGCGCCAGGGCCGGCATCGGGCCGGCCCGGGCGCCTGGATGTAAACAAGTCGTATTCAAGCTGGAGTAACCAACCCTATGCCTCGCCTGCCCCGCCAACGCCTTCTGAATGCCGCGCTCGCCGCCGCCTTCGGAACGGCCTTCTCCTTCTGCAGCCTGAGCGCCTCGGCCCAGTCCGCGGAGCAGCAGCCACAGCCCCAGGCCGCCAGCCCGACGCTGCCCGCGATCACCGTCAATGCCAACACGGAGGAATCGGCCACCGGCCGCGTCAACGGCTACCTCGCCAAGCGCAGCACGGCCGGCAGCAAGACCGACACCCCCGTCGTCGAGACGCCGCAGTCGATCTCGGTCATCACGGCCGACCGCATCGACGTCATCGGCGCCACCAACGTCAAGGACGCGCTCGGCTACACGCCCGGCGTCAGCATCTCGCCCTTCGGCGCCGATTCGCGCTACGACTGGATCACCATCCGCGGCTTCGACGGCTATGCGCCCGGTTTTCTACCTCGACGGCATGCCGCTGCGCAACAACGGCACCTGGGGCGTCTGGAAGACCGAGAACTACGGCTCCGAGCGCATCGAGGTGCTGCGCGGACCGGCCTCGGTGCTCTACGGCATGGCCAGCCCCGGCGGCGTGGTCAACATCGTGAGCAAGCTGCCCACGGCCGAACCCGTGCGCGAGATCCAGCTGCAGTACGGCAACGATGCGCGCCGCCAGATCGCCGGCGACTTCTCGGGCGCGCTCGACGCCGAAGGCAAGGTGCTCTACCGCATCACCGGCGTGCTGCGCGACGCCCAGCTGCCGGGCGGCAGCTCGCGCGACGACCGCACCTACATCGCGCCCTCGATCACCTGGAAGCCCTCGGCCGACACCACCTTCACGCTGCTGGGCCAGTACCAGAAGAACCGCGCCGGCGCCTATTCGCGCATCCGCCCGATGGAAGGCTCGCTGAAACCGACGCGCATCGGCACCATCGTTCCGCCCGACCTCAACACCGGCGATCCGAACTTCGATCACTTCAACCACGACCAGAAGATGATCGGCTACCAGCTCGAGCATCGCATCAACGACACCTGGACCGTGCGCCAGAAGCTGCGCTACGGCAAGCTCGAGGTCGACTACCGGGCGCTGCAGGCGCCGACCTTCGCGCCGCTGGACCCGAGCAACGCACTGAACCCGATCAACTACCGCTACCTCGCGCGCGGACCGTTCGGCAGCCAGGAGAGCACCAGCTCCGTCACCATGGACAACCAGGTGCAGGCCAAGCTGCGCTCGGGCGACTGGCAGCACACGCTGCTCATGGGCCTGGACTACCAGCGCACCCGCATCGACCAGTACACCTACAGCGGCGGGCCCGGCCTGCCGCTGCTCGACATCTATGCGCCGGTCTACGGCGCGCCGATCGACATCCCCAGCCCCTACGTCAACGGCGTGAGCCGCCTCACCCAGACCGGCTTCTACCTGCAGGACCAGATCAAGTGGGGCGACCGCTGGTCGCTCACGCTGGGCGGGCGCTACGACAGCGCGCGCAGCAGCGCCTACAGCCGCTTCGACGGCACCACGCAGCAGATCTCGGAGCACAAGTTCACCAAGCGCGCGGGCCTGGTGTACCTGATGCCCAACGGCATCGCGCCGTACCTGAGCTATGCCGAATCCTTCGCGCCCACGGGCACCGTCGATCCGACCACCAGGACGCCGTTCAAGCCCGAGAGCGGCCGCCAGTACGAGGCCGGCGTGCGCTACCAGCCGCCGGGCGGCAAGTCGCTCTACAGCGCGGCCATCTTCGACCTGCGCCGCAAGAACTACATCACCTATGACGCGAACTTCATGCCGAAGCAGACCGGCGAGATCTCGGTGCGCGGCCTCGAACTCGAGGCCACCACCGAGCTCATGCCGCGCCTGAACCTCACGGCCTCCTATGCCTACACGCCGCGCGCGATCGTCACCGCCAGCAGCCGCGAATCGGAGATCGGCAAGCAGGCCACCGCGGTGCCGCGCAACCGCCTCTCGGTGTGGGCCGACTACCGCTTCAGCAACGGCGTGAAGGTGGGCCTGGGCGCGCGCTTCAACGGCTCCACCCGTGGCGACGGCGAAGTGGCCGCACCGGCCAAGCTGCCGGCGTACACGCTGATCGACGCGATGATCGGCTACGACATCGACCGCTGGACGCTCGCGCTCAACCTGCGCAACCTGACCAACAAGACCTACATCGCCAACTGCGCCTACGCCTACTGCTACTACGGCACGCAGCGCACGGCGGTGGCGACGGCGACGTACCGCTGGTAAGCCCCGGCTTCCACGCATGAAAAAAGCCGGATGCCTTCGCGGGCATCCGGCTTTTGTTTTCAACGGGTCCAGGCGTGCATACCGCTTGCAATTGCTAAGCCTCGCGCACCGATGTTGTCGAATCTGCCCCGATTCGTGACCGACTTCCTCTGAAGAGCAACGCATTCCTCCCAGAATCCCGCGGCCTCGTCACCTCGAAGAGGCCACAGGGGAGGAAGAAGAAGTGAATCGCGATCTGTACCGCATGGTCCGAACAACACTTGCATTTGCGATGTTATATGGATGCTGGTCGGATGCGAAAACACCTCGGGAATTCGAGGTTTTGGTTCTGATCGGGCTCGCGAGATCTTAAATTCAGACATAACTGCCCAGATTGAGTGGCGCCTACTTTTATCACATCACGCGTTTTAATGATGGAGGTAGCAGCAGACCGATTCCTATCTAGGCAGGGTCCATTCGGTGAGCAATTATGCGATCGGCATTCTATATAGAAATCGCACTCATGATGGCATCGTCGTGCGGATGCGTGAGCGTCGGGCGACTATCAACGCAGCAGTTGGATTGGAATCCGCCGATGCTAAGTGCAACAGGATGCCCCGATCTAAAAGGCGACTACATTTATGAAATCACTTATTACTCGGACGGAGGATTTTCAACAAACTTGATACCCATTTATTCGGGATCCCCCGACGAATTGTGGAGAACCGCGGCGTTCAGCCCCACAACTGGCCTTTCTCAGCCGCCAAACGCCAAGGACCTGCCAAGATACCAGTCGTACTATATTGACACGAAGAGGAACAAATTCGCGGAAGGGAGTACCCGTACTCAGACGCAACGCAAAGCCCACGGCGTCCTTCACATTGAACAGACCGGATCTCAATTAATTCAGGGAAAATCCGGAGAGACCCAATTGATAACCAACCTGGGAACCGAGATGGCCGGGTGCCACAAAGGCAGGCTCATTTTGAGGCAGGCAAAGGTGAGCGGAGCGGGTGATTTTGTGCCGCGCACAATCTCTTACGGGGAATTGGAAATCGAGAAAACCTCCAATGGCTCGCTGGCGATCACTCAGCGGAGGCGAGAGAAAAACGTTTCGATCCTGAATGTTGTGACGCCTGGTCACAAGGAGCATTTGCCTTCTACTCGGATCTATCCCGCATTGGGGCGACGAGGCACCTCCGAATAGAGAGTTCATCCGATGAAGACGATATTTGCACTTGGCCGGTGCGGTGATCGGCGTGCGCGGCCAGTGGCGCAAGCCGAGCCACGACTTCTTCGCGGGCGCGCGGATCAAGCCTGAGGGGCCATCGCATGGCGGACGCACTCGCATGGCTCGGTCGCATACTGCTCAGGCGTGCTCCGCTTCCAGCAGCCGCCGCTTCACCGTCGCGCCGAAGCCCGCGTCCCGGATGATGTCGAGGTGGCCGGTGCGCTCGACCACCTCGGTCGAGAGCACGCGCGCGCGCTCGGGCCAGCGGCGCAGCACGCCGGGGGCGCGCAGGGAGGCCTCGGCATGGAAGACCTGCACCGGCAGCTCGGTCTTGGCTTCGGCATACCGCGCGGACTGCACGCGGCTGTCGAGCGTGGCCCAGAGCAGGTACTCGTAGGCTTCGTCGCCCGCGCCGTCGAGCGGCGACACCCAGGTGGGCGCGAGCAGCTGCTCGGCCACCCAGCTGCGCTCGGCTTCGCTCATGCGGCCCAGCAGCTCATGCCACTGCGCCGCCATCTCCGACCTTGCGAGCCAGTCGGCGAGCACCGCGTCGGCTTGCGCGCGCTCGGCCGGCGAGAGCGTGCCTGCGGGCACCATCGGCTCGGCCTCGAACACGTCGACCGCGCCGAAGAACACGATCTCGATGCGGCCCTGGAGCTGGCGCGCGACCTCGAAGGCCAGGTCGCCGCCGAGCGACCAGCCGAGCAGCGCGCAGCGGCCGCCGGTCGCGGTGGCGACGATGAAGTCCGCGTACTCGGCCGCGAGCTCGCGGATCGCGAAGCCGCGCCAGCGCTTCTGCGTGTAGACATGGCTCACGAAGGCATAGACCGGCCGGTCGTCCTGCACGGCGCGCGCCAACGGCTGGAACTCGCGCGTGTTGACGATCAGCCCCGGCAGGCAGAACAGCGGCACGCCCGCACCGCCCGCATGCAGGCACACCGCATCGTGGGCGCCGCCGGCCTGCCGCTGCACGCGCGCGGCGAGTTCCTGCAGGCTGCCGGCCTGCATCACGTCGGCCAGGCCGAGGTGGCTGCCGCCGGGCAGTCGCTTTCGGGCCTGCGCGATCAGCCGGAGGCTCAGCAGCGAATCGCCACCGAGTTCGAAGAAGTTGTCGCCGCGGCCGACCTGCGCGACGCCGAGCACTTCGCGCCAGATCGCGGCGAGCGCTTCCTCGGTCTCGCCCCGTGGCGGTTCATGGTCGCGCTCGCCTGCAAACGTGACCTCGGGCAGCGCCTTGCGATCGACCTTGCCGTTGGCATTGAGCGGCAGCGCATCGAGCACCACGCAGGCGCGCGGCACCATGTAGTCGGGCAGCCGCTTCGCGAGCCGTTCCCGGAGCGCCTGCGTGTCGATGGCTTGCCCGGCATGCGGTGCGAGGTAGGCCACGAGCCGCGCGCCCGTGGGCGCCTCCTGCGCCACCACCACCGCCTCGCGCACCTCGGGCTGCGCGAGCAGTTGCGCCTCGATCTCGCCGAGCTCGATGCGAAGCCCCCGGATCTTCACCTGGTGGTCGATGCGCCCGAGATACTCGATCTGGCCTTCGGTGTTCCAGCGCACGAGGTCGCCGGTGCGGTAGAGCCGCCCTCCTCCTTGGCCATGGTCGAACGGATCGGCCACGAAGCGCTCCGCCGTGAGCCCCGCCCGGTTCAGGTACCCACGCGCCAGGCTCACGCCACCCAGGTACAGCTCCCCCGCCACGCCCCTCGGCACCCGGTTCAGCTCGGCATCGAGCACATGCGCGCTCGTGTGGCTGATCGGCCGGCCGATCGGCACCAGCGGCTGGCCGTCGTCACGGCAGGTCCACTGGGTGACGTGGATCGTGGTCTCGGTCGGGCCGTAGAGGTTCTGCAGGGTGGCGGCCTGGAGCCGTTGCAGGGTCTCGCGCTGGGTCTCCGCGGGCATGGCCTCGCCGCCGCAGATGATGTGGCGCAGCCGGGTGTGGGCCTCGATGCCCTCGTGGGCGAGAAAGGCCTGCAGCATGGCGGGCACGAAGTTGAGGGTGGTGACCTGGTGGCGCCGGATCAGCGCGACGATGCGCGCGGGGTCGCGCTGGTCGCCGGGCTGGGCCACCACCAGCCGGGCGCCGGCGGTGAGCGGCCAGAAGATCTCCCAGCAGGACACGTCGAAGCCGAAGGGGGCCTTGTGCAGCACGGCGTCTTCAGCCCCGAGTCCGTAGGTGCGCTGCATCCAGGCCATGCAGCTCGCGAGCGCGGCATGGCGGATGGCGGCGCCCTTGGGGCGGCCGGTGGAGCCGGAGGTGTAGATGACGTAGGCGAGGTGTTCGCCGTGCAGGGGGACCTGGGGGTCGGAGTCGGGTTCGCTGGCGAGGTCGAGGCGGTCGAGGTCGAGGGTGGCGATGGCGGTGGAAAGGCTGTCTCGCGTGGGCTGGTGCACGAGCAGCAGCGCGAGGCCGCTGTCCTCGGCGATGTAGGCGAGGCGATCGGCGGGATAGTCGGGGTCGAGCGGCACGTAGGCGGCGCCGGCCTTGAGCACGGCGAGGATGGCGACGACGAGTTCGAGGCTCCTTTCCATGGCGATGCCGACGCGCTGCTCGGGCTGGATGCCGAGGGCGATCAGGCGGTGGGCGAGGCGGTTGGCGCGGGCTTCGAGGTCGGCGCGGCTCAGGGTCCGGTCGGCGAAGCACAGCGCCGTGGCCTCGGGCCGCAGTAGCGCCTGTCGCGCGATGGTGCGGTGCACCGGCTCGTCGACGGGCTCGCGCTGCGGGTTCACGCCCCAGGCGTCGAGCTGCGATCGGTCGGCGGCATCGAGCAGCGCCACGTCGCCCACGGCCCGCGCATCGTCGCCGGCCAGCGCCGCGAGCATCGCGACGTAGTGCGCCGTCATACGTTCGATGGTCGCGCGCTCGAACAGCTCGGCCGCATGGATGAAGCTCGCATGCACCCGCCCGTCGGCATCCTCGCGCGTGTTGAGCACCAGCTCGAACTGCGCCGCGGGCGCCGCGAGCGCGTAGTCCTTGATCGCGAGCCCGGGCAGTTGCGCGAGCGCGCGCCCGTCGGTGCGCTCGTGGCTGAACATCACCTGGAACAGCGGGCTCACGCTCCGGCTGCGCTCGGGCTGCAAGGCATCGACGAGCTGCTCGAACGGCAGGTCCTGGTGCGCCTGCGCGCCCGTGGCGGCCTCCCTGGCCTGGGCCAGCACCGCCGCGAGGCTGGTGCGGCTGTCGACGATGCCGCGCAGCACCTGCGTGTTCACGAAGAGCCCGATCACGCCTTCGGTCTCGGCGCGATGGCGGTTCGCGACCGACACGCCCACGCGGATGTCCCGCTGGCCGCTGTAGCGGTGCAGCAGCGCCTGGAAGGCGGCCAGCAGCACCATGAAGAGCGTCGCGCCCTGCGCCCGGGCGCGGCGCTGCAGGGCCTGCACCAGCGCGGGCGGCAGATCCACGCCATGCCGCGCCGCGGTGTAGTGCCCGTCCGGCCGCCGGCTGTGGTCGGTCGCGAGCTGCAGCACCGGCTGCGCGCCGCCGAGCCGCTCGGTCCAGTAGGCGAGCTGCTTCTGCTTCTCGCCGGCCTCGAGCCAGTTGCGCTGCCAGGCCGCGTAGTCGGCATAGCGGATTTCGAGCGGCGCCAGCGCCGGCACGCCGCCCTGCACCCGCGCGCGGTACTGCGCCACGAACTCGCCGACCAGAAGCTGCATCGAGCCGCCGTCCGAGACGATGTGGTGCATCACCAGCACGAGCACATGCGTCTGCGGGGCGAGCCGGATCACGCCCACGCGCATGAGCGGGCCGGCCGTCAGGTCGAAGGGCGTGGCACCGAGGCGGCACGCCGCCTCGCGTGCGAGCGCCTCCACGTCGCCTGCCGCGCCCGTGAGGTCGGTCAGCGCCACGTCGGCCTTCGCGTGGTCCTGCACATGCTGCTCGCACTGCCCCTCGGCATCGGGCCGGAACACCGTGCGCAGCGAGGCGTGGCGCTCGACGATCGCATCGAAGCTCGCGCGCAGCGCCGTCACGTCGAGCGCGCCCTGCAGCCGCAGCGCACCCGAGATGTGATAGGCCGTGCTCTGCGGATCGAGCTGCCAGAGAAACCACTGCCGCAGCTGGGCGTACGAAAGCTCGGCCTTCTGCGCCGCCGGCAGCGGCACGATCGGGAGCTTCGCGAAGTCCACGCCCTGCGCCTGCAGCAGCGCGAGAAAGGCCTTCTGCTTCTCGCGCGGCAGGCGCGCGAAACGCTCGGCGATGCCGTGTCTGTCGATCTGCGCCATCAGTCCTCCAGAAGGTCGAGCATCGCGGCCATCTGCGCGAGTTCGTCCGGCCCGTCGGCGCTCGCCGCGTCGGCCGCTTGCCGCACCACGGCGGCCATGGCCGCCAGCGAGGGGTTCTCGAAAAAGCGCTGCAGCGGCAGCTGAACCGCGAACCGTTTCTGCACCCTGGACTGCACCGCGAGCAGGCTCAGCGAGTGGCCGCCGAGTTCGAAGAAGTTGTCGTCGCGGCCCACGCGCGCCACCTCGAGCACCTCGGCCCAGATCGCCGCGAGCGCGGTCTCGGTCTCGCCGCGCGGCGCCACCTGCGCACCGCCGCCCGTGCGTTCCGGCTCGGGCAGCGCCTGGCGGTCGACCTTGCCGTTCGCATTGAGCGGCACGGCGTCGAGCACCACGATGGCCGCGGGCACCATGTAGTCGGGCAGCGTCTGCGCGAGCCGCCCGCGCAGTGCCGCGGATTCCAGCGCATGGCCTGCGCGCGCGGAGAGGTAGGCGACCAGCCGCGCGCCGCCGGCGCCGTCCTTCGCGAGCACCACCGCCTCGCGCACGCCGTCCTGCGCGAGAAGCTGCGCCTCGATCTCGCCGAGCTCGATGCGGAAGCCGCGGATCTTCACCTGATGGTCGATGCGCCCGAGATAGTCGAGCCCGCCGTCCGCGCGCCAGCGCACCAGGTCGCCGGTGCGGTAGAGCCGCCCGCCCGGCGGGCCGAAGGGTGCGGCCACGAAGCGCTCCGCGCTCAGGCCCGCGCGGTTCAGGTAGCCGCGCGCGAGGCCCGCGCCCGACACGTGCAGCTCGCCCGCCACGCCGGCGGGCAGCGGGTTCAGGTCGCCGTCGAGCACCCACATGCCGAGGTCCGGGATGCAGGCGCCCACCGGGCTGCTCTGCGTCTCGAGGTCGGCGCGCACGATCGGCCGGTAGGTCACGTGCACCGTGGTCTCGGTGATGCCGTACATGTTGACGAGCTGCGGCTGCGCATCGCCGAAGCGGTCCATCCAGGGCCGCAGGCTTTCGGGTTCGAGCGCCTCGCCGCCGAAGATCACGCAACGCAGCGGCAGGCGAGCGCCGGCCGCGAGCGCCGGGCTGTGCACCAGCTGACGGAACGCCGAGGGCGTCTGGTTCAGCACCGTGACGCGCTGCGCGCGCAGCAGCGCCACGAAGTCGTCGGGCGAGCGGCTGACGCCGTACGGCACGACCACGAGCCGGCCGCCGGTGCACAGCGCACCGAAGATCTCCCACACCGAGAAGTCGAAGGCGTAGGAGTGGAAGTTCGTCCATACGTCGGCGGGGCCGAAACCGAACCACTGCTGCGTCTGGTCGAGCAGCCGCACGACGTTGCGGTGCGTGAGCTGCGCGCCCTTGGGCCGGCCCGTCGAGCCCGAGGTGTAGATCACGTAGGCCAGGTGGTCGGCATGCACCTCGACGGCCGGCGCCTGCGCGGGGCCGGCCGAGAGATCGAGGGTGTCGAGCGCGAGCACGTGCACCCCCTCCTGCGAAGGCAGCGCGGCCAGCACCCGTTCGTGCGCGAGCAGCAGGCGGATGCCGCTGTCGGCCACCATGTAGGCGAGGCGGTCGGCCGGGTAGTCGGGATCGAGCGGCACGTAGGCGCCGCCGGCCTTGAGGATGCCGAGCAGGCCGACCACCATCTCGAGCGAGCGCTCGACCGCGATGCCGACCCGGACCTCGGGCCCCACGCCCAGGCCCGCGAGCCGGTGCGCGAGCCGGTTGGCGCGCGCGTCGAGTTCGCGGTAGCTCAGCGCTTTGTCGCCGAAGACCACGGCGATCGCGTCGGGATGCGCCGCGGCCCGGGCCTCGAAGCGGCGGTGCAGCGAGGGCGCACCGGCCCCCGCGGTCGAGGCCGGCACGGGCGCCGGCGCGTGTTCACCGGGCAGTCCGAGATCGCCGACCCGCGCCGCCGGTGCATCGGCCAGGCCGAAGAGCAGCGCCTCCATGCGCTCTGCGAGCAATGCGACGGCCGCATCGCCGAAACGCTCGCGCGCATGGCTGTAGCTCAGCACCAGCGTCTCGCCCAGGTGCACCGAGAGCGTCATCGCGTAGTTGGTCTCCTCGCGGATGCGCACCTCGCCGAAGCGCAGCCGCTCGGGCGCGCCCTGCTTCAGCGCCTGGTCGAGCGGATAGTTCTCGAACACCAGGATGCTGTCGAACAGCTCCTGCCCGCCCTGCCCGGCCCAGCGCTGGATCTCGTAGAGCGGCGTGTGCTCGTGCTCCTGCGCACCGAGGTTCTGCGCCTGCAGCGCGCGCAGCCAGTCGCCCACCTTCTGCGCGGGCGCGAGCGTCGCCACCACCGGCAGCGTGTTGATGAAGAGGCCGAGCAGCTGCTGCGCGCCGGGCAGGTCCACCGGACGGCCCGCCACGGTGGCGCCGAAGCTCACGGTGCGCTGCCCGGTGTGGCGCGCGAGCAGCAGCGCCCAGGCGGCCTGCACCAGCGTGTTGACGGTGACGCGTTCGCGCTTCGCGGCGGTCAGCAGCGCGCGCGTGCGGGCGGCATCGATCGCCACGCGCCGCATGCCGTGGCCCGGCGCGGCGTCGCGCGGCCGGGGCAGCGCATCGGCGAGCCGCGTGGGCCCTTCGAGGCGGGCCGTCTGCGCGCGCCAGTAGGCCTCGTCGGCCGCGGCATCGCGCCGCTGCAGCCAGCCGATGTAGTCCGCATAGCGGCCGGCCGGAGCCGCGAGCTGTTCGCCCGCATGGTGCCGCAGCACCTCGCCGAGCAGCTGCGAAGTGCTCCAGCCGTCGAGCAGCAGGTGGTGCATGGTCCAGACGAAGTGGTGCCGCGCCTCCGCCGTGCGCACCAGCGCGAGCCGCATCAGCGGCGGCCGTGCGAGGTCGAAGCCCTGCGCGAGCTCCGCCTGCGCCAGCCCGTCCAGCGCGGCCGCGAGATCGTCCCGGCCGCGCCAGTCGTGCGCGGCCACCGGCAGTTCGAGTTCGCGCGCCACCCATTGCAGCGCGGGTTCGCCGGCCAGAAAGCCGGTGCGCAGCACCTCGTGGCGCGCCATCGCCGCGCGCCATGCGGCCATGAAGCGCCCGGCGTCGAGGCCGTCGATGTCCACGCGCATCTGGTTCAGGTAGGCGCTCGCGCCGGGAGCGTAGAGGCTGTGGAACAGCATGCCCGACTGCATCGGCGACAGCGGATACAGGTCGGCCAGGTTGGCCGCCGGCAGCGCGAGCGCATCGAGCTGCGGCTGCGCCGCAATGCGCGCGAGCGGAAAGTCCGAAGGCGAAACGCCCGCGGCGCCGCTCGTGCAGTGCGCCACCAGCGCCTCCAGCTCCTCGCGGAAGCGCTGCATCCAGCCTTCCACCGCGCCACGCGCATGCCGCGCGCCGCTGTAGCTCACGCGCAGCCTCAGCATGCCCTCGTAGACCTGCCCGTTGACCGCGAACTCGTGGGTGAGCGGCGCGCGCGCGTCCACGGGCGCGCCGCCGCGCTCCGCTGCGGGCACCCAGGGCGAGCGGCCGTCGAAGCCGCCGTCGAACTGCCCGAGGTAGTTGAAGACCACCTGCGCGCGCGGCAGCGAGCGCATCGCCGCACGCTGTTCGGCGCTGCCGAGGTAGCTCAGCACGCCATGGCCGAGCCCCTTGTCGGGAATGCGGCGCAGGCTTTCCTTCACGCGCCGGATCGCCTCGCCCGGCGCGCCGAGCGGATCGAGCGCCACCGGGAACAGCGTGGTGAACCAGCCCACGGTGCGCGACAGATCGATGTGCGCGAACAGATCCTCGCGGCCATGGCCTTCGAGATCGACCAGCAGCCGCGCGTGCCCGGCCCAGGCGCAGAGCGCGCGGCCCAGTGCGGTGAGCAGCAGGTCGTTGACCTGCGTGCGGTAGGCCGCGGGCGCATCCTTCAGGAGCGCCTGCGTGGTGGCGCGGTCGAGCCGGAACTCGACCTGCCGTTCTTCGGCGACGGTGTTCGGCGCCTCGGGGTGCGCGCACGGCAGCGCCGCGGGCACGCCGGCCAGCGACTGCCAGTGGCCGATGCCCTCGCCCTGCGCACGGGCGTAGTCCTGCAAGGCCACGGTCCAGTCCTTGTAGCTGCTGCTCTTGGCGGGCAGCGCGATCGCCTCGCCGGCCAGCTGCCGGCAGTACGCGGCCTGCAGGTCCTCGAGCAGGATGCGCCACGAGACGCCGTCGACCACCAGGTGATGCACCGCCAGCAGCAGCCGCGACTCGCCGCCCGGCAGTTCGACCGCGAGCGCGCGCAGCAGCGGCCCCCGCTCGATGCAGAGGCTGCGCTGCGCCTCGTCGCACAGCGCCTCGCAGTGCGCCGCGTCGCGGGCCTGGCGCACCCAGAGCAGTTCCTCGAGTTCGTCGCGCGGCATGGCGGTGTAGCGCTGGCGCCAATGGCCGTCGGCATCGCGCGCATAGCGCAGCGACAGCGCATCGTGGTGCCGCACCACGGCCTGCAGCGCCACGCGCAGGGCCGCCGGCTGCAGCGGCTCGCGGCAGGCCAGCAGCACCGACTGGTTCCAGTGCCCGCGCACCGGCATCGCCATCTCGAAGAAGGCCTGCTGGAACGGCAGCAGCGGCACCTCGCCCGCGACGTCGCCGCCGGGCATGGGCTTCGCGTCGTCGGCCGCCTCGGCCACCGCCGCGAGCTGCGCCACGGTCTGGCGCTCGAAGAGCTGGCGCGGCGTGAGCTTCCAGCCGGCGAGCCGCAGCCGGGCGACGATCTGCAGGCTCAGGATCGAATCGCCGCCCAATTCGAAGAAGTTGTCGTCGCGCCCTACCCGCGGGAGTCCGAGCACGCCGGCCCAGACCGCCGCGACCGCCTGCTCGGCCGGACCCTGCGGCGCCTCGAAGGCCCGCGCCTCGTTCGCCGCCGGCGCGGGTTCGGGCAGCGCCTGGCGGTCGACCTTGCCCGCGGGGCCGATCGGCAGCGCGTCGAGCACGACGATGGCCGCGGGCACCATGTGGTCGGGCAGCGCGCGCGCGAGCCGCTCCTTGAGCGCCGCCGCGTCGATCGAGCGGCCGGGCTGCATCGACACATAGGCCGCGAGCCGCCCGCCGCGCGCCACCGCCACGGCCTCGCGCAGCTCGGGCTGGGCGAGCAGTTGCGCCTCGATCTCGCCGAGTTCGATGCGGAAGCCGCGCACCTTGACCTGGTGGTCGATGCGCCCGAGGTATTCGAGCTGGCCGTCCTCGCGCCAGCGCACCCAGTCGCCGGTGCGGTAGAGGCGCCCGCCGTTGTCGTCGAAGGGATCGGCGACGAAGCGTTCGGCCGTGAGCGCGGCGCGGTGCAGGTAGCCGCGCGCGAGGCCTTCGCCGCCGAGGTAGAGCTCGCCCGCGACGTGGCGCGGCACCAGGTTGAGGTCGGCATCGAGCACGCGCGCGCTGCGGTCGCCCACGGGGCGGCCGATAGGCGCATAGCCCGCGTCGAAGCCCGCGTTCGCATCGACCTTCCAGAGCATCGGCGTGACCACCGCCTCGGTGGGGCCGTAGCCGTTGATCAGCAAGGCGGGCTTCAGATGCCGGCGCACCGCGTCGAAGCCTTCGCGCGGCATCGCCTCGCCGCCGAAGGAATACAGCTGCACCGGCGGGCAGCGGCCGGTGTCGCGCGCCCAGTCGGCCAGCTGGCGCAGGTAGGCCGGCGGAAAGCCGGCGTTGGTCACGCCATGGCGCTGCATCTCGGCCAGCGTCTGCTCGGCGCTCCAGAGAGAGGCGTCGCGCAGCAGCAGCGAGGCGCCGCAGCCGAGCGCGGTGAACAGCCGCTCGTGCGCGCCGTCGAAGGAGAACGAGAGAAAGTGCAGCTCGCGCGAGTGCGGCCCCATCTCGTAGAGCACCGCGGTCTCGACGCAGTGCGCGGCAAAGGGGCCGTGCGCCACCATCACGCCCTTGGGCATGCCGGTCGAGCCCGAGGTGTAGATCACGTAGGCGAGGTGGCCCGCCTGCACCTCGAAGGCGGGCGCATGCGCGGGGCCGGCCGCCAGGTCGGTGGTGTCGAGTTCGAGCACGCGCACCTGTTCGCCGCAGGGAATGCGCGGCCGCACGTGGCTTTGGGTCACAAGCAGTTCGATGCCGCTGTCGGCCGCCATGTAGGCCAGCCGGTCGGCCGGGTATTCGGGGTCGAGCGGCACGTAGGCGCCGCCGGCCTTGAGGATGCCGAGCAGCCCGACCACGGCCTCGAAGGAGCGCTCGACCGCGATGCCGACGCGCGTATCGGGCCCCACGCCGAGCGCGACGAGCCGGTGCGCGAGGCCGTTGGCACGGCGGTCGAGTTCGCCGTAGCTCAGGCGCTGCTCGCCGAAGAGCAGCGCAGTGGCCCCGGGCTGCGCGCGCGCATGGCGCTCGAACAGCCGGTGCACCGGCGCGCAGCCGCGCCGCGCCGGCGGGTTGACGCCCCATTGCGCGAGCTGCGCGCGCTCGGCCGGCGCCAGCAGCTCGATCTCGCCCACGGTGCGCGCCGGGTCCTCGGCCAGCGCCGCGAGCACCGCGAGGTAGTGCCCCGCCATGTTCGCCACGGTCTGCGGCGTGAACAGCTCCTGCGCACAGTGGAAGCTCGCCTGGAGCCCGCCCTGCGCATCCTCGATCACGCTCAGCGTGAGTTCGAACTGCGCGGCCTGCCCGCCGAGTTCGTGCGGGCGCAGCCTGAGGCCCGGCAGGCTGTCGAGCGCGCGGTGGTCGCGCCGCTGGTGGTTGAACATCACCTGGAACAGCGGCGCGGTGCCGAGGCTGCGCTCGGGCTGCAGCGCTTCCACCAGCTGCTCGAAGGGCAGGTCCTGGTGCGACTGCGCGGCCAGCGCCGCGGCGCGCGTGGCGGCCAGCGCCTGCCGCAGCGTGGTGCGGCTCGCGAGCACATTGCGCAGCACCTGCGTGTTGACGAAGAAGCCGATGACCTTCTCGGTCTCGACGCGGTGGCGGTTGGCCACCGGCACGCCGACGCGGATGTCGGGCTGCGCCGTGTAGCGGTGCAGCAGCACCTGCAGCCCGGTGAGCAGCACCATGAAGAGCGTGGCGCCCTGCGCTTCGGCGCGGCGCTGCAGTGCGTCCGCGAGCCGCTGGGGCAGCGCGACGTCGTGCCGCGCGGCGTGGTAGCGGCCGTCGGCGCGGCGCGGCCGGTCGGTCGGCAGCTGCAGCACCGGATGCTCGGTACCGAACGCGGCCTTCCAGTGTTCGAGCTGGCGCTCCTTCTCGCCGGCCTCGAGCCACTGGCGCTGCCAGACGGCGTAGTCGGCGTACTGGACCGGCAGCGGTGGCAGGCGCGCGGGCTCGCCGCCGACACGCGCGCGGTACTGCGCCGCGAACTCGTCCACCACGATCTGCAGCGACCAGCCGTCGGAGACGATGTGGTGCATCACGACCACCATCAGGTGCGTGCGCGCATCGAGGCGGATCAGCGCCACGCGCAGCAGCGCGTCGGCGGTGAGGTCGAACGGCGCTTCGACGATGCGGCGCGCTTCCTCGTGCGCGCGCGGCTCGCGTTCCCCGGGCGCGAGCGCGGCAAGGTCCACGAACGGAATCTCCAGCGCCGCGGGCGGGCGCACCACCTGCTCGACCATTCCCTCGGCGTTCGCGCGGAACACGGTGCGCAGCGCCTCGTGGCGCTCGACCAGCGCATCGAAGCCGGCCTGCAGCGCCGCGCGGTCGAGCGTCCCTTCGAGCCGCAGCGCGCCGGCGATGTGATAGGCGGCGCTGCCGGGCTCGAGCTGCCAGAGGAACCACTGCCGCATCTGGGCGTACGAGGGCGCGCAGGCGGGACGCGCCTCGGCGCCGCGTTCGAGGATCGGGAACTGGCCGATCGTGAGCCCCTCGGCGCGGATCTTCTGGTACACCGCGCGGCGCTGCGCCGGGTTGAGCCGCGCGAAGCGGCGGCCGATCTGGTCGTGGGTGGCGATCGTGTCCATCAGGCCGTTTCCTCGAGGCTGTTCATGAAGTCGTCGATGTCGGCGAGGGAGCGGCCGACCGCTTTGCCCGCAGCCGCATCGGCCACGCGCGCCGCCATGTCCTTCAGCACCGGCTGGCGGAACACGTCGGCCACCGTGAGCTCGGCATGGAGCGCCGCCTGCACGCGCGCGACCACCTGCACCGACATCAGCGAATGCCCGCCGAGCGCGAAGAAGTGGTCATGGCGGCCCACGCGCGGCACGCCGAGCACCTCGGCCCAGATCGCGGCGAGCGCCTCTTCCGTGCCGGGCTGCGGCGGCTCCCAGGCCGCCGCGCCCGCGGGTCCGGGTTCGGGCAGCGCCTGGCGGTCCACCTTGCCGTTGGGGTTGAGCGGCAGGCTGTCGAGCACCACGATGAAGGCGGGCACCATGTACTCGGGCAGCGCGCGGCCGAGGCATTCGCGCAGCCGCGCGGTGTCGATCGCCCGGCCGGCATGCGGCGACACGTAGGCCGCGAGCCGCGCGCCGCCCGCGTCCTGCCGCGCGACCACCACCGCCTCGCGCACCTCGGGCTCGGCCAGCAGCCGCGCCTCGACTTCGCCGAGCTCGATGCGGAAGCCGCGGATCTTCACCTGGTGGTCGATGCGGCCGAGGTACTCGAGCTGGCCCTCGGCATTCCAGCGCACCAGGTCGCCGGTGCGGTAGAGGCGTCCCCCGCCTTCGGTGTCGAAGGGATCGGCCACGAAGCGCTCGGCGCTCAGGCCGGGGCGCTGCGCATAGCCGCGCGCGAGTCCCGCGCCGCCGAGGTACAGCTCGCCCGCGGCGCCCGCCGGCAGCAGGTTCAGCGCGGCATCGAGCACATGCACGCGCGTGTCGTCGATCGGCCGTCCGATCGGCACCTGGGCGCGGCCGTCGTCGCGGCAGGTCCAGTGCGTGACGTCGATCGCGGCCTCGGTGGGGCCGTAGAGGTTGTGCAGCGCCACCTGCGGCAGGCGGCGGAAGACCTCGTTCTGCACTTCGGCCGGCAGCGCCTCGCCGCTGCAGACGATGCGCCGCAGGCCGGTGCAGGCCTCCACGCCGGGATGCGCGAGGAAGGCCTGCAGCATCGAGGGCACGAAATGCAGCGTGCTCACCGCATGCGCGCGGATCGCCTGCACCAGGCGCGCGGGCTCGCGGTGGTCGCCGGGCTGCGCCACCGCCAGGCGGGCGCCGAACATCAGCGGCCAGAAGAACTCCCACACCGACACGTCGAAGCTGAACGGCGTCTTCTGCAGCACCGTGTCGGCCTCGCCGAGCGCATAGGCCTGCTGCATCCACACCAGCCGGTTGTAGAGCGCACCGTGGCGGTTGGCCGCGCCCTTGGGCCTGCCCGTCGAGCCCGAGGTGAAGATCACGTAGGCGAGGTTCTCGGCATGGACCGGCACGCCCGGGTCATGCGCCGCAGAGGCCGAGAGGTCGAGCCCGTCGAGCGCGAGCACGCGCGGGAACGCGGCGCCCGCCGGCAGGCGGTCCTTCAGGTGCTCCTGCGTCAGCACGAGCGCGAGCGCGCTGTCCTCGATCATGCAGGCGATGCGCTCGGCCGGGTATTCGGGGTCGAGCGGCACGTAGGCGCCGCCGGCCTTGAGGATCGCGAGCAGCCCCACCACCAGCGCGATGCTGCGCTCCAGCGCCACGCCGACCCTGGTCTCGGGCCGCACGCCCTCGGCGATGAGCCGATGCGCAAGCCGGTTGGCGCGGCGGTTGAGTTCGCCATAGCTCAGCGCCTCGCTGCCGAACACCAGCGCGGTCGCCTCCGGCAGCTCGGCCGCCTGCCGCTCGATCAGCCGGTGCACCAGCTGCGCATCGCCGCGGCGGTGGGTGTTGACGCCCCATTGCGCGAGCTGCGCGCGCTCGGCGTCGGCCAGCAGCTCGACGGCGCCGAGCCGGCCCTCGGGCGCATGCGCCATCGCTTCGAGCAGGCGCCGGTAGTGGCCCGCCATGCGCGCGACGGTGTCGGCCTCGAACAGTTCGGCCGCATAGCGGAAGTTGGCCTGGATGCCGCCGTCCTCGCGCTCGATGGTCTCGAGCGTGAGTTCGAACGGCGCGGCCCGTTCCGCGAGGTCGATGCGCCGCACGCGCAGGCCGGGCCAGCCGCGCAGCGGGCGGTCGCCCGGCCCCAGGTGGTTGAACATCACCTGGAACAGCGGCGCCGCGCCGTGGCCCTGGTCGGCGCGCAGCGCCTGCACCAGGCATTCGAAGGGCAGGTCCTGGTGCGCCTGCGCCTCGATGGCGGTGTCGCGCACTTGCGCGAGCAGATCGGCAAGGCAGGTCTGCGCATCGAGGCGTGCATCGAGCACCAGCGTGTTGATGAAGGCGCCGACCACGCCCGCCGTCTCGGGCCGCCCCCGGCCCGCGACCGGCACGCCGACGCGGATCGCGGGCTGGCCAGTGTGGCGGAACAGCAGGCCATGGAAGGCCGCGAGCAGCACCATGAACAGCGTGCCGCCCTGCGCGCGCGCGCGCTGCCGCAGCGCCTGCGCGAGTTCCGCAGGCACCTCGAGCGCATGCTGCGCCGCGCTGTAGCGCGCCTCGGCCGGGCGCGGCCGGTCGGTCGCGAGCGCGAGCACCGGCTGGCTGCCGCCGAGCCGCCGGCGCCACCAGGCCAGCTGCCGCTCGCCTTCGCCCTCGGCGAGCCATCGGCGCTGCCAGCGCGAGAAATCCACATAGCCGATCTCGGGCGCGGGCAGCGCGATCGCCGCGCCCTGCAGGCGCATCGCATAGCCCTGCGCGAGTTCGTCGAGCATGCATTCCACCGACCAGGCGTCGGAGACGATGTGATGCATCATCAGCAGCAGCTGGTGTTCGCCCTCGCTCATCTTCAGCAGCGTGCAGCGCAGCAGCGGGCCCGTCGTCAGGTCGAAGGGCGCGCGGCACGACTGCAGCGCGGCCTCGCGGTAGCGCGACGCGCGCGCGCCGGCATCGAGGGCGCTCAGGTCGAGGAAGGGCATGTCGATGCGCACCTCGGCCAGCACGCGCTGCACCGGCAGCCCGTCGGGACCGGGGCCGAACACGGTGCGCAGCGCCTCATGGCGCCGCGCGAGCGCCTGCATCGCATCGTGCAGCGCCGCCGCGTCCAGCGGACCCGAGAAGCCCAGCGCGCCGCCGATGTGATAGGCCGTGTTGCCGGGGTCGAGCTGCCACAGGAACCACTGGCCCTGCTGCGCGAAGGACACGGGCGCGGGCCCGTCGACGGGCATGCGCGCGATGGTGTCGCGCGCCGCGGGCGGCGCGCCGCCGGCGTCGCGTTTCAGCCGGCTTTGCAGCAGGCTCAGTTGCGCGGGCGACAGCTTCGCGCGGCGTTCGGAAAGAGGGGACATCTCGCTCATGGGGTTGAAAGACTTGCAGGAATGCCGGCCGTGGCGGCTTCGCCGGCGCCCGGGGCCTCGCGCTCGATCTGCTCGATCAGCCGCAGCTCGACCAGCGCCGCGAGTTCGGCCACGGTCGGGGCCTTGAAGAAATCGGCCGGCTGGAGCTCCACGCCGTAGGCCTTGCGCACGCGCGACAGCAGCCGGATCGCGAGCAGCGAATCGCCGCCCAGTTCGAACAGGTTGTCGTGCGCGCCCACGGGCGCGATGCCGAGCGCGTCGGTCCAGAGTTCGGCCAGGCCGGTCTCGAGCTCGCCTTCGGGTTCGGCGAAGGGCGTGGAGAGTGCGGGCCGCGCATGGCTGCCACCGCCTGCGCGCGCATCGGCCGCGGGCGCGGCATCGAGCGCAGCGAGCAGTTCGCCGACCGGGCGCAGCCGTGCCGCGAGCGGCGAGGCGGAGACCACGGTGTGCGGCAGGTCCGCGCCGTCGACGATGCGCTCGAAGGCCTGCACGCCGGTGCGCTCGTCGAGGCCCATGCCCTCGGGCAGGTCCATGTCGGCCGCGGCGCCGAGGTCGCGCCATGCGTCCCAGGCGACCGAGAACACGGGCAGCGCCGAAGCGCGCCGGTTCGCGGCCGCGAAGGCATCGAGAAAGGCGTTGGCCGCGGCATAGTCGGCGCGGCCGAGGCCGCCGAGCAGCGTGGCGATCGACGAGCACAGCAGCACGAAGTCGAGCGGCTCGCCGCCGAGCGCCTCGAACAGGATGCGGGTGCCGGCGACCTTGGGCGCGAACGCGGCCTCGACCTGCGCGCGGGTGCGCTGCGCGATCATGCCGAGGCCCGGGTCCATCACGGCATGGACCGCGCCGTGGATGGCGCCGAAGCGCGCATGCACCGCCGCGACCGCATCGCGCATCTGCGCGGCGTCGGTGACGTCGGCCGCGAGCGTCAGCACCTCGGCGCCTTCGGCTTCGAGTTCGGCCAGTTGCCGGAGCCGGCGGCGCAGCGCGGCAGGCTGGCCGGCGTCGGCGACGATCCCGTCCCACGCAGCGCGCGCGGGCAGCGGCGTGCGGCCGAGCAGCACCAGCCGCGCCTTCCAGCGGCGGCTCAGCTGCCGCGCGAGCGCGAGGCCCACGCTGCCCAGGCCGCCGGTGATCAGGTACACGCCGCCCTCGCGCAGCCGCGGCGTGGCGGGCCGCGCGGGCAGCGGCTCGTAGCGCCGCGTCCACCGATGCGGACCGCGCCATGCGACCACGAAGTCGTCGTGCGCGGCGGCCGCTTCGTCGGCCACGCGGCGCGCGAGTTCGGTCTCGGCCGCACTCTCGGGCGCGGGCAGCACCACGTCGATCACGCGGCAGGCGACAGACGGGTATTCCTGCCCCAGCACCTTCGCGAAGCCGGTCAGCGTGGCCTTCGCAGGCACCAGCGGCTCGGTGCCCGCGACGTCTTCGAGGCCGTCGGCCACGATGCTCAGCGCGAGCGGCGGCCGGCCCGAGGCACCGAGCGCGTCGAGCGCCTGCGCGAAGGCGAGCAGGCTCAGGCAGCCGGCTTCGAACACCTCGGCATCGGGCGCATGCCGCGCACCGTCGAGGCTCCAGAGATGGTGGAGCCGCCGCAGCGGGCCCGCCTCGGCCTCGACCGCGCGCAGCAGCGCCGCGTGGTCGGCGCGCTCGGCGGGGCGCAGCGTGTACTGCCCCGGCGCGGTGCGCGCGAAGCGGCTGCCGCGCAGCGCGAGCACCACGGTCTCGCCGCGTTCGCGCAGCGTGCGCGCGAGCCGGTCGGTGAAGCTGTTCGCATCGCCGAGCACCAGGGTGCAGCCCGCATGGTCGTGCGCCGCCGCTGCAGGCGGGGCCGCGCCGCGCTGCCACACCGGCGCATGCAGCAGTTCGGCTTCCGCAGCCGGCGCGGACCGCGCGACGGCACCGGGCTCGACCCAGAAGCGCTGGCGCTGGAAGGCATAGGTCGGCAGCGGCACGCGGCGCCGCGCGGCGCCTTCGAGCGCCGCGGTCCAGTCGATCTCGACGCCGGCGCACCAGAGCCCCGCGACCGCATTCGCGAGCTGCTGGCTGTTGCGCGCGGTCTGCTGCGCATGCGCCTGGCTGGCCCAGAGGCCGGCGGCCGTGCGGCTCGCGGGATGCTGGCGCGCCAGGGCGCTGAGCGTCTCGCCCGGCCCCACCTCGAGCAGCACGCGCCCGGGCGTCTCGAAGATGTGGCGCAGCCCTTCGGCGAAGCGCACCGTGTGGCGCAGGTGCCGGCCCCAGTAGGCGGGGCTGGTGGCCTCCGCGGCCGTGATCGGCAGGCCCGTGAGGTTGGAGATGAAGGGAATGCGCGGCGCATGGCGCGGCACCGAGCCCACGAGCCGCTCGAGCGCCGCCACCGCCGGATCGACGATGCGCGAATGGAAGGCCACGGCCACATGCAGGCGGCGCGGCAGCTGCTCGCGCGCGCGCAGCGCGGCCTCGGCCTGCGCGATCGACTCCGGGCTGCCGGCGAGCACGCAGAGCGCCTCGCCGTTGACGGCCGCGAGATCGCAGCCCAGCGCGAGCAGGGGTTCAAGTTCGTCCGCCGGCAGCGGCACCGCGAGCATCGCGCCCGCGGGCAGCGCCTTCACCAGCCGCGCGCGGCCGGCCACGATGCGCAGCGCATCGCCGAGCGAGAACACGCCGGCCACGCAGGCCGCCACGTATTCGCCGAGGCTGTGGCCCATCATCAGCGCGGGCTTCACGCCGCGGTGCAGCCACCACTGCGCGAGCGCGTACTCGATGGCGAACAGCGCGGGCTGCGCCGCGTCGATCTGGAACAGGCGCGCGTCCACGCCGGCCTCTTCGCCGGGCGTGGGAAACAGCAGCGGATGCAGGTCGATGCCGCTCTCGTCGCGCAGCAGGGCCATGCAGCGGTCGAGCGCGTCGCGGAACACGGCGCTCTCGCGGTACAGCGCCGCGCCCATGCCGGCATGCTGGCTGCCGCTGCCCGGAAAGAGGAACACCACCTCGGGCGCCGCAGCCGGCGCCTGCCGCGACGCGGCCGCGGGCGATGCGAGGAGGCGCGCCGCGGTGCCCGCATCGTTCGCCACCACCGCGCTGCGCCAGGCGAAGGCGCGGCGGCCGGTCTGCAGCGTGTGGGCCACGTCGTGGAGCGCCTGGTCGGGCCGCGCCTCCAGGTGCGCGGCGAGCCGCGCGCGGCCCTGCGCGAGCGCCGCCTCGCTGCGCGCCGACAGCGGCAGCACCTGCCAGGCCAGCGCGCCCGGGGCGGCGGGCGCGGCGGCGGCCGGTGCTTCTTCCAGCACCACGTGCGCGTTGGTGCCGCCGATGCCGAACGAGCTCACGCCCGCGCGGCGCGGCGTGCCTGCCGCGGGCCATGGCCGGGCTTCGGTGTTGACGTAGAAGGGGCTGGCCGCAAAATCGATCTGCGGATTGGCCTGTTCGAAGTTCAGGCTCGGCGGCAGCACGCGGTGCCGGAGCGCCATCGCGGCCTTGATGAGCCCCGCCACGCCGGCCGCGGCATCGAGATGGCCGATGTTCGTCTTGACCGAGCCCACGGCGCAGAAGCCGCGCCGCGCGGTGTCGGCGCGGAAGGCCTGCGTGAGCGCGGCGATCTCGATCGGATCGCCGAGCGTGGTGCCGGTGCCGTGCGCTTCGATGTAGCCGATGCTCTCGGCCGGCACGCCGGCGATAAAGCGCGCCGTGCGGATCACCTCGGCCTGGCCGTCGATGCCCGGCGCGGTGAAGCCGACCTTGGCCGCGCCGTCGTTGTTGACGGCGGAGCCCTTGATCACCGCATGGATGGTGTCGCCGTCGCGCAGCGCATCGTCGAGGCGCTTGAGCACCACCACGCCGGCGCCGCTGCCGATCAGCGTGCCGCCGGCCCGGGCGTCGAAGGCGCGGCAGTGGCCGTCGGGCGAGAGGATGGCACCGGCCTGGTAGCGGTAGCCGCCCTCCTGCAGCAGGTTGAGCCACACGCCGCCCGCGAGCGCCATGTCGCACTCCAGCCCGATGAGCGCCTGGCAGGCGGCATGCACCGCGACCAGCGAGGTCGAGCAGGCCGTCTGAACCGTGACGGCCGGGCCGCGCAGGTCGAGCTTGTAGGCGACGCGGGTGCAGAGCGAGTTGCCCGAGTTGCCGTTCATCAGGCCGAGCAGGTCGGCGATGCCGCTGTCGGCGCCAAGGCCGAACGCCGGCAGCAGGTGCCGCATCAGGTAGAGGTTGGCGCCCTCGCCCGCGTAGACGCCGACCTTGCCGGGCCAGCGCGCCGGGTCGCAGCCCGCATGTTCGAGCGCGGTCCAGGCGCATTCGAGAAAGATGCGCTGCTGCGGATCGAGCGTCTCGGCCTCGCGCGGGGTGTAGCCGAAGAAGGCGGCATCGAACTGGTCGAAGCCGTCGAAGCGCACGCCGGCCTTCACGTAGTCGGGGTCGTCGATCAGATGCTGCGGCACGCCGCGCGCGCGCAGTTCCTCGTCGGTGAAGCGCGTGACCGACTCTACGCCGCCCTGCACGTTGCGCCAGAAGGCGTCGACGTCGTCGGCGCCCGGAAAGCGGCCGGCCATGCCGACGATGGCGATCTCGATGCCCGAAGGCTCGGCGGGATTCTGGAAAGCGGACATCAATGCACTCTTTCTGCCGCCTTGCGGCGTTGAAGCATCGCGGCGCGCTGGCGCAGCGCGCGGTCGTCGCCGGCGGCGGCGGCTGCGGCGGCCGATGCCGCCGCGTCGGGCGCCTCGGCGAGCCAGCGCGCGAGCGATGCCACGGTCGGGTACTTGAACAGCTGCACCAGCGGGACCGCCACCTGCAGCCGGTCTTCGAGCAGGCGGTGCGCGCGGATCAGCAGCAGCGAATGGCCGCCAAGGTCGAAGAAGTTGTCGTGCAGGCCGACCCGCGGCACTTGCAGCAGCTCGGACCAGACGGCGGCCACGGCCTGCGCCACATCGCCCTGCGGCGCCTCGTAGGCCTGCTGGCTGCCGCCCTCGGGCGCCGGCAGCGCCTTGCGATCGACCTTGCCGTTGGCATTGAGCGGCAGCGCATCGAGCACCACGCAGGCGCGCGGCACCATGTAGTCGGGCAGCCGCTTCGCAAGCCGCTCCCGGAGCGCCTGCGTGTCGATGGCTTGCCCGGCATGCGGTGCGAGATAGGCCACGAGCCGCGCGCCCGTGGGCGCCTCCTGCGCCACCACCACCGCCTCGCGCACCTCGGGCTGCGCGAGCAGTTGCGCCTCGATCTCGCCGAGCTCGATGCGAAGCCCCCGGATCTTCACCTGGTGGTCGATGCGCCCGAGGTACTCGATCTGGCCTTCCAGGTTCCAGCGCACGAGGTCGCCGGTGCGGTACAGGCGGCCTCCGCCTCCCTCTGCATCGAACGGATCGGCCACGAAGCGCTCCGCCGTGAGCCCGGCCCGGTTCAGGTACCCACGCGCCAGGCTCACGCCACCCAGGTACAGCTCCCCCGCCACGCCCCTCGGCACCCGGTTCAGCTCGGCATCGAGCACATGCGCACTCGTGTGGCTGATCGGCCGGCCGATCGGCACCAGCGGCTGGCCGTCGTCGCGGCAGGTCCACTGGGTGACGTGGATCGTGGTCTCGGTCGGGCCGTAGAGGTTCTGCAGGGTGGCGCCCTGGAGCCGTTGCAGGGTCTCGCGCTGGGTCTCCGCGGGCATGGCCTCGCCGCCGCAGATGATGTGGCGCAGCCGGGTGTGGGCCTCGATGCCCTCGTGGGCGAGAAAGGCCTGCAGCATGGCGGGCACGAAGTTGAGGGTGGTGACCTGGTGGCGCCGGATCAGCTCGACGATGCGCGCGGGGTCGCGCTGGTCGCCGGGCTGGGCCACCACCAGCCGGGCGCCGGCGGTGAGCGGCCAGAAGATCTCCCAGCAGGAGACGTCGAAGCCGAAGGGGGCCTTGTGCAGCACGGCGTCGTCGGCGGCGAGTCCGTAGGTGCGCTGCATCCAGGCCATGCAGCTCGCGAGCGCGGCATGGCGGATGGCGGCGCCCTTGGGGCGGCCGGTGGAGCCGGAGGTGTAGATGACGTAGGCGAGGTGTTCGCCGTGCAGGGGGACCTGGGGGTCGGTGTCGGGTTCGCTGGCGAGGTCGAGGCGGTCGAGGTCGAGGGTGGCGATGGCGGTGGAAAGGCTGTCGCGCGTGGGCTGGTGCACGAGCAGCAGTGCGAGGCCGCTGTCCTCGGCGATGTAGGCGAGGCGCTCGGCGGGGTAGTCGGGGTCGAGCGGCACGTAGGCGGCGCCGGCCTTGAGCACGGCGAGGATGGCGACGACGAGTTCGAGGCTCCTTTCCATGGCGATGCCGACGCGCTGCTCGGGCTGGATGCCGAGGGCGATCAGGCGGTGGGCGAGGCGGTTGGCGCGGGCTTCGAGGTCGGCGCGGCTGAGGGTCCGGTCGGCGAGGCACAGCGCCGTGGCCTTGGGCCGCAGCCGCGCCTGTCGCGCGATGGTGCGGTGCACCGGCTCGTCGACGGGCTCGCGCTGCGGGTTCACGCCCCAGGCGTCGAGCTGCGACTGCTCGGGCGCGCCCAGCAAGGCGATCGCGCCCACGGGCTGCTCGGGCGCCGCGACCAGCGCCTGCAGCACCGCGACGTAGTGGCCGGCCATGCGCGCGATGGTCTCGGGCTCGAACAGCTCGGCCGCGTAGATGAAGGCCAGCGACAGCGCGCCTTCGGGCCGCTCGCGCGCCTCGAGCGTGAGTTCGAACTGCGCCCCGAGATCGGGCAGCGCATGGCGCTCGACCGCAAGGCCGGGCAGCGCGGCCAGTGCGCGGTAGTCCTCGAACAGGTGGTTGAACATCACCTGGAACAGCGGCGTGTGGCTCAGGCTGCGCTCGGGCTGCAGCATCTGCACCACCTGCTCGAAGGGCACGTCCTGGTGCGCCTGCGCACCGAGCACCGCCTCGCGCGCCTGCGCGAGCACGCGCGATGCGCCGAGCCGGCCATGGACCGCGTTGCGCAGCACCAGCGTGTTGACGAAGAGGCCGACCACGCCTTCGAGTTCGATGCGCTGGCGATTCGCGATCGGCACGCCGATGCGGATATCCTCCTGCCCCGTCGCGCGGTGCAGCAGCGTCTGGAATCCCGCGAGCAGCGCCATGAAGAGCGTGGCGCCGTGGCGGTCCGCGCATGCGCGCAGGCCGTCGAGCAGCCCCGCCGGCAGTTCGAAGGCATGCCGCGCGGCGCTGTAGCCGCCCTCGGGCCGCCGCGGATGGTCGGTGCGCAGTTCGAGCACCGCCTGCGCATCGCCGAGCTGCGAGCGCCACCATGCGAGCTGCCGCTCGCCCTCGCCGGCCGCGAGCCACGCGCGCTGCCAGCCGGCGTAGTCGGCGTACTGGAGGCGCGGTGCGGGCACCGGCGCGGAGGCCGCGCCCAGCTGCGCCGCATAGGCCGCGGCGAGCTCGTCGATCAGCAGCTGCATCGAAGCGCCGTCGGACACGATGTGGTGCATCACCACCACCAGCAGATGGCTGTCCTCGCCGGTGCGGATCAGGCCGGCGCGCAGCAGCGGCCCCTGCGTGAGGTCGAAGGGCTCGGCCTTGAGATGCCGCGCCGCCTCGTCGACGCGCCGGGCGTCCGCACCGCGCAGGTCGGCCTGCGTGAACGGCACGGCGGCCGCGGGCCGCACCCACTGCGCGACGCCGTCGGCCGTGGCGCCGAACACCGTGCGCAGCGATTCGTGCCGCGCGACCAGCACGTCGAGCGCGGCGCGCAGCGCATCGGCCTGCAGCGCGCCCGTGAGGCGCAGCGCGCCGCTCACATGGTAGGCGGCGCTCGCGGGATCGATCTGCCACAGGAACCACTGCCGTTCCTGCGCGTGCGACAGCGGCATCGGCAGCAGCCGGTGCTCGGCGGCGCGCACGGGAATGGCCGCCTCTTGCGGCCGGCGCGCGCCCTGCGCCTGCAACTGCCGGATCCAGGCCGCGCATTCGCGCAGGCGCGGCTTCTCGAACAGCATGCGCGGGGCGAAGTCGATCTGCCAGCGTGCGCCGATGCGCGCAGCGGCCTGCGTGGCCGTGAGCGAACTGCCGCCGCGGTTGAAGAAGTGGGTGTCCGGGCCCACGGGGCTGTCGATGCCGTGCCGCCACACCGCACGCCAGATCCCGGCCACCGCTTCTTCGACCTCGTCGAGCCGGGCTTCGGCGACGGCCTCGGCCGGGCCGCCGCGCACGAAGCCGCCGAACTGCCACACCGCGTAGGCATCGGCCGTGCCGTCGCGCCAGCCGGCGCGGCAGGCGCTGCGCTGCAGCTTGCCGCTGGTGGTCTTGGGCAGTCCGCCGGGGTTGAGCAGCACCACCACCGACAGCGGCTCGCCGAACATCTCGCTGACGGCGGCGCCGAGCGCATCGACCAGCGCCTGCGGCGGTACCAGCTTCTGCATGCTGCGCGAGACCTCGGCGGCCACGCCGATGCCCTCGCCCCCGGGCCTCTCGACCGAGAACACCGCGACGCGGCTCTTGCGCACCGCATCGACCTCGGCCTCGATCAGCCGCTCGACGTCCTGCGGATAGATGTTGTGGCCGCGCACGATGATCAGGTCCTTGATGCGGCCGGTCACGTAGAGCTGGCCCTCGTGCATGAAGCCCAGGTCGCCGGTGCGCAGCCAGCGCCCGCCGCCCTGCTCGACGAAGGTCTCGCGGCTCTCGCGCGCCTTGCCCCAGTAGCCCGCGCAGACGCTCGGGCCCTGGGCCCATATCTCGCCGATCCGTCCGGGCGCCGCGGGCGACAGCGTTGCCACGTCGACGATCTCGACCCGGTGCCCCGGCGCGGGCCGGCCGCAGCCGACCAGCAGCGTGCCGCCCTCGGCGCGGGTGCCGATGCCGCGCGCCAGGTCGTCGGCAGCGAACGACTGCGCGACCATGCCGCTGCCGACCGTGCCGCCGGTGACGAAGAGCGTGCCTTCGGCGAGCCCGTAGCAGGGATAGGCCGCGCGCGCATCGAAGCCCGCGGCGGCGAAGCGCGCGATGAACGCGCGCTCGGTGTCCTCGCGCACCGGCTCGGCGCCGGTGTAGGCCACGCGCCAGCTCGAGAGATCGAGCTGCGCGAGCCGCGCATCGTTCACGCGCTCCAGGCAGAGGCGGAACGAGAAGTCGGGCCCGCCGCTGTGCGTGGCGCGGTGGCGCGAGATCAGCTCGAGCCAGCGCACCGGCCGCTCGAGAAAGTAGCCCGGCGAGGTGAGCACCAGCGGAATGCCCGCGTAGAGCGGCAGCAGCATGCCGCCGATCAGGCCCATGTCGTGGTAGAGCGGCGCCCAGCTGACGAAGCTGTCGGCGGGCCGCACGTCCATGCAGTGCTGCATCGCCGCCTCGTTGGCCATCAGGCTGCCGTGCGTCACCATCACGCCCTTGGGCGCGGAGGTGGAGCCGGAGGTGTACTGCAGGAAGGCGACGTCGCCGTCGGCCGGATCGAAGGGCACCCATGCCTCGGCGAGCGCGGCATCCACCGCATCGACCGCGATGAACTCGGCCGCACCGAACTGGCCGGCGCCCTCGCCGATCGCCTGCGCGATGGCGGTCGAGGTGAGCACGCAGCGCGCCTGCGAATCGTCGGCGATGCCGGTGAGCCGCGCGAGGTGCTGGGGCCGCATCGATTCGGGCGGAAACACGGGCACCGCGATCACGCCGCAGTAGAAGCAGGCCAGCATGCCGACGACGTAGTGGTCGCCGTTGTCGAGCATGATCAGCGCGCGCTCGCCGGGCGCGAAGCGCTGCTGCAGCCGCGCGGCGAGCGCGCGCACGCGGCGTTCGAGCGCGCCGTAGCTGATCGGCTCCTCGCGGTAGGCGCCGTCGGCCATGCCGGCGACGGTGAGCCAGGTCTCGTCGGCGCGCGCACGTGCGAGTGCGCGCAGGTGCGCCACGAAGTTCTTCGGCGGCAGATGGGCCGGGGGCGGCATTGCAGTCATGTCGATTCCTTTGCGGCACGCCAGGCGAGCGCGGCGGCGTAGCCGGGCGGCGCGGCGAGCGCCTGGACTTGAAGACGTATCCATCCGGGCACGGCGCATTCGAGGGCGAACCGCCCTTCGGCGCCGGCATGGATGGCGGTGGATGGCAGGTGCCGGGCCACGCCGGTGCCGATGGCCTTGAGCACGGCCTCCTTCGCGGCCCAGCGGTCGTAGAGCGCCCGCAGCGGGTCCGCGGCCTCGCGCACGGCGCGGCATTCGTGCGCGGTGAAGGCGATCGCGAGAACGGCCTCGGCATCGATGTCGCCACGGCGCTGCTCGATGTCGATGCCCACCGCATCCACGCGCTCCGGATCGCCGATCGCGATCAGGGCGTGGTCGCCCGAGTGCGAGACGTTGAAGGACGGTGCATCGCCGCCCAGGTCGAGGAAGGGCTTGCCGTGCGGACCAACGGCGATCGGCACGTCGGCGGGCGCACAGCCGATGCGCTCGGCGAGCAGGCGGCGCAGCGCCGCGCGCGCGGCCGTGAAGCGCACGCGGTCGGCGGTCCTGGCGAACCTGTCGGCGCGGGCGCATTCGGCGGGCGCGAGCCATCGGCGCGCCGAGGCATCCTCGGCCGCGGTGTCGAGGTCGAGGCGATGCACCTCGATGCCCGGCGGCAGCGTGGATTCAGGCCAGCGCACGGTGGGCAGCATCGGCGTCGCCGCAGGCCATGGCCTGGCCGAGGCGCCGAGTCAGCGCCGCCAGGAAGCCGGTCTCCTGCTGGCGCAGGAAGAAATGGCCGCCGTCGAACCAGTCGAGCGAGAACTCGCCGCCGGCCTCCGCCGACCATGCCTGCATGCGCGCGGCGGCGATGTCGTCGTCGCGGCCCGCGAAGACGTGCAGCGGCATCGGGAGCGGCGTTTCGCCGCGGTGGCGGAAGCCCGCGCAGACGCGGTAGTCGGCCGCGAGCACGTCGAGCGTGATGCGCAGCAGCTCGGGACTCGCGAACACCGCGTCGGGCGTGCCGCCCTGCCGGCGCAGGTCGGCGACGAGCGATGCGTCGTCGTCCTTGCCGGCGAAGCGCGCCGGATCGCGCTGCGAGGGCGCGGGGCTGCCCGCGGCCAGCAGCGCGAGCGGCAGCGGCCGGCCGGCCGAACGCAGCCGGCAGGCGACGCCGTAGGCGAGCAAGGCGCCCATGCTGTGGCCGAAGAGCGCGAAGCGGCCGCGCATCGCCTCGGCCTGCTCGATGCAGAGGCGGGCGACGAGCGCATCGAAGTCGGGCTCCAGCCGCTCGGCGAGCCGGCCGCCGCGGCCGGGCAGTTCCACCGGCACGACGCGGACCCACTGCGGCAGCAGGCGGCGCCAGCGCAGGTACATCGTGGCGCTGGCGCCGGCGCAGGGCAGGCACAGCAGCGAGACGCTCGGCTCCACGCGCGTCAGCCGGCGGCGGTGTGGGTCGCGGGGCGCTGTTCCTGCTGCGCCATCCACTCACGCAGCGAGCGCGGCCGCATGTCGGTCCACGCCTGCTCGACGTGGGCGAGCACCGTCTTCTTGTCGCCCTTCACGCCTTCGACCGCGGTCCAGCCCTTGGGCACGGCCTTCCAGTGGGGCCAGATGGAGTACTGGTCTTCGTGATTGACCAGAACGATGAAGGTCTCGTCTTCGCGATCGAAGCAGCTCGTCGACATGGGTGCGTCCTTGTGCGGTTGAACAGAAGGAAGCGGACCATTGCCGCTCCCCTGTCAACAAGACGCTTCGGGACGCGATCTGTTCATTCGGCCGCGGCGGGCGGCACGATGCCGGCGAGCAGCCAGAGCCTCGCGGCGCGGTCGTAGGCCTTGCGATGGCGCGGATCGGCCACGAGCCAGGCCGTCATCTCCTTCTGCGCAGCCGCGTCGAAGCGCTCGCGGTCGTATTCGCGCTGCACCCATTGCCATGCGGTGCTCCAGATGGGGTCGTCCTGTTCGTCCTGAGTCATGTGCGTGAAGGATGCGATGCATCGCGCCGCGGCGCAATGCATGCGAGGGTAAAGCTTTTACCCTACACCATCCGCGCGCGGCGGCGCTCAATCGTCGTCGTCGAGCAGCCGGCCGCAGGCCTTGATGGCCTGCGCGGCCTCGGCGATGAGGCCGTTCACGAGCCCAAGCGCACAGCCCAGGCGCTGTGCGATCTCGCGCTGCGTGAGCCCTTCGAGCCGGTAGAGCTCGAACACGAGCCGCGTGCGCGCGGGCAGTCCGGCGAGCACCCGGTCGATCGCATGGATAGCCTGCCGCTCGCGCATCAGGCGGTCGGGCGAAGGCGGCCCGGCGACGTCGAGCGCCTCCACGTCCACGTCGAAGCTGCGGTAGTTGGCCTCGACGGTGTGGCGGCGACAGCAGTCGAGCGCCACGTTGCGCACCACCTGGCAGCAATAGCCGATCGGCCGCTCGGCCTTGCGCACGCTCGCGCCGTCGACGATGCGCAGGTAGGCGTCCTGCAGCACGTCGTCGGCCAGCTCCGCGGTGCGCACGATCTTGCGCGCCACGCGCAGCAGCTGCGGACGGTTGGCGATGAAGACCTCGGCCAGCGAAGGCTCGGGCAGATGCAGGGCCATGTCGATCGGCTCCCGCCTCATGCGAAGAAGCGGGGCGCCAAAGGCCCGGAGAAAGAACGTCGGCGCGCATGCAGGCACATGAACATGAGAGCAGTACTCCTGAAGCGTTCAATACAAATGAGAATTATTACTACTTGTGGATACACATCGGCCCTGGTTCTGTCCCATCTCGCGCTCCATGCCCTTAAGACGTTCGAGCGCGCCAAAGCGAGACAGCCGCGGCGCCTGCGCATCGCATCCGCGCCTCCTTCGCCTCGCGGATGGTGGGCGGGCCGCATGACAGCAGGATGATCGTGCGAACGCCCGCGGCGGGGGCCCTAGAATTCCGCCCCTTTGCCTCTACGCACCGCTTCCCTTTCCCCATGAACATCGTCGTCAACGAAGAACTCAAGGCCTACATCGATCCATTGACGCCGGAGGAATACGAGGCGCTGGAGCGCAGCATCCTCGCCGAAGGCTGCCGCGACGCGCTGGTGCTCTGGGGCGACGTGCTGGTGGACGGCCACAACCGCTACGGCATCTGCCAGAAGCACGGGCTGCCGTTCCAGACGGTGCAGAACACGCGCTTCCAGACCATCGAGGACGTGCACCTCTGGATGATCGACCAGCACCTGGGCCGGCGCAGCATCTCCGACTTCCTGCGCGGCGTGCTGGCGCTGCGCAAGAAGGACATCGTCGACAACCGCCGCGCGCGCACGATGACGGAGGCGGCGCCGCGCGACGACGATCCGCCCTTCGACGTCGACACGCCCTCCGCGGCCGAGCCGGGCGCCGCCCTGCCCCCGCCCGCGCCGCTCAACAGCCGCGAAGCCATTGCGCGCGCGGCACGCCTGAGCAGCAACCAGGTGGTGATGATCGAGAAGATCCAGAAGCAGGCCGCGCCCGAGCTGGTGGCCGCGGTGAAGTCGGGCGTGATCTCGATCAACACCGCGGCCGCCGTGGCCACGCTGCCGGCCGAGCAGCAGGTGTCGGCGGCCAACGCCGGCAAGGACGAGCTCAGGCAGGCCGCGAAACGCGTGCGCGAGGCGAAGCGCAAGCCGCGCGATGCGCAGGCGGAAGCCGCCGACGCCGGCGATCAGCCGCAGGAGGCCGACGCGCTCGCCGCACTGGAACAGCGCGTGGCCGAACTCACGGCCGAGAACGAAGCGCTGCGCCGGCAGGTGGCGGAACTGCAGGCGCAGCTCGCCACCGCTTGAAGCCGCTCAGAGCCGGATTTCGGTGATCTTCGCGCCCGAGAGCGAGACGCCCGCCTCCAGGCCCACGTTGGTGAGCACGAAGCCCACCACCGGCTGGCGGATCGTGTTGGTGTCGATGCTGCCGTTCGCGCCGATTGTGGCCGCCGCCACGGTGGCGTCGGCGCCCGCGGTCCAGCCCTTGCTGTTGCGGAACTTGTCGAGCGCGGCCGGCGTGTTGAACACGTAGATCACCGCCTTCGACTGCGCGCCGGCCTGGAAGCCGACCGAGCCCGCAGTGGTGCTGTAGTAGGCCTGGGTGCGACCGTTCATGCGCAGCGCGCCGCGGCCGTATTCGGCGCCGACGCCCATGCTCGCGCCGACCACGGCCGGGAACACCAGCACCCCGCTCGACGCGGCGACCATCTCGCGCGAGCCCTTGACGTTGCTGTACAGCTTGGACAGTGCGGCATCGACCTGCGCATCGATCGACGCGCGCGACGACGTGGCGCTCGCCTGGTTGTCGGGCCGCGTGGTGGTGCAGCCCACGACCGCGAAGCCGCCGACTGCGACGGCGCATGCGATGGCGAGGCTGCGGAAATGAATGGATGGCATGGCGTTCTCCTCTTCTGCTTGCTGTGATGACGAAAGACCGGGCGCCCGAGTCCTGCCCGCGCCCGGCCGCCTGTTGGCCGTTTCATGCTACGACGCCCGGACGGCCCCGCCGGCAGGTCTGGAAAAGCGCCTACGCCAACTCGCGCCGCGCAAGAAGCGCAAGCGCGGCCTCTGATCCCCGCCGCCGGGAGCCGGCCGTAGGATGGAGGCCCCTCTGTCCAAGGACGAAAACGACCGCTTCGATGCATGCGCTGAATCTCACCCTCTTCGACGCGCTGGCCGCGGGCTTCTCGCCGTCGCCGGCGTGGCTGCGGTTCGCCTCGGCGATCGCCGTGGGATCGTCGTGGGCCTGCGCCGCGGCGCTCGCCTGGATCGGCTGGCGCCGCGCGCCGGAGCGCCTCCATCTCCTTGCGGCGGTCGCAGCCGGCGGGGCCGCCTCGCTGATCTCGCACGAGGTCGCGGCCGCCATCGGCATGCCGCGGCCCTTCGTCCTCGGACTCAGCCCGCCGCACGTGCCGCACGGCGTGCGCGCGGGGCTTCCGAGCACGCATGCCTCGGTGATGTTCACTATGGCCTTCGTGCTCCTGGGGCGGCGTCCGCTGCGCGACGCCGGCCTTCTGATGCTGGGCGCGGCCTTGCTCACCGGGTGGGCGCGCATCCATGTCGGCATTCACTTTCCGCTCGACATCGCGGCCGGCGCGCTGCTGGCGGCGACGCTCGCCACCGGGCTGCTCGGCCTGCGGCTACTGCTGGCGCGGGGCGCGCCGCAGCTCGCGGGCATGGGGGCCGCGGCGCTGCGGCTGTTCGCGGGCAGCGCGGCGGCACCGTGCGTGGTGCTGGTCTTCGCGGCGGCAGCGGCCTGGATCGGGCTGCGCCTGCCGCATGCGCCCGTGCTGCTGGAAGAGAACGGCCCGATCGAGCTCGGAACGATGCAGCTCTACCTCGCCGCGGCGCTCTGCTTCCTGCTGGTCCGCGTGCGCGCGCTCTCGCGCCTCGACCGCAGTGCCATCTGCGCCGTGCTGCTCGCCTTGGCCGCGCGCGAAGCCGACTGGCACCTGGCGCCTTCGGGCGCCAAAGCCGCCTGGGCGGTGTTCGCGGCCTCCGCCGCCGCTGCCGCCTGGCTCGCGGCGCGCGCCTGGGCGCAACGGCCGGCGCTGGGCATCTGGCTGCGGCGATGCCCCGAAGCCGCGACCTGGCTGACCTTTCTCGTGGTGGTGAGCACGGCGGTGATGCTCGACCAGATGCCGGCACCGCCCGCGACCGGTGCAACGCTGCGCGCCCATGTGGCGCTGAGCTTCGAGGAAGTGCTGGAGCTGGTGCTGCCGGTGCTGGCGCTCTTGGCCGTGTTGCAGGCGAGGCTGGGGGCGGGCCGCGGAGTCTGATTAAACATTTGCCATTCAAATGATTTTTTTTGAATTCACGAAAATCATTTCACGCACACCCTGATCCGCCCGACCTGCATTCTCCTCACGTCAATTCACATTTTCAAATCGAATTGACATTTCAAAAAAACAAAGCGTGAATTTATTCACACAACAATTAACCTCAATGTTAAAAAATCAAAAAACGATTTTTTGATTGTGACAAGACAATTGGCACTTCTGTATTTCACCAACGACAGAGGTGCATGTGTTTCTGCTCCAGCATGTTTCCCGGAAGGCGCCTTCCACCCGGACGGCAATTCCGCCGTCGACGCGCCTGAACACCTTCACGGGCGCCCGCGGGCTCTGTGGCGCCGCAGCCGCCGCCCTGCTGATGCTCGGTGCCCCGGCCCTCGCCCAGACGAGCGCCGCCGCGCCGGCCGCCGAAAAGAAGAGTCCCCTCGCCGTTGCCCTGACCCAGCACAAGGTTGAAAAGGACTCGGCCGGCAAAGAACGGCTGGTCGATGCGAGTTCGGTCAAGCCCGGCGACATCCTCGAATACAGGGCCACCTACACCAACCAGACGGCTAAGCCGATCGCGGGATTGACGGCGGATCTGCCAATTCCCGAGCAACTCGAATACCTGCCCCGGAGCGCCAGGCCCGGCGCAGGCCTGGTCAAAGCGGCCGCGCGCGACGGCCTGTTCGGGCCCGAACCGCTGACTCGCACGGTGAACGGCAAATCGGAGCCCGTTCCCTATGACGAATACCGCCGATTGCGCTGGGCGCTGGGCTCGCTGCCTGCGAACGGCAGCACGGCGGTGAGCGCGCGCGCGCGGGTGCGGGCGGCGGCACCGCCGGTGCCAGCGCAACAGCCCGTCAAAGCCGGGCCCTGAGGCCCCGCCCGGAGGCTCGCCAGGCCGAGCCCCTCACCCCATAAAAACTTCAGGGAGCAGCAAATGATTTTCTTCTTGCCAATGCGCACGGCCGGGTTCCGGCGCGCCTGGACCATGGCGGCCGTCCTGGCGCTGGGCCTGCTGTTCGGCAGCACCGGCGCCCTGGCCCAGTCGCCGCCCGCCAACACCGTGATCGGCAACCAGGCCTCCGCGAGCTACCTGGATCCGAACGGCGTGCGCCAGGTCGCCACCTCCAACCTCGTGCAGACCACGGTCCAGCAGGTGGGTTCGTTCATGCTCGACGGCCAGAGCACCGTCACCACCACGGTGGTCAACAACAAGACCGGCGCCGCGGGCGCGACGGTGTACGCACCGCACACGCTGGTCAACACCGGCAACGGCAGCGACACCTTCACGGTGAACGTGAGCGCACCGGCGAGCCCGAACGGCTTCTCGAAGGTCGAGGTGTTCGCCGACGCGAACGCCGACGGCCAGCCCGACAGCACGGCCACGCTCTGCTCGGCAGTGCCCAGCGCTTCGTGCAGCGTGCCGGCCCAGACGGTGGCCGGCAACAACGGCGCCTTCCACTTCGTGGTGGCCTATTCGATCCCGGCGACCGCGAGTTCAAGCAGCTTCACCTCGCCGGTGACCGCGACGGTCACGGCAACACCGGGCACGCCGTCGCTGTACGCATCCTCGAACCAGTCCGTGGCCGACCGCGATCAGGTGAACCTCACGACCGGCGCGGCCTTCAACGCCTCCAAGGCCCTCAGCGTTCCGGCGGTCGCCTGGTCGGCCAACGGCGGCAACTGGCCGGCGGCCTCGACCAGCGGGCCGGCCGCATTCTCGACCTGCCAGGCGACGGTCGCGGCCGCCGCCGCGCCGGCATCAGGCTGTACCTACACCACCTACACGCTGCGCTTCAACAACACCGGCGCCTCGGGCGGCAAGTTCGCGATGACCGACACGCTGCCGAGCGGCTTCACCTACGTGCCGGGTTCGGCGGTCTGGAGCAACGCATCGGGTACGGCGCTCGGCGACGGCGCGGGCGGCGATCCGGCCGGCATCGACTATGCGGCGTCGGGCAACACGCTGAGCTTCGTCGTCAATTCGCTGCCCGCGAACACCTCGCAGACCGTGAGCTTCGTCGTGCTGGTCAACAGCACGGCGGCCATCGGCACCTCGACCACCACCAACGCGGCGAACTACACCCCGGTCGACTCGCCCAATGCGACCACCTCATCGCCGGGCAGCTCGCTGACGCGCACGAACAATGCCGCTTTCACCGTGACCGGCACCTACGGCATCGTGCTGGGCTCCGCCACCGGCAACACCACGGCGTCGAACGACACCAACCCCGGCGTGCCGAACGACAACGCGGCGGACACCACCACGATCGCCAGCGCACCCGCAGGCAGCACGATCCGGTTCCCGCAAAAGGTCTTCAACGCGGGCAACGGGTCCGATCTCGTGAACCTGACGGTCGCCGCCGGGAGCTTTCCCACGGGCACCACCTTCGCCCTCTTCGCGAGCGACGGCACGAGGCCGCTGCGGGACAACAACGGCGACGGCATCGTCGACACCGGGCCGATTCCGGCGCAAGGGAGCGTCGACATCGTGCTGGCCGCAACGCTGCCTTCACCGGCAACGCTGCCGACGGGACCCTTCAGCGCCATCGTCACGGGCCGCTCGACCGCCGACAGCACCGAGCTCGATTCGACGCGCGACACGCTGACCGCCATGACGGGCACGCTGGTGGACCTGACCAACACCGCCAGCGGCAACGGCGTTGCAGGCAACACGGGCAACGGCGACGTGGGCACGGGCCCGAGCCCGCAACCGACGACGACCAACTCGACCGCGGCCGGCACCGGCACGGTGTTCAACCTGTTCGTGCGCAACAACGACACGGCGGAGAAGACCTTCAGCCTGGCGGCCAGCCAGACCAACGACTTCCCGGGCAGCCTGCCGCCGGGCTGGACGGTGAAATTCGTCGAAGCGGGCGGCAACTGCAGCGCCGCGGCGATCACCACCGTGACCGTGGCGAGCGGTGCGCAGACGGCCTTCAACGCCTGCGTCACGCCGCCCGCCTCCCAGGTGCCCGTGACCGCGCAGCGCATCTACTTCCAGGTGCGCTCGACGAGCGGCACCGTGGCGATCGACACCAAGACCGATGCCGTGACGGTCACGGCAGCCAGCAGCTACAGCGCCACCCTGACCCCGAGCAACAGCGGCCAGGTGGCACCGGGCGGCTCGGTGGTGTACGCCCACACGCTGACCAACACCGGCAGCCAGAGCTGTGCCGGGCCCTACAGCTTCACGGCAACGCTCCCGCCGGCCGACAGCTCGGCGGGCTGGACGACGGCACTCTATGTGGACAACAACGGGGACGGCCAGATCGACGGCGGGGACACGCTGGTGACGGACACCATCGCCGGCCCGCTGGCGGCGGGCGCAGCCCAGAAGCTGCTGGTCAAGGTGTTCGCCCCGGGCGGCGCCACGGCCGGCAGCGCGAACACGGCGACGGTCACGGTGACCTTTCCTTCGGGCGCCACCTCCTGCGGTGCGCCTTCGGCCACCGACACCACCACGGTCATCACCGGCCAGATCCGCCTCGTCAAGACGCAGGCGCTCGACGTCAACTGCGACGGGACCGAGGTGCCCTCGTCGGCGGCCGCATTGACCGCCAAGCCCGGCGAATGCCTGGTCTACCGCGTCGTGGCGACCAACGAAGGCTCGGCGCCGGTCTCCAACCTGGTCATCAGCGACACCGTGCCCGCCTACACCCGGCTGGCCGGCGCCACGCCGCCGCCGGCGGCAAGCCGGTGCTTCTCCAGCGGCGTGTCGCCCGCCTTCGGGGCCGCGAACTACTCGGCCTCGTCGACCACCGCCAACTGCGGCACCTTGTCGAACACGGTGTCGCCGGGTGGAACGGCAACGATGACCTTCTCGGTCAAGGTCGACAGCACCACGCCCTGACCGGGGCGTCACCGGTCGCCGGCGACCGAACTGCAGCACCTGCCCTTTCGCGTCCGCGAAGCACGCGCGCGCCAGAAAGCAGCGCCTTCGCCGACGCAGCCATTTTTCTTTCGATCGGCTCGCCATCGAGGATCACGCCCCCTTCGACCCATGCTGCCCACGTCGAGGACTCCACGCACCCCTGCCCGCGCAAGACGCGGATGGCTGGCCGCGCGCGCCGCGAGCCTCGCGCTGGCTTGCCTGCTCGGCCACGCGCCAGGTGCCGCGGCCGCCGCGCCGCGCGAAGGCGCGGTGATCCGCAACGTGGCGCGGGCCACCTACGTTCCCCCCGGCAACACGCAGCAGCCCGAGACGGTCTACTCCAACCCCGTCGATGCCACGGTGCTGCCCGTGGAGGCGCTGTCGCTCACGCAGGACCAGGCGGTCTCGCGGCCGCCGAACAGCACCCTCGCGCTGAGCCATCTGCTCGTCAACACCGGCAACACCGTGTCGAGCTACAGCTTCACGCTGGCCAACGACGGCGCCGGCTGCGCGGCCGACACGATGGACCTGGGCGCGCTGCGCCTGGTGCGCGACGTCAACGGCAACGGCGTGGTCGACGGGGACGAAAGCGCGGTCGCCCTCGGTGCGCCCGGCGCGATCACGCTGCAGCCGCAGGAAGCGGCCGCGCTGCTGGTGCAGGGCACCGTCGGCAACGTCGCCACGGGATCGGCCTGCGTCGCACTGACGGCGACCACGGCCAGGCAGGGGGTGAGCGCCACCAACCGCGACACCGTGACGGTGAGCCGCACGGCGGCGCTGCGGCTGCGCAAATCCGCGAGCTTCCCGCCAGGACCGGCCTCGGGCCAGCGGCGGGTGGACTTCACCATCTCGGGGAGCAACATCGGCGCGCAGGACGCCCGCCCGAGCGACACCGTGGCGCCTTCGGCCACCCCGCTGCGCGTGAACGGCGCGCCGATGGCGCTGGTGCTCGTGCGCGATCCGATTCCCACGGGCACGCAATACATTTCCGGCACGCTGAGCACCACCACGCCCGACGCGATCCGACTCTTCCGGTTGCCGAACGATCCGCCCTTCAGCTACCGCACGGCCGAGGATGCGTCGGCCATCGAGGTGGCGATCGGGTTCACCCGGCCGGTGGCACGCAATGCCTCGGTGGCGATGAGCTTCGCGGTGCAGGAGCTCGCCGGCGCGCGCGCAGAGATCCGCAACACCGCGCACACCCACTACCACGACGGCGCGGTCGACGTCACCGAGCCGTCGAACACGGTGCTCGTGCCCGGCACGCGTGCGCTGATCGGCGTGTCGAAGTCGGCCTCGCTGCCGCGCGCCAACCGGAACGCCGACAACATTCCCGACGGCACGGCCAATTTCCGCTTCACGGTGTACATCCAGAACTACGGGCCGACCACGCTCTACGACGTCGGGGCCACCGACGTCATGGAGGGCGCGGGCGAGTTCGAGTTCGGTTCGTACACGCGCAACGCCGTGCCCGGGCCGTTCCAGTACACCATCCTGCCCGGCACGATCACGATCACGCGGCCACGGTCCTTGCCGGCGGGCGGCGTGGTGGCCGCCGTGAATCCCGCCTTCAACGGCACGGCCGCCGCGTCGCAACTGCTCGCCGAAGGTGCGGTTCTGCCGCCGGGCGAGCAGCTGGTGCTCGCGTTCGATGCGCGCATCAATTTCACCGAGCGCCCGCTGGCACTCGACAACACCGTCCGCGTCTCGGCCGCACAGGCGCCCGGCGGGCCGGTCGTCGCCAGCGACGTCTCGATCTACAGCAGCAACCCCGACCTCAACGGCGACGGCGACCCCACCAACGACACCGGGCCGACCCCCGTGTGGGCGCCGGTGCCGTACCTGCGGGCGGAAGAACGCGTGAGCTCGCGGCGCATCGCCGAAGGCGTCTACGACCTCGACTACACGATCTCGGTGACCAACTACGGCACCGTGCGGGCGCCGACGGTGCATGTGTTCAACAACCTGAACTGCACCTTCGAAATGGACCGGAGCGACGGCAGGATCGCGAGCTGGGAAATCACCACCCGGCCGACGGCCGTCAACGGACTCCTGACCGCGGCCGAAGACTTCACCGGCCGCTCGCCCTGCGACACCTCGGCCTATGAGGACAACGGCAATTCCTACCACCTCCAGGCCGAGCACCGGCTGAGCCTGGTCGACGGCACCCGGCCGCTGGCGTCCGGCGAGACCGAGACGCTCACGTTCACCGTGCGCGTCACCGTCAAGCCCGAATTCGTCGGCCAGCAGATCAGGCTCGTGAACAAGGTCTGGGCCGCCTCCTACGACGACAGCGTGTGGGAAGGCCGGCTGGAAGAGCCCGCGGCCGCCGACCACGCCACGGTGGAGTCGCTGCTGCTGGACCCGGAAGGCGTGGTCTACGACGCGCGCACGCGCCTGCCGGTGCCGGGCGCCACCGTGACCTTCCGGCGCCTGTCGTGCGAAAGCGGCCCGGTCACGCCGGTCCTCGCCGCCGAGCTCTACAGGGGCGACTCGGGCACCTACACCTACCATGCGGACGGCAGCGCCTCCATGGCGACCAACGCCGAGGGCCGCTATGAATTCATCCTGCTGTCGCCGCCCGCGGCGCCCGGGCTGTGCATCTATTCGCTCGAAGTCGCGCCGCCCGCAGGCAGCGGCTATCTGTCGCCCTCGCTGCTGATCCCGCCGCAGCCCTCCGTCTTCGAGCGCTGCGGGCCGGTCGTGCCGCACAGCGCGGCGCCGCAGGCGGACCAGCCCACCACCTACCACCTGCGCCTGGTCGTGGGCATCCGATCCGACGGGCAGGCCTGCGAGGTCACGCACAACCACATCCCGCTCGACCCGGCCGACCTGACCGGGCTGGTGCTGCGCAAGGACGGCAGCAAGCGGCAGGTGGAGTTCGGCGACTTTCTCGACTACGCGCTGACGCTCACCAACCGCACCGGTGTTCGCCTCGCCGGCGTGCGCTTCGACGACGCGCTGCCGCCGGGCTTCGCCTACGTGGCCGGCAGCGCGAGGCTGAACGGCGCGCCCGCGGCCGATCCGACGGGCGGTGCGGGGCCGGCGCTCGGCTTCGGTTTCCCGACGCTCGCGCTCGGACCCGGCGAGTCGGCCATGGTGCGCTACCGCGTGCGCATCGGCGTGGGTGCGCCCACGAACGGCAGCGCGGTCAACCGCGCGCGCGCCAGCGCCGGGCGCGCGCAGTCGAACCTCGCGCAGTGGACCGTGCGCGTGACCGGCGGCGTGTTCTCGGACGAGGCCTACGCCTTCGGCAAGGTCTACATGGACTGCAGGCGCGACGGCCGGCAGCAGGGCGTCGACGAGATCGGCGTGCCGGGCGTGCGCCTCTACATGGAAGACGGCACCCACGTGGTCACCGACGTCGAGGGCAAGTGGAGCCTCTACGGCCTCAAGCCCGTGACGCACGTGCTGCGCCTCGACCAGACCACCCTGCCGCGCGGCGCCCGGCTCGAAGTGCTCGACAACCGCAACGCCGGTACCCCCGAGAGCCGTTTCCTCGACCTGAAGAAGGGCGAGTTTCACAAGGCGAACTTCGTGATCGGCAACTGCGGCGACAAGGCCGTGCTCGCCGAGGTCGCCGCGCGGCGCACCGCCATGGCGGCGCGCCCCGACGCCGAAGCCGACGCGCAGGTCCGCCTGCGCCTGGACCCCCAGGGGAAAGTGGCGCCGCCCGGGGACCTGCGCAGCCTGCCTGCCGCCGGCCAGGCGCTCGCGAGCGGCAGCGCGGGCACGGTGCAGAACGCCGCCGCGCCGCTGATCGCGCTGCCCGCCCCACGCGCCGACACCAGCAGCTACGTGAACGGCGCCGCCGGTACGCTGGGCGGCACCATCGGCAACCGGTCTGACGCGCCGCTCGCCACCGCGGCGCCCGCGGGCAGCCTGTTCGCTGCGCCGAGGACGCCGGTCGCCGGGGCGGCCAGCGCACCGCCACCCCGCCCCGCGGCGCCTCCGGTCGAACTCGAAGCCCTGCTGCCGCAGCTCGAAAACAATGCGCTCGCCTTCATCGAACCGAAGGACGGCGAGACGGCGCCGGGCCGATCGATCAACGTGCGCGTCAAGGGCGACGCCGACGCGAGCTTCCGCCTCGCCGTCAACGGCACGGCAATCGACGGGCGCCGCGTGGGCAAGAAGACGCGGCTGGTCTCCCGGAAGATCGCCGCCTGGGAGTTCATCGGCGTGCCACTTCGGCCCGGCCGCAACCTGCTGCGGCTCGAGGCGGTCGACGCCTTCGGCAACGTGCGCGGCGAGGCGGTCGAGATCGCCGTCGTGGCGCCCGACCGGCTGGGCGCGATCGAGATCGGACTGCCCGCTGCCGCGCAGGCCGACCTGCGCACCCCCGTGCCCGTGACGGTGCGGCTGGTCGACGCCGCCGGCGTGCCCGTCACCGCGCGCACGCAGCTCACGCTGCAGTCCGACCGCGGCCGCTGGCTCAGCGAAGACCTGAACGCCACGGAGCCCGGCACCCAGGTCTTCATGGAGGGAGGCAGTGCGGAATTCCAGCTGCTGCCGCCTGGCGAGGCGGGCGATGCGCGCATCCGCATCGCGGCCGGGGACGTCGTCAACGAAGCGCGGCTCACCCTGCTGCCGGAACAGCGCCCGATGATCGGCCTGGGCATCGTCGAAGGCGTGCTCGACTTCACGCGGCGCGGCAAGGTGCCCATCGGCGCGGCGCCGGCCGGCGCGGCCTTCGAGTCGGAATTGCGCAGCCTGCAGGGCGACGGCAGCAGCGACGGCCGGCGTGCCGGCGGCCGCGCGGCCTTCTTCCTCAAGGGCACGGTCAAGGGCGAGTACCTGCTGACCGCCGCCTTCGACTCCGACAAGTCGCAGAAGGAACGGCTGTTCCGGGACATCCGCCCCGACGAGTTCTATCCGATCTACGGCGACTCCTCGGTCAAGGGCTTCGACGCCCAGAGCACGCAGAAGCTCTTCGTGCGCATCGACAAGAACCGCTCCTACCTGCTGTACGGCGACTTCTCCACCGCCAGCAGCAGCGAGGTGCGCAACCTCAGCCAGAGCAACCGTTCGCTGACCGGGCTCAAGCACGTGTACGAGAGTGACCGCGTGCGCGCGACCACCTATGCCTCGCGCACGGCGCAGACGCAGCAGACCGAGGAGTTCCGCGCGCTGGGCACCTCGGGGCCCTACTACCTGAGCGGGGCCACGGGCGAATTCGTCGAGAACAGCGAGCAGCTCGAGATCGTGGTGCGCGACCGCAACCAGCCCGGCATCGTGCTGCAGCGCACGGCGATGACCCGCTTCGTCGACTACACGCTCGAACCGCTCACGCGGCGCCTTCTGTTCACGCACGCCATCGCCTCGGCCGATGCGAACCTCAATCCGCAATCGATCCGCGTGACCTACGAGGTCGACGCCGGCGGACCGAAGTTCGCCGTGGCCGGCGTCGACGTGCAGGCGAAGGTCGGCGAGGCGCTGCAGCTCGGCGTGGTGGTCGGCACCGACGAGAACCCGCGCAACAAGCGCCAGCTCCGGGCGCTCACCGGGCTTGCGCGCCTGGGCGAGAACACCACCGTGGCGGCCGAGGTGGTCGCGACCGAATCGGACGAGAAGGGCAAGGGCAAGGGCGCACGCCTGGAGGCACGCTACCAGGACGACAAGCTCGCGGCCGTGGCGCTCGCGACGCGGACGGACGACGGCTTCGACAACCCCGGTGCGAGCTTTGCGGCGGGCCGCACCGAGGCCGCCGCCCGTGCCGAATACAAGCTCGACCCCGGCTTGAGCGTGCGTGCGGAAGCGCTCTACGGCAAGGATGCCGCGCAGGCCGACGAGCGCCGCGGCGCGAGCGTGAGCGCGCAGAAGAAGCTCGGCGAGACCAGCGCCGTCGAAGTGGGCGTGCGCCACGGCCGGGGCGGCAACTTGACCGGCTCGAACCCCGGCTTCGACTACGGCCAGATCTCCACCTACGACGGACGCTTGGGCAGCAGCATCGGCGCCAACAGCGTCACGGCGCTCGGCGCGGATGCCGCGGCGGGCAGCGTCGACCCCCGAAGCCAGACCACCGTGCGCGCGCGCTTCTCGACGCAGATGCCCGGCGTGCCGAATGCGCAGGTCTTCGTCGAAGGCGAGCAGGACGTGGCCGACGGCGATCGCCGGGTGCTGGCGATCGGCGGCAACTACGCCATCACCGACAAGACCCGCGCCTACGGGCGCTACGAGCTGATCTCCTCGCTGTACGGCCCGTATGCGCTCGACGACGGCAGGCGCAACAACGTGGGCATCGTCGGCCTCGAGAGCGCCTACATGGAGGGCGGCCGCGCCTACAACGAGTACCGCCTCAGCGATGGCGCGGACGGCCGCGGCGTGCAGGCCGCGATCGGCGTGCGCAACACCGTGAAGCTCACGGAACGGCTTCGCGTGACGGGCGGCGTCGAACACACCCGCGATCTCAGCGGCTACAGCAACAGCGTCAACACCGGCACCGGCTATGCCGGCGGGCTGGGCGAATCCACGGCCCTGACCAGCGGCATCGAGTACTTCACCGATCGCGTGAAGACCAGCGGCGTGCTCGAAGCGCGGCGCGGCGAGGATGCGAACACGCGCCTGTTCGCCGCGGGCTTTGCGTACAAGCTCAGCCCGTCGTGGAGCCTGCTCGCGCGCAGCATCGCGAGTTCGAGCGAAGGCCAGGGCCAGAACGCCGGCAACGAGCGCCACCTGCAGCGCCATCAGGTGGGCGTGGCCTACCGCCCGGTGGACGACGACACCTGGAACGCGCTAGCGCGCTATGAGCGCCGCTCCGAAAAGGTCGTGGGCGCCGGCAACGCGGCGGGTGCGCTGCAGGGCGGCAGCGTGTTCGGCGCGCACAACGGCGCCGACCTGCCCGGCAAGACCAGCGCCGACATCGTCTCGGCGCACCTGCACTACAACCCGCAGCCGGGGCGCGCGGTGATGGGGCGCTATGCGGGCAAGATCAGCCGCTTCGGCGACGGCACGTTGGCCAGCCGGTACTGGGCGCACCTGCTGCAGGGACGCTACACGCACGACATCGACCGCGACTGGGACATGTCCGTGCAGGCCGGCATGCTGTTCGGCAAGGGCGGCGGGCTGCAGAAGAGCTTCGGCATCGAGGTGGGCTATCAGCTCTACAGGAACACCTGGCTCTCCGTGGGCTACAACTTCGTCGGCCTGCACGACCGCGACCTGACGGCCAACGAATACACGAGCAAGGGCGCATTCATCCGCCTCCGCTTCAAGTTCGATGAAACGAACCTGGGCTTTGCGCCCACCGCGGAGGCGCCATGAGCACAGCGGCGACGACGCACCGCATCGGGCGCTTCGCAAAGAACGCCTGGCGCGGCATGGCCGCGGCATCGGCCGTGGCCGGCGCGCTGCTGCTGGCACTCTGCGCGCCCCAGACCGCACGGGCCGCCGTGACCGGCACCTGGACCATCGACGACAACACCGACACCGCCACCGCCACGGCGGGCGACTTCACCGTCACGCACGAAGGGCCGCTCGCCACCGGGCAGAACTATTCCAACACCGCCTTCGCCACCAGCTCGACTTGGTGGACCAATCCCTACAGCGGCACGGTCAGCGGCGGCCAGGGACTGACGGGACTGTTCAATCCCCTGACGACGACCACGGTCACCGTGTCCTTCAGCCAGCCCGTCAACAACCCCGTTCTGCACGTCAGCCGCATCGGCGTGGAGCAAGGCAACCGGATCAAGAGTGCGCGCTGGACCCTGAACAGTTCGGTCCAGCAGAGCGCGAGCGTGACGCTGACGAAGCTCAGCGACAACGGAAAGCTGGAGGTCACCGGAAGCTACTTCCAGCGCAGCGACGTCGACAGCACCATCAGCGGCGCCGTTCAAAATTGCACGGACGCCAGCGATTCGACGGGGATGGGCTGCGGCTCGATCCGCTTCAACGGCACCGGCATCACCCAACTGAGCTTCGCGGTGACCGGCGTGGGCAATCTGAACGCATCCAACGACGGCCTCGAACTGATCTGGAGCCTGCCCGACAAGCCGAGGCTGACGCTCAAGAAGCAGGTGATCAACGACAACGGCGGCACCGCCACGGCCGCGGACTTCACGCTCAGCGCGACCCGCGGCAGCACCACGATCAGCGGCAAGACGAACGACCCCGCGATCACCAACGCCTCCGTCCTCCCGGGCACGTACACGCTCGGCGAGACTGCGCTGGCCGGCTACACCGCCGGCACCTACGCCTGCGTGCTCAATGGCGGCGCCCCGGTCTCGGGCAACAGCATCAGCCTGGTCCATGGCGACACCGCGGTCTGCACCATCAAGAACGACGACAAGGCGCCGACCCTCGCGCTCAGCAAGGCCCTCGGCGGCACGCGCGTGCGCACGGGCGACAACTTCACCGTCGCCATCCGCACCGGCGGCGCCAGCGGCACGATTGTGAGTTCGACCGCGAAGGCCACCACCAGCGGCAGCGGCTCGACAGTGACCGCCGGGACCGGCACCACCGGCGACTTCAACGCGGTCGCCGGTACGACCTACACCTTGACGGAGACCGGAACCTCCGGCACCCAGCTCGCCGACTACGACGCGAAGCTCAGCTGCACCGATGCCAACGCCCTCACGCCGGCCGGCAGCCTGCCCACGAACGAAGCCTTCAACCCGGCCCAGGGCCGTGCGATCACCCCGGTGGTCGGTGCCAAGCTGCGCTGCACGATCACCAACACGCCATCCGCGCGGCGGGTGAACGGCCGGGTGTTCCTCGACAACGGCGCGGGCAGCGGGACTGCCAACGACGGCATCCCCAATGGCGGCGAAGGGCCGCTGGCGGGCGTGGGCATTCGGCTGACGAACTGCGGGTCCACCGTGCTCGCACGCACCGTCACCGATGCAGCCGGTCGCTACAGCCTCGCGGTGCCCACGGGCACGGCCACCGGTGCGGCGCTCTGCGTGGAGGAGACGAACCCCTTCGACCGCATCTCGACCGGCGCTTCGGTCAGCGGCACCGCGCTGCCCTCCGGCAGCGCCGTCAGCGCCGGCGGCAGCAGCTACACCTACACGCGCAGCGGCACGCCCGACCGCATCGCCTTCCAGTGGAACGGCACGGGCCACAACGCGCTCGACTTCGGCGACGTCGCCACCAGCCGCTTCGCGGCCAGCGGCATCAAGACCGGCGTGCCGGGCAACACCGTCACCTATCCCCACACCTTCACCGCGGGCACGGCCGGAACGGTGCGCTTCAGCATCGCCGGCGAGACGGCGACCCCTGCCGTCGGCGGATGGAGCGCGAGGATCCTTGCCGACCCGGGCTGCACGGGCACCCTGCAGGCCGGCGCGGCGCAGTTGTACCCGCCCGCGGGACCGGGCACGGCAGTCACCGCCAACGGCAACGTGTGCGTGATCGTGCAGCAGTTCATTCCCCTCGGCGCCCCCGAAGGCGCGACCAACAGGGTGACGGTCCGCGCCGACTTCGATCACGCCAACGCCAACCCCGCATTGGCCGTCAGCTTCACGCTCGACGACCTCACCACCGTGTCGTCCGTGGCCATGGCCCTGAAAAAAGAGGTCCGCAACCTGACGCAGGGCACCGCCTTCGCCATCACCAACCAGGCGCGCCCCGGCGAGACGCTCGAGTACCGCATCACCTACGCCAACAACGCCGAGACCCCCGTGCGCAGCATGACCATCAGCGACAGCACGCCGAGCTACACCACCTTCGTGAGCGCCACCGCCGGCACCACGCCGGCCACATTGAGCAACTGCATGAAGACCACGCCGGCGAATCCGCCACCCGCGGCCGCGGTGGCCTGCGCAACCGCACAGGCCGCGGGCATGACGGGCGCGATCGAATGGACCTTCACCGGCCCGCTCGCGCCCGGGGCGACGGGATCCGTGCTGTTTCAGGTGAAGGTGAATTGAGGCGCGGAAAAGAAAAAAGGGTTGCGGCATTTCTGGTGCAACCCGTTGCTTTGTTTGGCGGAGTGGACGGGACTCGAACCCGCGACGCCCGGCGTGACATGCCGGTCCGAGAAGCCAGCACTGGCGCGCCATAACAGGCCTCTTGATATCCCAAACCCTACTTGAAATGCAACTTTTTATGCCTAAGGGCAACGCTCCTATTCCAAAATTTCAGTCCGCGGGCCGATAGACGAGAGTGCCTCTTTCAACATTCGGACGCGCATAGGCTTTAACTATGAGGGACCAAGCCAGCGATCCAGTTCGACAACGCAAAGACATTCATCGTTTCCGCTGGTTTGTGAAGCCCCTTGCTGTGCAACGCCGGCCAATCTGTACGATGTGTCTACCAACGGGCCACCGGAATTTCCTTGCCTGATCGTGCTCCCCCCGATTTCGATTCGTTGGAGGCCGTGTCGAGGGTATTTTTGCAAAACTGAAACCGGCACATTATTTGCCATACGACCTCGGCTCCAATTTGGAAATCCAATTAAATGCGCCTTGGCGCCGTGCTCTAACGGCTCTAAACGGCCGTCAAAATGTCGTTCTGCCTTTGCATCCTGATCGATGGGCTCTAGGACTGCCAAATCTCGATGCGCATCTCGTTTTGTCACGCGCACATAAATATCCACCCGTGTGTGCGGATTTTTTAATACGATGCTCAGGTTCGTTAGAAGTGGGTCATAAACGTCAACTTTACCCGAGCCCGACTGCCCCTGAAGTACGTGATCACAAGTAACGAATCGCCGCCCTGTTCCATAAGCGAATGCAGTGCCTTGTGACAGGATTGGCTCAGAGTCCACGGTACCCGGCGCCACATAATCTGCACTCCATTCCAATACGAAGGTTGCGTAGTCAATATCTAAGATATTTTTTACTTGCAGCTCGATCGGGAGCGACGCAACCCGGAACGTCGGATCAATCGCTTTATGAGTGCGGCAAAGATGGTTGTACTTTTCAGCTAAACGCGTATAAAGAGGGTCATCATTTCCCCTAATCATGCGAACGAAAAGCAGACGCCCCCACAGGACATTTTGCAGAGAGGGGATGTTCCCGGTACGCGTTTGCCGAGCCCACACTTTCGCGGACCTTGCTTCGGCTACGTTTCCCGCTACACGGGCGTTCCAATTAGCTTCAGCTGCGATAAACCCATACTTCTCCCACGCGTGCAACGCACCTCTAATTTTATCTATAAATTTCCTGCTAACATTAGGAAATTGATTGACTATAACTCCAGTGACTTCCATTCGCCGATGACGCATGGAGATTCGAGTTTTTTCTTCGTTTATTCGGAATGAATTAGACTCAATTATCGATCTCAGCTCGCGGCCTATACTTACGCTGCCGCCATCAAACGTGACTATGTTTGCCGGAAGTCGATTAGAGTTTCTATGAGAGAAGCTAAAGGTTAAATCATCAGCATAACGCGTGTATGTGGCTCTATGGCGCTTCGAGAGCAGCGTCAACTGTGAGTCGAGCGATCTGCAGATCAAATTCGCCAGAAAGGGGGAAGTCGGAGCACCTTGTGGCAATCTGCCTTCATGCGTGCATAGATGCGCAAGCATGGATGCCACGTTAAAAGAAAACTTCATCGGAGGCGCCATCAATGCACCTCGCACTCGGTAAAAAGTTATCGAAGGGAAGAAATCTGACAAATCTAGGTTCAGGATATGGTACGGCTGTCGATCTAGGTGCTTTTTCGCATTCGTAAGAATGCTCCTACCCTCAACAAAGCCATGCACACAGGCCTTAGGTTTTGGCACTGCTTCCTCAAGAAAGGCTAGAGCTCGATATTGAAGCTCTTTCACCTTGCTGGACGGTTCTGCAATAATACGATTTGCGCCGTTAGCCTTCGCCAACACGAAGCTAGTGTAACGAGGACGAGGGTAGATAACCCGCTCTACTTTGGAGTAATCAATTCCTAAGATGTGCTTGGAGAAATAGGGAACATCCGACCGAACAAAAAGGTCGTGGAATTCTTTAATACCAAGTATTGCCATCAGGAAGGTGCCGCCTCGGAATCTTTCACCTTTACGACCTGCGATAATTTAGGTTACACGTTTAGATCGTCTAGCAGCGGGGTTACTATGCTGCAATGCCTGCGTTAACGCGGGCAAGATTAAGTATCTGCCGAGGCGGCAAACAAAGTGTAACCGTTCCTTGCTGAATGGCGTCGCAAGTTGCAAAAGATTGATGAGGGATTACCCAGGCCCAAATTATCCATCGACCCCCAATCCCCTGTGTTTCGTTCAGCTCTTCAAGTCTAGGGCTACACCCAAACAATGCGGAAGCCGCCGCCTACGCTTCGCCTGAGGACTAGAGGTCACAGAAACTCAATCAGGCGACGAGGCTCACGATTGCATGTCTTGAGCTTCTTCGCCGTTAGTGTCGGCGGGGACGCCAGGGTGGTTGTGCCAGTCGCAGGCCCCACAACTGAGGAAGTAATCGCCGTCTGGAGGGATATCGATGTCGAAGAATGTTCGGATGTTTCTCGAATGACACGATGGGCACTCTTCCGCCCCGCCCGTTCTCTGCCGCTCAAGGAGCTGAATAAACGTGCGCAACGTGACATCGCTGCCGTCTACCGCAATCTCAGTTGCTATCCTGTCCGCACTTCGAGAGTGTGTCAGCCAATTCACGAGTTGCCATGTTTCTTTCGCTTGGCTCTTAAGGTACTGGCGCAGTCGCTCGTTGCTTCCTCCGGCACATAGGACATTCAACAACACATCCGTCCAGGCTACAAAGTTGGCAACTTGCGGAACCTCGACTCCCTGAGGCAGGACGACCCTTCGATGCACCGCGGTAGTTAGTGAGATCAAGCCCTCGCGTAAAAGCATCCCGATTGCCTGCAGGTCCTCGACTTCGATCGCATGTCCGAATCGGTCGCGCGCCTGCTCGAAACGTCTTAGAACTTCATCGAACGGCGTCGGGTCGTTTCCATCCGGCGAAACCGAGCGACTGCGAACCCTCGCCATCAGGCCAACATGGAAGGAGAAGGTGTAGTCAAGACTCGCAAAGTGCTGCTGCGAGTAGAGGTTAGTAGGGTTCGTGATGACCCACCACCGGCCCTGGTCGGTAGTCACGTCCCAAATCTCGTAGGGCTCGCCCATCACGACCTCGCGCTTCACGCGCTCAACGTGATTGACAACCTCATCACGCGCCTGGCTGTGGACATAGTCAGCAATATCCTGCTCGGCGAACGCGTCGCGCTCAACCGAATAGCGTCCAAGGAGTTCGGCCGGGATCGGACGATCGGGCGGCACCACGCAGGCGTCGTCCGGCTTTATGAATGCGTTCGGTTTAACGACGTCGTCCGTCAAGTGGTCGCCTCGCTACGCCAATCGTTCGTCTTCTGCGTGAGAGCGGATTGCATCGATGAACTTTTTGTGGGGGCGCCCCGCGCCGCCGGGGACGCTTGGATGGCATTCTGCCCAAGTTCGCACGTAGTCGAGAAGCGGGTTTGCATGTCCACCACGGAAACGCATGTCTCCATCGCGCCTACCCCGCATCAACCATATTCCAAAGTCCATGGAATCAGATTCCAAAAAGACAAACGGGTTACGTGATTTCTCACGTAACCCGTTGCTTTGTTTGGCGGAGTGGACGGGACTCGAACCCGCGACCCCCGGCGTGACAGGCCGGTATTCTAACCAACTGAACTACCACTCCTGGTAGACAACGTTCGCTCCTTGCGGAACCGAGTGTTGACGACTCGTGCCGGCTTCACCGAAGTGAAACTGGCGACCCTACGGGGATTCGAACCCCGGTAGCCACCGTGAAAGGGTGGTGTCCTAGGCCTCTAGACGATAGGGTCAAAACCTTGGACGTGCTGCGATCAGCACTTCATACCTTCTCGACACTCTGGTGGAGGTAAGCGGGATCGAACCGCTGACCTCTTGCATGCCATGCAAGCGCTCTCCCAGCTGAGCTATACCCCCGTTTTGACTTCCCGGTGCTTCTTTTCAGAATCACCGCGTTGTCGGTGTCGAGCCTCAAATTATAGAACGATTTTTAGGCCACTTTCAAACGCTCGATCACTTTTTCTTTGGAAAAGATCGCGAGCACTGCATCGAGCGACGGCGTCTGTGGCGTTCCCATCACAAGAACGCGCACCGGCATCGCCAATGCGGGCATCTTGAGCGAGTGCGCGGCCAGGGTTTCCTTGATGACCGCGGCGATCGCCGCCTTGTCCCACGTGACGAGGGATGCGAGTTTATCCGCAAGCGTGGCGATCGCGGGCTTCACCGCATCGGTGACGTGCTGCGCACGCTCCGCTTCGTTCGCGGTCACGTCGGCATAGAAGGCCGCGGCCCAGTCGGCGAGCGCGACGGTGGTTTCGCAGCGGTCCTTGAACAGCGCGCAGATGGCAACGAGCCGGTCGTCGGCCTCGATGCCGCGCTTCTTGAGTTGCGCGGCGACGAGCGGCGCGAGCTCCGCATCGGGCTTCGCCTTGATGTACTGCGCATTGACCCAGGCGAGCTTGGCCGCATCCCACTGCGCCGGGCTCTTCGACAGATGCGAGCCGTCGAACCAGCCCACCATCTGCTCGCGCGTGAACAGCTCGTCGTCGCCGTGGCTCCAGCCGAGGCGCGCGAGGTAGTTGAGCATGGCCTCGGGCAGGTAGCCGTTGTCTTCATAGGCGGTGACGCTGACCGCGCCGCGGCGCTTCGAAAGCTTCTGGCCGTCGTCGCCGAGGATCACGGGCACATGGCCGAACTGCGGCAGCGGCGCGCCGAGCGCGCGGAAGATGTTGATCTGCCACGGCGTGTTGTTGATGTGCTCGTCGCCGCGGAACACGTGCGTGATGGCCATGTCCCAGTCGTCCACCACGACGGCGAAGTTGTAGGTGGGCACACCGTCGGGCCGCAGGATGATCAGGTCGTCGATCTCGCGGTTGTTGATCGTGATCTCGCCCTTGACGAGGTCGTTCCAGGTCACGTCGCCTTCGGGCGGGTTGCAGAAGCGCACCACCGGCGGCACGCCTTCGGGCACGGGCGGCAGCGTCTTGCCGGGCTCGGGGCGCCAGCGGCGGTCGTAGAGCGTCTTCTCGCCGCGCGCGCGCTGCGCCTCGCGCATCTCGTCGAGTTCGGCGGGCGTGCAGTAGCAGTAATAGGCCGTACCGGCCGCGAACATCTGGGTGATGACTTCGCGGTAGCGCTCGAGCCGCTGCATCTGGTAGATCGGGCCCTCGTCGTAGTCGAGGCCGAGCCAGTGCATCGAGGCCAGGATCTGGTCGGTCGAGTCCTGCGTGGAGCGGGCCACGTCGGTGTCCTCGATGCGCAGCACGAACTCGCCGCCGTGGTGGCGCGCATAGGCCCACGAGTAGAGCGCGGTGCGGGCCGTGCCCAGATGAAGAAAGCCGGTGGGAGACGGAGCGATGCGGGTGCGAACTTTGCCGGTCATGGATCGGTGATCAGGATTTCTGAAGGCCCAGGGTGCCGAGGCCGCGCTGCAGGTCGGCCGTGATGTCGTCGATGTGCTCGAGGCCCACGGCGACGCGGATCAGCCCCTGGCTGATGCCTGCCGCCTGCCGCTGCACCTCGGTGAGGCGCCCGTGCGAGGTCGTGCCGGGATGCGTGACGATGGTCTTGGTGTCGCCGAGGTTGGTGGCGATGCTCAGCACGCGCGTGCTGTTGATCACGTGGAAGGCGTTGGCGCGCGCGGTCTCGGGCGTGTCGCCGACCACGTCGAACGACACCACCGCCCCGCCCTGCCCCGACTGCTGCCGCATCGCGAGTTCGTGCTGCGCATGCGAGGCAAGGCCGGGATAGTAGACGCGCGCAACGCCGGGCTGCCGTTCGAGCCACTGCGCCACGGCGAGCGCGTTGGCGCACTGCGCCTTCATGCGGATGCCGAGCGTCTCCAGGCCCTTGAGCACGACCCAGGCGTTGAACGGCGACAGCGCCATGCCGGCGGTGCGGACCACCGGGCCGAACACGTCGACGATGAGCTTCGACGGCCCGCAGATCGCACCGGCCATCACGCGGCCCTGGCCGTCGAGGTACTTGGTGCCCGAATGGATGATCAGGTCGGCGCCGAGTTCGGCCGGGCGCTGCAGGATCGGCGTGCAGAAGCAGTTGTCGACCGCGAGCAGCGCGCCGGCGCCATGGGCCATGTCAGCGAGCGCGCGGATGTCGCAGACCTCGGTCAGCGGGTTGGTCGGCGTCTCGGCGAAGAACAGGCGGGTGTTGGGCTTGATCGCCGCGCGCCCATTCGGCCACGTCGGTCTGCGAGACGAAGCTGGTCTCGACGCCGAACTTGGCGAACTCCTTGCCGAACAGGTTGAGCGTGGAGCCGAATACCGAGCGCGAGCAGATCACATGATCGCCGGCCTTGAGCAGGCCCATGCACATCATGAGGATCGCGCCCATGCCGGTGGAGGCGCCGATCGCGGCCTCGGTGCCTTCGAGCGCGGCGAGGCGCTGCTCGAAGCTCGCCACCGTGGGGTTGGAAGTGCGCGAGTAGGTGAAGCCCGCTTCGGTGCCGGCGAAGCGGCGCGCCGAGGTCTCGGCGTCGGGCTGCACGAAGCCGCTGGTCAGAAACAGCGCTTCGGAATGCTCGCCATGCTGGCTCGGCGCCAGCCCGGTGCGCAGCGCGAGCGTGTCGCGGTGCAGCCCGGGCGGCAGGGTGCGTTCATCGGTCAATTCGCGCTCACTCGCTCAGGTTGGGCAGCGCGAGGCGCGAGGAGTCTTCCTCGGTTTCCTCGATGCGCGGACGGTTGCCGTTCATGCGCGTGATGGCCTCGGTGTCGATGTCGCCGGTCACGTACACGCCGTCGAAGCAGGAAGCGTCGAAGCCGTCGAGCTTGGGGTTGAGCGAACCGACGGCGCGCTTCATCGCATCGACGTCCTGGTAGATCAGCGCATCGCAGCCGATCAGTTCGCGCACCTCTTCCACGGTGCGGTCGTGTGCCACGAGCTCGTCCTTGGTCGGCATGTCGATGCCGTAGACGTTCGGGTAGCGCACCGGCGGCGCCGCGCTCGCGAGGTAGACCTTGCGTGCGCCCGCGTCGCGCGCCATCTGCACGATCTCGCGGCTGGTGGTGCCGCGCACGATGGAGTCGTCGACCAGCAGCACGTTGCGGCCCTTGAACTCGCTCGCGATCACGTTGAGCTTCTGGCGCACCGACTTCTTGCGCACGCCCTGCCCCGGCATGATGAAGGTGCGGCCGACGTAGCGGTTCTTCACGAAGCCTTCGCGGTAGGGAATGCCCAGCAGGTGCGCGAGCTGCGTGGCGCTCGGGCGGCTCGATTCGGGGATCGGAATGATCACGTCGATCTGGTTCGGCGGCACGGTGGACACCACGCGCTTGGCCAGCGTCTCGCCGAGGTTCAGGCGCGCCTGGTAGACCGAGATGCCGTCGAGCACCGAGTCGGGCCGCGCGAGATACACGAACTCGAAGATGCAGGGGTTGAGCGTGGCCGCCTCGGCGCACTGCATCGAATGCACATTGCCCTGCAGGTCGATGAACACCGCTTCGCCCGGCGCGATATTGCGCTCGAAGGTGTGGCCCGAGCCTTCGAGCGCCACCGATTCGCTCGCCACCATCACGGTGCCGTCGGCGCTGCGGCCCATGCACAGCGGGCGGATGCCGTGGGGATCGCGGAAGGCCAGCAGCCCGTGGCCGGCGATCAGCGAGACCACCGCATACGAACCGCGCAGCCGCTTGTACACGCTCCTGACCGCGGCGAACACCTCGGCCGGATTCAGCGGCACGCCGCGCGAGGCGCGCTCGAGCTCGTGCGCGAGCACGTTGAGCAGCACTTCGGAGTCGCTCTCGGTGTTGGTGTGGCGGTGGTCGGTGGAGAACAGCTCCGAGCGCAGCGCATGCGCATTGGTCAGGTTGCCGTTGTGCACCAGCACGATGCCGAAGGGCGCGTTCACGTAGAAGGGCTGCGCTTCTTCCTCGCTGTAGGCGTTGCCCGCCGTCGGATAGCGCACCTGGCCCAGGCCCACGTTGCCCGGCAGCGCGCGCATGTTGCGCGTGCGGAACACGTCGCGCACCATGCCTTTGGCCTTGTGCATGAAGAACTTGCGTTCCAGCAGGGTGACGATGCCGGCCGCGTCCTGGCCGCGATGCTGCAGCAGCAGCAAGGCGTCATAGAGCAGCTGGTTGACGGGTGCGTTGCTGACAACGCCGACGATTCCACACATGACCGATTCCTCTCAGGGCAGGTAGCTTGCCAACTTTTCAGGCAGCGCGGGTTTCAGGCCCTGCAATGCCGCATCGAGAACACTGGCACTGATCGATTCGCGCCACCAGGCACTGTCGCTCAACGCCAGCAAATGAACAACGACCGCCAGCACGAGCAGGGCTACCACGCCGCGCGCCGCTCCGAAGGCCCCACCCAACATCCGGTCCACCGGCCGGAGGCCGACAGCCGCGATCAACTTCCGCGTCAGCGCCGCCAGCAGGCCCACGCCGAACGCCACCGCCACGAACACCAGCACGAAGGCCAGCGGATAGCGCCAGGTCGCCTGCGGGTCGCCGAACGGCAGCCATGCCGCCACGTCCGACGCGAGCCACTGGGCCGCGATGAAGGCCGCGACCCAGCCGGCCAGCGAAATCACCTCGAACACCAGCCCGCGCACCAGGCCGAACAGCATCGACACGAAGACGAGCGTGACGGCGATCCAGTCGAGCAGGGCCACGGCGGCAGCAGGCGACGGCCACTACAACGTGAGGACCGCAGCCGGCAAAGACAAGCCCTTGACGCGTTCCGCCGCACGATCGGCCTCCGCGCGCGAGGCGAACGGGCCGACGCGCACGCGCGTGCGCTCGCCGGACGAGGTCTTGGCCACGTGCACGTAGGTCTTCAGGCCCGCCTTCTCGAGTTTCTGCCGCACTTCGCGGGCCTTGTCGGCCTCCGCGAACGCGCCGACCTGCACCACGAAGCGGCCCGCTTCCTCGGAAGCCGCCGGCTTGGCGGCCGCGGCCGCCGGCGGCTTGCCTTCGAGCAGCGCGCGTGCGCGGCTGCCGTCGTCGGTCGACGCCGGCTTGGCGGGCTTCGGTTCCGGCTTGGGCTCGGGTTTGGGTTCGGGTTTCGGCTCGGGCTTGGGTTCCGGCTTGGGCTCGGGCTTCGGTTTCGGTTCGGGCTTCGGCTCGGGTTTGGGCTCGGGCTTCGGTTCCGGTTTGGCCGCGGGCGCGGTCGCCGCGGGCGAGGTGCTGGCCGCCGGCTTGGCGGGATCGATCTCGGTGCCGTCGGCGGTCTCGGTGATCATGCCGCCGACCGACGACGCCACTCGCGAACCGCCGTCGCCCGCGCTCTGGTTGCCGGTCGCGGGCGCCGGCGTGGCCGGCACCGGTAGCGGCTTGACCTTGTTGCGGTCGGGAATCTCGATCGGGATGTCGACCGCCACGGGCCGCGGCTGGGTGTCGAACAGCAGCGGAAAGCCGATCACGCCCAGCAGCACCAGGACCGCCGCGCCCACCAGCCGGTGCCGCGCGCGGCGACGCAGGGTTTCGACACTTTCCGCCGGCACCGCAGCCGGTGCGCCGCGTCCTTCGTTGCCTTGAGGGCCGCGCGTGCGGAACTTGAAAAACGCCATGAAGTTCGATCCCTGAGGAGTGCAGCGAGGTAAGGCAGATGGTGCGACGGCTCGACGTTTCAGCCGCCCGGCGGCAGGTGTCTGGCTTGCAGCCGCGGGGTGCCGTTTTCGAGCACGCCACCCACGGTGAAGAACGATCCGAAGACCACGATTCTATCAGCGGGGTCCGCACGCTCGACCGCGGCGCGCAGCGCCTCCATGGGCCCCGCATGCACGCTGCCGGAGGCGTCCGCGCGGGTGTTCTGCGCCTGCCAGCGCGCGAGCAGATCGCCGGCCTTGGCGGCGCGCGGGGTGGGCAGGTCGGTGAAGTACCAGCGGTCGATCAGCGGCCCGATGCGCGCGAGGATCGGCGCGAGGTCCTTGTCGGCCATCACGCCGAACACGGCGTGCGTGGTGGGGTAGAAGCCCATCGCGTCGAGGTTCTCGGCCAGCGCCGCGACCGCGTGCGCGTTGTGCGCCACGTCGAGCACCAGCGCCGGCTCACCCGGCACGATCTGGAAGCGCCCCGGCAGCTCGACCATCGCGAGCCCGTTGCGCACGGCCTGGGCGGTGATCGGCAACTGCGGCCGCAGTGCCTCGAGGGCCGCGAGCACGCCCGCGGCGTTCAGCAGCTGGTTCGCGCCGCGCAGCGCCGGATAGGCCAGCCCGCTGTAGCGACGCCCGCGGCCCGACCAGCCCCACTGCTGCTTGTCGCCCGACACGTTGAAGTCGTGGCCGAAGCGCCAGAGGTCGGCGCCGATGGCGCCCGCATGGTCGATCACGCTCTGCGGCGGCATCGGGTCGCTCACGATCGCGGGCTTGCCGGCGCGCATGATGCCGGCCTTCTCGAAACCGATGCTTTCGCGGTCGGGGCCGAGGTAGTCCATGTGGTCGAGGTCGATGCTCGTGATGACGGCGCAGTCGGTGTCGATGATGTTGACCGCGTCGAGCCGGCCGCCGAGCCCCACTTCGAGGATCGCCACGTCGGGCTTCTCCTCGATCATGCAGCGCAGGATGCCGAGCGTGGTGAACTCGAAGTACGTCAGCGCCAGGTCGCCGCGCGCGGCCTCGACGGCCTCGAAGTTTGCTATCAGTTTGGAAGCGTCGACAGCCTCGCCCGCGAGCCGCAGCCGCTCCTCGAAGCGCACCAGGTGCGGCGAGGTGAAGACCGCCGTGCGGTAGCCCGCATGGGTGAGGATCGATTCGAGCATGGCGCAGGTCGAGCCCTTGCCGTTGGTGCCGGCCACGGTGATGACCGGGCAGTCGAAGCGCAGGCCCATGCGCCCGGCCATTTCCCTGGCGCGGTCGAGGCCGAGCTCGATGTTCTTCGGATGGAGTTGCTCGGCGCGCGCGAGCCAGTCGTCAAGGGTTTGCATGGAGGCCGGCATTGTCGCCGACCGGGCGCAGCGGGCATCATCGCGGTCATGACAACCCTTTACGGCATTCCCAACTGCGACACCGTCAAGCGCGCCCGCGCCTGGCTCGACGAACACGGCGTCGCCTACACCTTCCACGATTTCAAGAAGCAGGGCGTGCCCGAGGATCAACTCGACCGGTGGCTGACGGCGCCCGGCTGGGAGGCCCTGGTCAACCGCCGCGGCACCACCTGGCGCGGGCTCGACGAGGCCACGCGCAACGCGGTGGTCGATGCGGCCTCGGCACGCGCGGTGCTGCTCGCCAACCCGAGCCTGATCAAGCGGCCGGTGGTCAACTGGGGCCCGAAAAAGGGCGTTACCACGGGATTCGACGCCGAAGCCTGGGCTGTCAACGCCGTGTAAACCCCGGAACCGTCGCCGTCCGCCGGCCTCCAAATTCGATCCGCAGGAGAGAACACCATGCACAGACACCTCATTCGAAGCTTCGCGGGCCTGTCGGCCGCCGGCCTGCTCGCCGCGGGCGCCGGCATCGCGCAGGCACAGCAGCAGCAAGTGGTCCAGGCCCGGGTGATCTCGGCCACGCCGATCCGCGAAACCACCGGCAGCGACGTCAGCTACAACGTCACCTACGAATACAACGGCCGCCAGTACACCACCCGCATGAACAGCCGGCCCGGCGCGACGATCCCGATCCAGGCCAATGCCTACGGCGTGACCACCTCGCCCGTGGCACCGCAGCCGCAGTTGCAGGCCTATCCGGTGGAGGCCGGCAGCGCCCAGCCCTATGCGCAGAACCAGCCTTACCCGCAGCAGTACCAGCAACCCGAGGACGGGCGCTGGGACGACGTCGTGCCCGAGCCCGGCGTGGTGGTGTCGAACGCGCCCGCGCCGGCACCGGTGTACGTGCGGCCGGCGCCGGTCTATGCCGCGCCGGTCTACGTGCAGCCCGCCTACCCCTATCCCTACGCGCAGCCCTACGTCTATCCGCCGGTCGGCATCTCGCTGAACCTCGGCTATTCGCGCGGCTGGGGCGGCTACCGCGGCGGCTGGCATCACCGGCACTGGCGCTGAGGCCGCCGGGGGCGGGCACCGGGCAAGCCCTAAAATCGGGGACTTTCCAACCCCTCGGGCTGCGCCGCGCGCCGGCGCCTTCCAATGACGACGACTACCGACACCCTCAACAGCGCCGCAGTGGCCACCAAGGCCAATGTGTATTTCGACGGCAAATGCGTGAGCCACAGCCTCACGCTCGCGGACGGCACCAAGAAATCGGTCGGCGTGATCCTGCCGTCCACCCTCACCTTCAACACCGGCGCGCCCGAGATCATGGAAGGCACGGCCGGCAGCTGCGAATACCAGCTCGCGGGAAGCACCGAATGGGTCCGCTCCGGCGCCGGCGAGAAGTTCAGCGTTCCGGGCAACTCGAGCTTCCAGATCCGCGTCAGCGGCGAGCCCTACAGCTACATCTGCCACTTCGGCTGAACCGAGACGGACACGCACCCCATGTCGACCATTCTTCAGAACGTTCCCGCCGGCCAGAAGGTCGGCATCGCCTTCTCGGGCGGCCTCGATACCAGCGCGGCGCTGCACTGGATGCGCAACAAGGGCGCGATCCCCTACGCCTACACCGCCAACCTCGGCCAGCCCGATGAGCCCGACTACGACGAGATCCCGCGCAAGGCGATGCTCTACGGCGCCGAGAACGCGCGCCTGATCGACTGCCGCGCCCAGCTCGCGAACGAAGGCATCGCCGCGCTGCAGGCCGGCGCGTTCCACGTCACGACCGCGGGCGTGACCTACTTCAACACCACGCCGCTGGGCCGCGCCGTCACGGGCACGATGCTGGTGTCGGCCATGAAGGAAGACGACGTCCACATCTGGGGCGACGGCAGCACCTACAAGGGCAACGACATCGAGCGCTTCTACCGCTACGGCCTGCTGACCAACCCGAGCCTCAAGATCTACAAGCCCTGGCTCGACCAGGTCTTCATCGACGAGCTCGGCGGCCGCGCCGAAATGTCCGCCTTCATGCAGAAGGCCGGCTTCGCCTACAAGATGTCGGCCGAGAAGGCCTACTCCACCGACTCGAACATGCTCGGTGCCACGCACGAGGCCAAGGACCTCGAGCACCTGAACAGCGGCATCCAGATCGTGCAGCCCATCATGGGCGTGGCGTTCTGGAAGGACGAGGTCGAGGTCAAGCGCGAGACCGTCTCGGTGCGCTTCGAGCAGGGGGTGCCGGTCGCGCTCAACGGCGTGAGCTACCCGAACCTGGTCGAGCTGATCCTCGAGGCCAACCGCATCGGCGGCCGCCACGGCCTGGGCATGAGCGACCAGATCGAGAACCGCATCATCGAGGCCAAGAGCCGCGGCATCTACGAGGCGCCCGGCCTCGCGCTGCTGTTCATCGCCTACGAGCGCCTGGTCACGGGCATCCACAATGAAGACACGATCGAGCAGTACCGCGACCACGGCCGCAAGCTCGGCCGCCTGCTCTACCAGGGCCGCTGGTTCGACCCGCAGGCGATCATGCTGCGCGAGACGGCCCAGCGCTGGGTGGCGCGCGCGATCACCGGCGAAGTGACCGTCGAGCTGCGCCGCGGCAACGACTATTCGATCCTCAACACCGAGTCGCCCAACCTCACCTACAAGCCCGAGCGCCTGAGCATGGAAAAGGTCGAGGGCGCCTTCACGCCGCTGGACCGCATCGGCCAGCTGACCATGCGCAACCTCGACATCGTCGACACGCGCGAGAAGCTCGCGATCTACACGCAGACCGGGCTGCTGTCGTCCGGCCAGGGCGCCTCGTTGCCCAAGCTCGCGAACGACGAAGACGCCAAGTGACGGCGGCCGCCGCGCGGCGATGAAGAAAACGGGCCCGCGTGGCCCGTTTTTCTTTTGCCTGCCGCGGGCGGCGCTCAGTCCCCGCCGCCGCCTCCGCAGCCGCCGCCGCAACCACCGCCGTCGCCACCCGAGGAATCCCCGCCTCCGCCGTCGCCACCGCCGCCGCCCGACTCGCTGCCGCCGAAGCCCGCCGCATCGCCCGCGCTGCCGCCGTCCGAGGACGAGGAATCGCCGAAGCTGGTGCCGCAATGCGCGCCCGAGCCGCTCTGCCGGTCGATGTCGCGGCAGTCGGGCACGTAGGCGAAGCCGCCCGGAATGCCGAACTTGGCGTCGAGCGCGAACAGCAGCGGCAGCCGCGCCGGCCGGCGTGGGTCGATGCTCTCCTCCTTGCAGGCCCAGTACCAGCTGCGGCGCAGCCCGTCGTTGCGCCGCGCGTCGCGCCCGAGCACCTCGGCCGGGCTGTGGTGCAGCATGCCGCCGAAGGCCGCCTGGCACCAGTGCTGGTAGCCCTGCGTGTGCAGGATGAACTCGTGCCAGGCGGTGTCGACCACCTTCGAGGGCATCGCCACGAACCTGCGGCCGCTGCGCAGGTGGGCCATGAAGAACTGCCGCAGTCCGCGCAGCACCAGCTCGGCGTCGCGCCGGCCGAGCCCCGGATGCGCCGCCATCAGCTTGCCGAGCAGGAACGGCGGCAGCCGCGCCTCGCGGATGAACTGCCGGCGCAGGCTGCCCTGCATGTAGCCCAGCGCGGCCGCGAGCGCCCAGGCCGCCAGCACCAGCGGCAGCATCGCCCAGCCCCGGCGCGCGAAGAAGAAGGCCAGCGCCGCCAGGCCGGCGAGCAGCACGGCGCGCCGGGCCCAGACCAGGGCCGCGATGCGGCGGCGGAAATTCAGGTGCAGGAAGTCCAGTTCCATGCGGTCAGACCACCACCGGCTCCGGCTCGAGCCGGATGCCGAAGCGCTCGTAGACGCTGGTCTGGATCGCCTTCGCGAGCGTCATCACCTCGCCGCCGGTGACCGGGTTCTCGAGGCCGCCGCGGTTCACCAGCACCAGCGCCTGCTTCTCGTAGACGCCGGCATTGCCGACCGACTTGCCCTTCCAGCCGCAGGCGTCGATGAGCCAGCCGGCCGCGAGCTTGATGCTGCCGTCGTCCATCGGGTAGTGCACGATCTTCGGATCGCGCGCGATGATGTCCGCGCACTGCTCCGGCGTGACCGTCGGGTTCTTGAAGAAGCTGCCGGCGTTGCCGAGCACGCGCCAGTCGGGCAGCTTGGCGCGGCGGATGGCGCAAATCCAGTCGAACACGTCGCTGGCGCTGGGCGTGAAGTTGCCCGTTTCCTCCATCTTGCGTTCGAGATCGAGGTAGCCCACCACCGGCTTCCACGGCTTGGGCAGCCGGAAGCGCACGCGCGTGATCAGCGCGCGGCCCGAGAGCCCGAAATCGTTCGGCCCGGCCGGCACGTGCTTGAACACCGAATCGCGGTAGCCGAAGGCGCACTGCGCCGCATCGAGCGTGAACGTGCGGCCGGTGTCGAGGTCGATCGCGTCGAGCGAATCGAAGCGGTCCTGCAGCTCCACGCCGTAGGCGCCGATGTTCTGCACCGGCGCGCCGCCCACGGTGCCCGGGATCAGCGCGAGGTTCTCGAGGCCGGGATAGCCGTGGTCGAGCATCCACTTCACCGCGTCGTGCCAGATCTCGCCCGCGCCGGCCTCGACGATCCAGGCGCGCGGGGTCTCCTCGACCAGCCGCAGGCCCTTGATCTCGACCTTGAGCACCAGCGGCTTGACGTCGCCCGTGATCACGATGTTGCTGCCCCCGCCGAGCACGAAGCGCGGCGCATCGCGCCAGCGGGGGTCGGCCCGCAGCGCGGCCACGTCGGCCTCGCTCGCGATGCGCGCCAGGTGCAGCGCGCGCGCGGCGATGCCGAAGCTGTTGTACGGCTGCAGCGGGACGTTGTTCTCCACGATCATGGGAGAATTGTCGCATCCAGCTACCGTGAATCAGGAGAGAGAGTCCATGCCGTCCTTCGATACCGTCTGCGAACCCAACCTGCCCGAAGTGAAGAACGCGGTCGAGAACACCGCCAAGGAAATCGCGACGCGCTTCGACTTCAAGGGCACCGCCGCCGCGGTCGAGCTCAAGGACAAGGAAATCACCATGATCGGCGATGCCGAGTTCCAGCTCGTGCAGGTCGAGGACATCCTTCGCAACAAGCTCACCAAGCGCAGCGTCGACGTGCGCTTCCTCGACAAGGGCGACGTGCAGAAGATGGGCGGCGACAAGGTCAAGCAGGTGATCAAGATCAAGAGCGGCATCGAGAGCGAGCAGGCCAAGAAGATCACCCGCATCGTCAAGGACAGCAAGCTCAAGGTGCAGGCCGCGATCCAGGGCGACGCGGTGCGCATCACCGGCGCCAAGCGCGACGACCTGCAGGCGGCGATGGCGCTCATCAAGAAGGATGTGCCCGACATGCCCTTGACTTTCAACAACTTCCGCGATTGATGAGACGCCCCCCGAAGCGCCTGCGGCGCCTCCCCCCACTGGGGGGCGCACCCGGCGGCCCGGCAAAGCCGGTTCCGCGGGTGCCCTCGCATGGACACCTCGGATGAAAAGCCTGGTTGTCGCCGCGCAGTTGCTGCTCGCCACGGCGGGCGCCTACGCGGCCGATTCGGTCATGCTGACCGGCACCATCGGCAGCCGCGCGATCCTGATCGTCAACGGCGCACCGCCCAAGACGGTGGCGGTCGGCGAGACTTTCCAGGGCGTGAAGCTCGTGTCGCTGCAGGCCGAGCAGGCCGTCGTCGAATCGGGCGGCAAGCGCGTCACGCTGCGCATGGACACGCCCGTGAGCATCGGCGCCGGTGCCGGCACCGGCGCGGGCGGCAACCGCATCGTGCTGCCGGCCGACAGCCGCGGGCATTTCATGACGCAAGGGGCGATCAACGGGCGGCCCGTCACCTTCATGCTCGACACCGGCGCGACCACCGTGGCGCTTTCGGCGGCCGACGCGCAGCGCATCGGGCTCGACTACAGCAAAGGGCAGCGGGTGCAGATGAACACCGCCAACGGCGTGGCCCTGGGCTATCGGCTGCGGCTGCAGTCGGTGCGGGTGGGCGACGTCGAGGTCTACGACATCGACGCCATCGTCTCGCAGCAGCCCATGCCCTTCGTGCTGCTGGGCAACAGCTTCATCAACCGCTTCTCGATGCGCCGAGACGCGGACCAGATGGTCCTGGAAAAGCGATTCTGACCCTGGCCGCTCAGGCCTGCGCAGCCGTGACGACGATCTCGATCTTGTAGGCGGCGTTGGCCATCTTGGCCTGCACCGTCGCGCGCGGCGGGGTGTTGCCGGCGGGAATCCAGGCGTCCCAGACCTCGTTCATCGCCGCGATGTCGCCGATGTCGGCCAGAAAGATCTGCGTCATCAGGATGCGCGACTTGTCGCTGCCGACCTCGGCCAGCAGGCGGTCGACCATCGCCAGCACCTGGGCGGTCTGGCCGCGGATGTCCTGCGTGGTGTCGTCGGGCACCTGGCCCGCAAGGTAGACGGTGCCGTTGTGCACGGCCGTTTCCGAGAGGCGCGGGCCGACGTGGTGGCGGGTGATGGAGGCCATGGGTTTCCTTAGGGTGTTCAAGCTTTTTTCTTGGCGCCGAGCTTCGACTCGGTGCCGGCCGCCAAGCGGCGGATGTTCTCTCGATGCCGCCACACGAGCAGCAGGCTCATGACGACGATCGCGATCAGCGCCGTGCGGTCGAGCGGCCAGGCGATGTTGCCGCCGAGCAGGTAGTAGGCCGGCGCGAAGAAGGCCGCCACCAGCGAAGCGAGCGACGAGTAGCGGAAGAACACCGCGATGATCAGCCATGTCGCGCCGGTGGCGAGCCCGAGCCAGGGCGAGACGCCCACGAGCACGCCCGCCGCGGTGGCCACGCCCTTGCCGCCCTGGAAGCCGAAGAACACCGGATAGAGGTGGCCGAGGAAAGCCGCCAGGCCCGCGAGCGCGGCCACGCCTTCGCCCAGCCCCCACTGCGCGCCGAAATGCCGGATCAGGAACACCGGCAGCCAGCCCTTGAGCGCGTCGAGCAGCAGCGTCGCGAGCGCCGCGCCCTTGTTGCCCGAGCGCAGCACGTTGGTGGCGCCCGGGTTCTTGCTGCCGTAGCTGCGCGGATCGGCCATGCCGAGCGCCTTGCTCACGATGACGGCGAAGGAGAGCGACCCGATCAGGTACGAGACGACGATCGCGACGAGGGAAGGCAGGTCAAGGCTCAAGGCAGGGCTCCACGGAGGATGGATGTTCTTCGTTCTGGTTCTGGCGGCCGGCGCATCGCCGGCGGGCCGGCTATTCTGCCAGCGCGCATTCCACCGGCTTCGCGCCGAGCAGCCGCACGCAGACCTGCGGATCGATGCCGATCAGGTAGCCGCGCCGGCCGCCGTTGAGCACGATGCGCGGCAGCGCGAGGGCGCTGGCTTCGATGTAGACCGGCATCTCGCGCCGGGTGCCGAACGGCGAGGTGCCGCCCACCATGTAGCCGCTGTGGCGCTGCGCCACCTCGGGCTTGCAGGGCTCGACCGACTTGGCGCCGATCTGCCGCGCGAGGTTCTTGGTCGACACCGTGCGGTTGCCGTGCATCAGCACGATCAGCGGCTTCGCGTCCTGGTCCTGCATCACCAGCGTCTTGATGACCATGAACGGATCGAGCCCGAGCATCTCGGCGCCGCGCTGGGCGCCGCCGTGCTCCATGTACTCGTAGGGATGCTCGGTGAATTCGACCTTCGCCGCGCGCAGCAGCTGGGTCGCGGGGGTTTCGGAGACGTGGACGTTCTTCTTGGCCATGGCGGGCGCCGAGCGTAGCAGCGTCTGCGGCCTCAGTTCGCCGGGTCGCGCATCTCCCAGCGGATGCGGTCGATCTCTTCCAGCAGCGCCGGCGAAATCCCGGTGCCCCAGGCGTCGATGTCCTCGTCGAGCTGCGCCAGCGTGGTCACGCCGATGATCGTGCTCGCCACCTGCCACTTGGCGCGGCAGAAGCCGAGCGCGAGCTGCACCGGCGTGAGGCCGTGGTCGCGCGCGAGCTGGTTGTAGCGCCGCGCCGCGGCGAGCGCCTCGGGCCGGCCCCAGCGCAGCTTGCGCACCGATTCGTAGCGCGCGATGCGCCCCTCCTGCGGCGCCTCGGGGCCCACGATGCCGCTCTGGTCGTACTTACCCGTCAGCAGGCCGTAGGCCAGCGGCGAGTAGGCGAGCAGCGACACGCCGAGGCGGTGCATCGTCTCGTCGAGGCCGTTCTCGACGAAGCGGCTCGCGAGGTTGTAGACGTTCTGCACCGAGGCCACGCGCGGCAGACCGTGCTGCTCGGCCAGGCGCACGAACTCGTGCACACCGTAGGGCGTCTCGTTCGACAGGCCGATCGCGCGCACCTTGCCCGCCTTCACCAGCCCCGCGAAGGCTTCGAGCTGCTCGCGGATCGGGGTCTGCGAACGCTCCTTCTGCGGGTCGTAGTAGAGGTTGCCGAAGGCCGGCACATGGCGCTCGGGCCAGTGGATCTGGTAGAGGTCGATCACGTCGGTGCGCAGCCGCTTCAGGCTCGCATCGCACGAGGCCACGATGTCGGCCGCCGTCATGCCCTCGCCTTCGCGCACCCAGGGCGTGTTGCGCGCGGGCCCGGCCACCTTGGTCGCGAGCACCACGCGCTGGCGCACGCCGGGATTGGCGGCGAACCAGTTGCCGATGATGGTCTCGGTCGCGCCGTAGGTCTCGCGGCGCGTGGGCACGGCGTACATCTCGGCGGTGTCGATGAAATCCACGCCGCGTTCGAGCGCGCGGCTCAGGATGGCGTGGGCGGAGGCTTCGTCGACCTGCTCGCCGAAGGTCATGGTGCCGAGGCAGACGGGGGTGACGTGGAGGTCGCTCTGACCGAGTTGGATTTTCTGCATCGCCCGAATGTACTGTCGTCTGCCGGACTTCGCCGGCGCGCCGCGCTCCGTATCATCGGCCCCCATGTACCCAGCCCTCCGTCTCTCGCGCAGCGAATTCGTGCCCGTGCGCAACCTCCAGTACCACGTGCGCGTCTGGGGCAGCCCTTCCGCCGCACGCCCGCCGCTGGTGCTGCTGCACGGCTGGATGGACGTGGCCGCCTCGTGGCAGTTCGTGGTCGACGCCATGGCCGAGGAGCGCTTCATCGTCGCGCCCGACTGGCGCGGCTTCGGCCTCACCGCGGGCGGCGGCGTCGACAACTACTGGACGCCCGACTACCTCGCCGACCTCGAATGGCTGCTCGACCACTACGCCGGCGAAGGCGAGGCCGCGCAGGCGGTGGACCTCGTGGGCCACAGCATGGGCGGCAACGTCGCGATGCACTACGCGGGCGTGCGCCCGGGCCGCATCCGCCGGCTCGTGAACCTCGAAGGCTTCGGCATGCCCGCGCGCCAGCCCGAGGAAGCGCCCGCGCGCTACGGCCAGTGGATCGAAGAACTCAAGCGGCTGCACCGCGGCGAACTGGCACTCGCGACCTATTCCGCCGTCGACGGCGTGGCGCGCCGCCTCATGAAGACCAATCCGCGCCTCTCGTCCGACAAGGCGCAGTGGCTCGCCAGCCACTGGTCGGCCGGCCAGGCACAGCCCGACGGCAACGCGCGCTGGCAGATCCTCGGCGACGCGGCACACAAGATCGTCAATGCGAACATCTTCCGCGTCGACGAGACGCTCGCGCTCTATGCGCGCATCACGGCGCCCACGCTGATGGTGGAGGCCTCGGACGACAGCCTGCAGGGCTGGTGGAAGAACCGCTACACGCTCGACGAATTCCACCAGCGGCTCGCGTCGGTGGCCTCCGTGCGCATCGAGCGGCTGGCCGACGCGGGCCACATGCTGCACCACGACCAGCCCGAGCGCGTGGCGCGGCTGATCGAAGACTTCACCGCCTAGGCGTTCTGCCGCCCGGTCGCGCGGCGCAGCGCCGCGCGCGCGAGCAGCCGCGTCGAATCGAGCGTCGGCAGCGGCGAATTCACGTCGTTCATGATCAGCGGGATCTCGGTGCAGCCGAGGATGACCGCATCGCAGCCATCGTGCTCGCGCATGCGCTGGATCACGCGGCGAAAGGTGGCGATAGCCTCGGGCTTGAAGACGCCGCAGACCAGCTCGTCCATGATGATGCGGTTGATCTCCTCGCGCTCCTCGGCGGTGGGGCGGACGCATTCGAGCCCCATGGCCGAGAGCTTCTCGGGATAGACCTCGCTCTCGACCAGCCAGCGCGTACCCGTGAGCGCGAGGCGGCGGAAGCCGCGGCGCGACGCCTCCTCGGCCACGCAGCCCGCGATGTGCAGCCAGGGCAGCGGCGAACGCGCCTCGATGAAGGGCAGCGCCTGGTGGATGGTGTTGTCGGGGCAGACCAGAAAGTCGGCGCCCGTCTTCGCGAGCTTGTTCGCGGAAGCGAGCATCACCTCGCCCACGCCGCGCCAGTCGTCCTCGTAGATGTGCGTCATGTAATCGGCGAGCGAGGGCGTGTGCATCGACACCTCGGGGTGCGCATGCGGGCCGAGCAGCGCCGCGCCCTCCACGCAGATGGTCTGATAGCAGAGCGCCGCGCCTTCGGCGGAGCAGCCGACGATTCCGATGTGCTGGGTCATCCGCACATCCTACAAGCGGCCCGAGCGCGACGGCAACCGCGCGGGCCTACTGCAGGAAGGCCGGCTTCGCGTAGCCCGGGAACTTGCTGTCGACCACGGCCTTGAACTCCTTCGAGCGGTAGGCGTCGGCGATGTCGCGCGCCCAGGGCGTGTTCTTGTCCGCGCTCTTCACGGCGACCACGTTCAGGTAATAGTCGGGCGTCTTCTCGAGCACCACGGCCTCGGTGAGCTTCAGGCCCGACGAGATCGCGAAGTTGCCGTTGACGATGGCGTATTCGGTGTCGCCGAGCGAGCGCGGCAGCTGCGCGGCCTCCAGCGGGATGAACTTGAGCTTCTTCGGGTTCTCGGCCACGTCGCGCTCGGTGGCGCGCAGCGCGTCGATGCCCGGCTTGAGCGTGAGGAGCTTGTTCTGCTCGAGCAGCACGAGCGCGCGCGCGAGGTTGCTCGGGTCGTTCGGCAGCGTCACGCGGTCGCCCTCCTTCGCCTCGGCCAGCGACTTGCGCTTGGTCGAGTAGATGCCCATCGGCGCGATCGGGCCCTGCACGAGTTCGGCGAGGTCGAGCTTCTGGTCGGCCGCGAACTTCTTCAGGTAGACCTGGTGCTGGAAGAAGTTGGCGTCGAGCGAACCCTGCGCGAGCGCGAGATTGGGCTGCACGTAGTCGTTGAACTCGACCAGCTTCACCTTGTAGCCCTTCTTCTCGAGGATGGGCACGATGCCGACCTTGAGCTGATCGGCATTGGAGCCGGCGGTGCCGCCGATCACCAGGTTCTTCTTGGCCTCCTGGGCCTGGGCGAGCGAAGCGCCGCCGAGCGCGAAGGCGGCGAGCGAAAGGGCGAGAACGGAGCGGCGCAGCAGTGCGGTTTTCATGGAATCAGAAAGAAAAGAACAGAGGGGGAAGGAAAGAGAAATCAGCGCTTGTCGAGCCGGCGCGCGGTGCTGTTGCCCACGAACTGCAGGATCTGCACCAGCACCACGAGCAGCGCCACGGTGAGCACCATCACGTCGGTCTGGAAGCGGTAGTAGCCGTAGCGGATCGCGAGATCGCCGATGCCGCCGCCGCCCACCACGCCGGCGATCGCCGAGTAGGAGAGGAAGCTCACCGCCAGCACCGTGAGCGCGAGCACCAGGCCCGAGCGCGCCTCGACGATCAGCACGCGCCAGACGATCTGCAGCTCCGAGGCGCCCATCGCATGCGCGGCCTCGATCACGCCGCGCGGCACTTCGCGCAGGCACTGGTCGACCAGCCGCGCGAAGTACGGAATGGCCGCGAACGACAGCGGCACCGCGGCCGCGAGCGGCCCGATCGAGGTGCCCGCGATCACGCGCGTGAACGGCACCAGCGCCACCAGCAGGATGATGAACGGGAACGAACGCACGGTGTTCACCAGCCAGTTGAGCACCAGGAACGCCGGCTTGTTGGCGAGCGATTGCCCCGGCCCGAGCAGGAACAGCAGGATGCCGAGCGGCCCGCCGACGAGCACCGCGGCCGAGAGGCCGATGGCCAGCATCATGAAGGTCTGCCCGGTGGCGACCCACAGCTCCGGCAGGATCGGCGCGATGTTCTCAAACATAGGCCACCTCCAGCGCGCCCTGGGGCGCCGGCGCCAGTGCGCGCTCGCGGTCTTCGCGCGCCTCGCGTTCGCGGCGGCGCACCAGCGCGTCGATCTCGCGGCCCAGCGCGGTGCGGCGCTCGGCCCTGGGTGCGTCCTCCACCGCGAACTGCTCCACGAGGCGGCCCTTCTCCAGGATCGCCACGTTGCGGCACAGCACCTCGACCACCGAGAGCTCGTGCGTGACGATCACGATGGTCACGCCGATCTTCTGGTTGATGTCGCGCAGCGTCTCGAGCAGCGCGCGCGTGGTTTCGGAATCGAGCGCCGAGGTCGGCTCGTCGCACAGGAGCACCTGCGGCCGCGGCGCGAGCGCGCGCGCGATGGCCACGCGCTGCTTCTGCCCGCCCGAGAGCTGGGCCGGGTAGGTGTCGATCTTTTCCGACAGGCCCACGAGCGCGAGGCACTCGCGCACGCGCGCATCGATCTCGGCGCGCGAATGGCGGCCATGGATCTTGAGCGGAAAGGCCACGTTGTCGAACACCGTGGCGTTCTGCAGCAGGTTGAACTGCTGGAAGATCATGCCGATGTTCTGGCGCGTGTCGCGCAGCTCGCGGCGCGAGAGCGTGGTCAGGTCGCGCCCGCCCACGAACACCCGGCCCGCGTCGGGCCGCTCGAGCAGGTTGATCAGGCGCAGCAGCGTCGACTTGCCGGCGCCGCTCTTGCCGATCAGGCCGAACACGTCGCCCGGCTGGATGTCGAGCGACAGCGAATGCACCGCGTCGAACACCTCGCCGCTGGGCAGGGCGAAGGATTTCTGCACCGATTGAAGACGGATGACGGGTTCCGCGCCCACCGCGCGGCCCGCATCGGGCGAAGACTGGGTCATGAGGAAAAAAAGAACGGCCCACGCGAGGCAGGCCGCGAAGTTCGCAAAGGGTGCCGAGTATGTAAACAAAGGCAGCAAAAGGGAACGAACAAATCGGCGCTTGCTTATGCATGAAAACGCATAAGACTTTTTACGAGCGGACGGCAGGCCCCATATCGCCCATATCCATATGCGCATTCGTTCGTTCCCAAACGGCGGCGGCCCTGCCACAGTCGCGCCTCCTTTTTTCTTCCGCTTTCCGTCACACCATGCACTCCGCTCTCCACCGCCGCACCCTTGTCCTCGCCACGCTGGCCACCGCCCTCCTCGCCGGCGGCAGCGCCTTCGCACAGGGTGCCGACAAGAACAACATCAAGGTCGGCGTCTCGGTCGGCAACGGCGAACAGATCTTCGAGGTCGTCAGGAAGGTGGCCGCGCGCGACGGCCTGAACATCCAGGTGGTGGTTTTCAACGACTACCAGCTGCCGAATGCCGCGCTGGCTGCGGGCGACCTCGATGCGAACGCCTTCCAGCACCAGCCCTTCCTCGACAACCAGAACAAGGCCCGGGGCTTCGACATCGTGCCCGTCGGCCTCACGATCACCGCGCCGCTGGGCTTCTACTCGCGCAAGATCAAGGACATTGCCCAATTGCCCGACGGCGCCGCGGTCGGCATCCAGAACGATCCGTCGAACGGCAACCGCGCCCTGCTGCTGCTGCAGTCGGCCGGGCTCGTCACGCTGAAGCCCGAGGCGGTGAGGAACAACACCGCCACGCCGTTCGACGTGGTGGGCAACCCCAGGAAGCTCAAGCTGGTGCCGCTCGACGCCGCGCAGCTGCCGCGCTCCCTCGACGACCTGACGATCGCCGCGATCAACAACGACTACGCCGAGAAGGCCGGCCTCTCGCTGGCGAAGGACGCGGTGATCAGGGAGGGCGCCAAGGGTCCCTACGCCAACCTGATCGCCGTGCGCCGCGCCGACAAGGACAAGCCCTGGGCCAAGCGCCTCGTGGCAGCCTACCAGTCGCCCGAGGTCAAGCGCTTCATCGAGGAGAAGTTCAACGGCTCGCTGATCCCCGCGTTCTGAGGATGGTCCTTCCCCTGCCCGGGGGAAGGCGCAATCCGCGCCGATCTGCGGGCGGGCGACGGGGCATGAGAAAATGCCCGGTTTCCCCCGAACAGATCAGGACACCCCATGGACGCAGAACAAATCAACCAGATCGGCGCAACGCTTGCGGACCTGAGCGCCCGCACGGCTGATTTACGGAGGTATCTTTGACTACGATGCCAAGGCCGAACGTCTGAGGACGGTCAACGCATCGCTCGAAGATCCCAACGTCTGGAACGACCCCAAGAAGGCCCAGGAGCTGGGCAAGGAAAAGAAGTCGCTCGACGATGTCGTCGTCACGCTCGACCGGCTCACCAGCGGGCTCTCGGACAACACCGAGCTCTACGAAATGTCGAAGGAGGAAGGCGACGTCGACGGCCTGCAGGCCATCGCCGATGACGCCGCCCTGCTCGAAGCCGACATCAAGCAGCTCGAATTCCGCCGGATGTTCAACAACCCGGCCGATCCGCTCAACGCCTTCGTCGACATCCAGGCCGGCGCCGGCGGCACCGAGGCCTGCGACTGGGCCAGCATGCTGCTGCGCCAGTACACCAAGTACGCCGAGCGCAAGGGCTTCAAGACCCAGCTCGAGGACGAGACCCCGGGCGACACGGCCGGCATCAAGAGCGCGACCATCAAGGTCGAGGGCGAGTACGCCTTCGGCCTGCTGCGCACCGAGACCGGCGTGCACCGCCTGGTGCGCAAGTCGCCGTTCGACTCCTCGGGCGGGCGCCACACCAGCTTCGCGAGCATCTTCGTGTACCCGGAAATCGACGACTCGATCGAGATCGAGATCAACCCGGCCGACGTGCGCACCGACACCTTCCGCGCCAGCGGCGCAGGCGGCCAGCACATCAACAAGACCGACTCCGCGGTGCGCCTGACGCACATCCCGACCGGGATCGTGGTGCAGTGCCAGGACGGCCGCAGCCAGCACAGCAACCGCGACGTGGCCTGGAAGCGCCTGCGCTCGCGCCTGTACGACTTCGAGATGCGCAAGCGCATGGAAGAGCAGCAGAAGCTCGAGGACAGCAAGACCGACGTCGGCTGGGGCCACCAGATCCGCAGCTACGTGCTCGACAACAGCCGCATCAAGGACCTGCGCACCAACGTCGAAGTCTCGGCCACCCAGAAGGTGCTCGACGGCGACCTCGACGTGTTCATCGAAGCCTCGCTCAAGCAAGGCGTCTGATGAAGGCCGAAGCGCTGATCTTCGACATGGACGGCACCATGATCGACTCCATGCCCTGGCATGCGCGGTCGTGGGTCGAGTTCGTGGCGCGCCACGGGCTCGCGCTCGACGTGAGCGACATCCTCGCGCGCACCACGGGCCGCACCGGCGCCGAGTGCATGCGCGAGCTGTTCGCCCGGCCGCTGTCCGATGCCGAATGCCAGGCCCTGGTGCACGAGAAGGAAGAGATCTACCGCGCCCTGTTCAGCGACAACTTCGCCGAGGTCGCGGGTTTCGGCGCCTTCGCCAGGGCCGCCGTCGCGCGCGGCCTGAAGGTGGCGGTGGGCACGGCCGGCGACCGGCACAACATCGAGTTCGCGATGTCGCGCCTCAAGATGGACCCGCTGCCGCTCGCGATCGTGGGCGGCGACGAAGGCTTCGCCGGCAAGCCCACGCCCGAGATCTTCCTCGAAGCCGCACGCCGCATCGGCGTGGCGCCCGAACGCTGCATCGTCTTCGAAGATGCGCCCTTCGGCATCGAGGCCGCGCGCCGCGGCGGCATGCATGCCGTGGCCGTGTGCAGCACCCATTCCGCCGCCGAACTCGCCGGACCCCATGTGATCGCCGCGGTTCGCGACTACCACGAACTCGCCCATTCGAATTTTCTGGAGACCCTCGATGCTGCTGCAGCGTGACGCCCAAGGGCAACCCATTGCCATTCGCCGCGAAGACTATGCCGCCCCGGCCTTCTGGATCGACACCGTCGACCTGACCTTCGACCTCGACCCCGCCAAGACGCGCGTGCTCAACCGCATGCAGCTGCGCCGCAATCCCGAGGTGCCCGCGCAGCCGCTGCGCCTCGACGGCGACGAGCTCAACCTCGCGCGCGTGCTCGTGAACGGCCAGGGTGCCTCGTTCCGCATGGAAGGCGACCAGCTCGTGATCGACGGCCTGCCCGACAGCTTCGAGCTCGAGATCTTCACCACCTGCTGCCCGGTCAAGAACACCAAGCTCATGGGCCTGTTCGTGAGCGAGGACACCTTCTTCACGCAGTGCGAGGCCGAGGGCTTCCGCCGCATCACCTACTTCCTCGACCGGCCCGACGTGATGTCGACCTACACCGTCACGCTGCGCGCCGCCAAGGCCGCCTACCCGGTGCTGCTGTCGAACGGCAACCTCGTCGAGCAGGGCGAACTGCCCGAGGGCCGCCACTTCGCGAAATGGGTCGACCCGTTCCGCAAGCCCAGCTACCTGTTCGCGCTCGTCGCGGGCAAGCTGGTGGCGCGCGAGCAGCGCATCAAGGCGCGCAACGGCCGCGAGCACCTGCTGCAGGTGTACGTGCGCGCCGGCGACCTCGACAAGACCGAGCATGCGATGAACTCGCTGATCAACTCGGTGCTTTGGGACGAGGCGCGCTTCGGCCTGCCGCTGGACCTCGACCGCTTCATGATCGTCGCCACCAGCGACTTCAACATGGGCGCGATGGAGAACAAGGGCCTGAACATCTTCAACACGAAGTACGTCCTGGCCAACCAGGCCACCGCCACCGACGCCGACTACAGCAACATCGAGAGCGTGGTCGGCCACGAGTACTTCCACAACTGGAGCGGCGACCGCGTGACCTGCCGCGACTGGTTCCAGCTGTCGCTCAAGGAAGGCCTCACGGTCTTCCGCGACCAGGAGTTCAGCCAGGACCTCTGCGCCGACGCCTCGGCGCGCGCCGTCAAGCGCATCGAGGACGTGCGCGTGCTGCGCACCGCCCAGTTCCCCGAGGACGCGGGCCCGATGGCCCACCCGGTGCGGCCCGACAGCTACATCGAGATCAGCAACTTCTACACCGTCACCATCTACGAGAAGGGTGCCGAGGTGGTGCGCATGATGCAGACGCTGGTCGGCCGCAAGGGCTTCGAGAAGGGCATCACGCTCTACTTCGAGCGCCACGACGGCCAGGCCGTGACCTGCGACGACTTCGCGCAGGCGATCGCCGACGCGAATCCCGATTCGGAACTCGCGCGCCTGCTGCCGCAGTTCAAGCGCTGGTACAGCCAGGCCGGCACGCCGCGCCTCGCTGCGCACGGCGTGTACGACGCGCAGAACCGCAGCTACACCCTGAGCGTGGTGCAGAGCTGCCCGCCCACGCCGGGGCAGCCGACCAAGGAGCCCTTCGTCATCCCCGTCAACATCGGCCTGCTCGATGCGAACGGGCGCGAACTGCCGGTGCAGCTCGAAGGCGAGGCCGAAGCGACGCAGGGCACGCGCACCGTGGTGCTCTCGCGCGCGGGCGAGCAGATCACCTTCACCGGGCTCGATGCCGAGCCCGTGCCCTCGATCCTGCGCGGCTTCAGCGCGCCCGTGATCCTCGATTTCGAGTACAGCGACGCGCAGCTGCTCACGCTGCTGGCCAACGACCCCGACCCCTTCAACCGCTGGGAAGCCGGCCAGCGCCTCGGCCTGCGCGCCGCGCTGCGCGGCATTGCCGCGGTCGCGACCGACACCACGCCGGTGCTCGACGAGGCCTACCTCGAGGCGATGCGCAGCGTGCTGCGCCATCCGCAGCTCGACGCCGCCTTCAAGGAGCTGGTGCTCACGCTGCCGTCGGAGACCTACATCGCCGAACAGCTCGACGTGGTCGATCCGCAGCGCGTGCACCTGGTGCGCGAGGCCATGCGCGCCCAGCTCGCGACCGCCCTCTTCGCCGACTGGCAGTGGGCCTACGAAGCGCACCATGACACCGGCGCCTACACGCCCGACCCGACCTCCTCGGGCCGCCGCGCGCTCGCGGGCATGGCGCTCAACTTCCTGTGCCTCGCGGCGCGCGCCTCGGGCGACACCGTGTGGCCGGGCAAGACGCTGCAGCGCTTCAAGGACGCGGGCAACATGACCGACCGCTTCAATGCGCTCAACGCGCTCGTGTCCTCGGGCCACAGCCTCGCGGGCCAGGCGCTCGCGCGCTTCCATGCGATCTTCAAGGACGAGGCGCTGGTCATCGACAAGTGGTTCTCGCTGCAGGCCGGCGCCCCCGACCGCGGCGGCGACATCCTGCCGGTGGTCAAGCAGCTCATGAAGCACCCCGACTTCTCGCTCAAGAACCCGAACCGCGCGCGCAGCGTGATCTTCAGCTACTGCAGCGCGAACCCGGGCGCCTTCCACCGCCCCGATGCCGCCGGCTACGTGTTCTGGAGCGAGCGCGTGATCGAGCTCGACGCGATCAACCCGCAGGTGGCCGCCCGCCTCGCGCGCGCGCTCGACCGCTGGAGCAAGCTCGCCGAGCCCTACCGCAGCGCCGCACGCGAGGCGATCGCCCGCGTGGCGGCCAAGCCCGACCTGAGCAAGGACACGCACGAGGTCGTGACGCGTGCATTGGCCGGGAACTGAAGCAACCGAACACAGAAAGCATATGGCTCAACAACAGAAGATCTCCCTCACCCGCTACCTCGTCGAACAGCAGCGCGCCGACGGCCTCATCCCCGGCCAGCTGCGGCTGCTGCTCGAAGTGGTGGCCCGCGCCTGCAAGAGCATCAGCCAGGCCGTCAACAAGGGCGCGCTCGGCGGCGTGCTGGGCACGGCCGAGAGCGAGAACGTGCAGGGCGAGATCCAGAAGAAGCTCGACATCATCGCCAACGAGGTGCTGATCGAGGCCAACGAATGGGGCGGCCACCTCGCGGCCATGGCCAGCGAGGAGATGGACAGCATCTACGTGGTGCCCAACCGCTATCCCCAGGGCGAGTACCTGCTGATGTTCGACCCGCTCGACGGCAGCAGCAACATCGACGTGAACGTGAGCATCGGCACCATCTTCAGCGTGCTCAAGAAGCCGGACGACACGCCCGGCGTGCAGGAGGCCGACTTCCTGCAGCCCGGCACCCAGCAGGTGGCGGCCGGCTACTGCATTTACGGCCCGCAGACCACGCTGGTGCTCACCGTGGGCAACGGCGTCGCCATGTTCACGCTCGACCGCGAGCAGGGCAGCTTCGTGCTCACGCAGGAAGACATCCAGATCCCGGCCGACACCAAGGAATTCGCGATCAACATGAGCAACATGCGCCACTGGGACGAACCCGTGAAGCGCTACATCGACGAATGCCTGGCCGGCAAGGAAGGCCCGCGCGGCAAGGACTTCAACATGCGCTGGATCGCCAGCATGGTGGCCGACGTGCACCGCATCCTGATGCGCGGCGGCGTCTTCATGTACCCCTGGGACAAGCGCGAGCCCGAAAAGGCCGGCAAGCTGCGCCTGATGTACGAGGCCAATCCGATGAGCTGGCTGGTCGAACAGGCCGGCGGCGCGGCCACCAACGGCAAGCAGCGCATCCTCGAACTGAAGCCCGCCAAGCTGCACGAGCGCGTGAGCGTGATGTTGGGTTCGCGAAACGAAGTCGAGCGCCTGACCAGGTACCACGCCGAGAAGCCTTGATTTCTTGGCTATAATCTGAGGCTTCGCCGGTGTAGCTCAGTCGGTAGAGCAGCTCATTCGTAATGAGAAGGTCGGGTGTTCGATTCATCTCTCCGGCACCAAAAATCGAAAGCCCCGCTATTTTTTTGATAGCGGGGCTTTTTCGTTAAGCCTTCCGATCCGCGCGAGCGGTCGGCTATTGCAAACTCCATCGAACCATCATTCCTCGGAGCCCGCATGGCGATTTCATCCTCACACCAGCCTGAGGGCGCGCACCCGCATTACGACCGGCTGATCGCCGCGGCCCGCGCGCTGCCGCCGCTGCGCGTCGCCGTGGTCCACCCCGCCAACGCGCTCGCGATCGAGGCCGCGCTCGCCTCGGCCGCCATGGGCCTGATCGCGCCCACGCTGGTCGGCCCGCGCGAAAGGATCGAAGCCGCGGCCGGGGAAGCGGGGGCCGACCTCGAGGGCATCGCCATCGTCGATACCCCCCACAGCCACGCTGCCGCCGATGCCGCCGTCGCCATGGCCCTGCGCGGCGAAGTCGATGCGCTGATGAAGGGCAGCCTGCACACCGACGAACTCATGGGGGCGGTGGTGCGCCGCGACGACGGGCTGCGCACCTCGCGCCGCATCAGCCATTGCTTCGTGATGGACGTGCCCGGCCATCCGCAGCCGCTGATCATTTCGGACGCTGCGATCAACATCGCGCCCACGCTCGACGAGAAGGTCGACATCGTGCAGAACGCGATCGACCTCGCGCATGCGCTGCAGATGCCGGCCGTGCGCGTGGCCATCCTCTCTGCCACCGAGACGGTGAACACCAAGGTGCCCTCCACGCTCGACGCGGCCGCGCTCTGCAAGATGGCCGACCGCGGCCAGATCACCGGCGCCGAACTCGACGGCCCGCTGGCGATGGACAACGCCATCGACCCCGAGGCCGCGCGCATCAAGGGCATCGTCTCGCCGGTGGCGGGCCGCGCCAACGTGCTGATCGTGCCGGACCTCGACGCGGGCAACATGCTCGCGAAGAGCCTCACCTTCCTCGGCAACGCCTGTGCGGCCGGCATCGTGCTCGGCACGAAGGTGCCGGTGATCCTCACGAGCCGCGCCGATTCCGAAGCGGCGCGGCTCGCATCGTGCGCGGTCGCGTCGATGCTCGCGAAGGCGGGGCGCGAACGGCGGATCAAGGCCGTCGGCTGAGGCTCAGGCGCGGGTCTGTTCGCGCGCGGGACGCTGGAAGCCGTCGAACTGCAGCATCAGCTCCGCCACCTGCGCATCGCCCAGGCCCGCCGCCACGAAGGTGCGCAGCAGGTCCGCCACCGTGCTCGACAGCGGCAGCGCCAGGCGGCTGGCATGCGCCAGCGCCTGCACGCCCTCCATGTCCTTGACCATGTTGCGCATCGCGCCCGTGGGCGGCGCCTCGCGCGCGGCCATCTGCGGGCCGAACTCCTGCAGCGCCGCGCTGTCGGCCCGGCCGCCGGCCAGGGCGGCGGGCAGCTTGCGCGCGTCGACCCCGCCGGCTTCGGCCAGGCGCACCGCCTCGGCCACCGCCTGGTTGTTCAGCGCGCACAGCACCTGGTTCACGAGCTTGGTGGTCTGGCCGGCGCCCGACGGGCCCATGTGCGTGTAGTTGGCGCACAGGTCGCGCATCAGTTCATGGGCATGCGCCACCGCTTCGGCAGTGCCGCCCGCCATCACCGTGAGCTTGCCGATCAGCGCCTTCGGCGCGCCGCCCGACAGGGGCGCGTCCACCCAGGCGGCACCGCAGCGCTCCTCGAGCATCTGCGCAAGGCGGCGCGTGGCGGGCGGGTTGATCGACGACATGTCGATCAGCACCGCCGAACGCTCCATCGAAGCGGCCGCGCCGTCCGCGCCGAACACCGCCTGCTCGACGATCTCGGCGGAATTGAGGCAGGTGATGACGAATTCGCAGCCGCGCGCCGCCTCGGCGGCCGTGGCCGCGGCGACACCGCCGCGCTCGACCAGCGGCTTGAGCTTGTCGGGGCTGCGCGTGTGCAGCCGCACCGAATGGCCGCAGTCGAGAAAGCGCTGCGCGATGGCGCTGCCCATCATGCCGACGCCGATGATGGCGACGGTGCGGGGCGTGGAAGCAAGAGTGGTCATGAAGCAGATCCCTGGGAATTGATATAGCAGTCGCTTTGGAAGCAGCCTCGATTCTCGGCCAGCCGCAAGCAGATCGATGTCGCCGATCACTTGCGGCGGTAGCTCTTCGCACCGCTGTCGCTGAGGCAGTACTCGCCGCCGCGCGGCCCCACGCAGATCCGCCCCGAGCGGCAACTGCATTCCGTGTCGCCCGGGCTGCGCGCGGCAGGCGGCGCAAACGCACGCGCCGCACCACCCATCTCGGCGGCGCAGCTCTTTTTGGACCCGCTGATCGAGCCGTCGTTGCAGACGAACAATTCGCCGTTGCAATGGGCGACGCCACCCTTGCGCCCCGAGCATGGGTAGTTGGCCGCATGCACGGACAGGGCCAACGCACCCACGGCGGCGAACCAGGCCAGTCTCATGGCACACCGCTCAGCAGAATCTTCCCGAACGCCTCCGGTGCCAGCCGCGGAATGTCGTGCGCGCAGTCGAGACCGTGCGTCTCCCATGCAGGGTCGCGCCGCAGCCGCTCGTACAGCGCGAGGAAGGGGCTCCCCTCCCAGCCCAGTGCCGCGACATAGACCTTGTGGCGCACCTGCCGCCAATCGCCGGTCAACGTGACGGCCTGCAGAAAGGTCGCGATCGGATGCGGCCGGCATCGCTGGTCGAGATGTCCCGGCGCGGCGCAGTTCAGGCCGTCGGCGGCCACGCCCGCGATGAAGCGGTCGCGGTAGCTCTGGCTCGTGAGCGACCACAGCGATTCGCCGTGCGCGGGCACATAGGCGTCGGCATAGACGATCGTGTCGACGCGCGACGGCAGCCGGTCGGCCGCGCCGGTGATGACCATGCCCGCATACGAATGGCCGACGAGCACCGAGGGCGCATCGCCCGCCGCCAGCGCCTCGACCACCTCGCCGATGTGCGTCGCGAGATTGAGGGCGCCGTGCGCAGGCCTGTCGTCGCCCAGCCCCGAGAGCGTGAGCGCCTGCACGTCGTGGCCCGCGCCGCGCAGCACCTGCCCCACCGCATCGAAAGCCCAGCCGCCATGCCAGCCGCCCGGCACCAGAACGAATCTCGCCATCTGCCTGCTCCTCGATCGATCCGAGCGCCGGATTGTCGCTTCGGGGCCGTGCCCGCACAATGAACGCGCACGCGCCGTTCACACCGCCCCCATCGAAGGAGACACCCGATGAAGTTCCGCGAACTCGCCACCGGCCTGCAGTTCCCCGAAGGCCCCGTCGCCATGGACGACGGCTCGGTGCTGCTGGTCGAGATCGCGCGCGGCACGCTCACGCGTGTGCGGCACGACGGGCTGGTGCAGGTGGTGGCCGACCTCGGCGGCGGACCGAACGGCGCGGCGATGGGGCCGGACGGCGCGGTGTACGTCTGCAACAACGGCGGCTTCCGCTGGCACACTGAAGCCGACGGCTGCCAGCGCCCCGTGGGCCAGGCCGACGACTATTCGGGCGGCCGCATCGAGCGCGTGAACCTCGCCACCGGCCGCGCCGAGCGGCTCTTCGAGAGCGTCGACGGCGCGCCGCTGCGCGGGCCCAACGACCTGGTGTTCGACGAACACGGCGGCTTCTACTTCACCGACCTCGGCAAGGTGCGCGAGCGCGACATGGACCGCGGCGGCGTGTTCTACGGCCTGGCCGACGGCAGCGGCGCGCATGCAGTGGCGCGGCCGGTGATGACGCCCAACGGCATCGCGCTCTCGCCCGACGGCCGCACGCTCTACTACGCCGAGACCGAGGGCGCGCGGCTCTGGGCCTTCGACGTCACCGCGCCGGGCCGCGTGCGCAAGGACGGCTGGCCCTCGCCGCATGGCGGACGCATGCTCTGCGCTTCACCGGGCGGGCACTACCAGCGCTTCGATTCGATGGCGGCCGATGCGCTTGGCAACCTCTGCGTGGCGACGCTGCTGCACGGCGGCATCACCATCGTCGCGCCCGACGGCAGCAGCTGCGAACACGTGCCGCTGCCCGACCGCTACACCACCAACATCTGCTTTGGCGGGCGCGACATGCGCACGGCCTACGTCACGCTCTCGGGCAGCGGGCGGCTGATCGCGATCGACGACTGGCCCACGCCGGGGCTGCGCCTGCACGCTCAGGCCTGAAGGCTCAGGACACCACCTGGTAGTACAGGTTCTGCGGATGCCGGGCCTGCGCGAAGAAGAACCAGCGCTCGGCCAGCAGCCCGGGCGCCTGCACCAGCACCGCGAGCAGCCAGGGCCATGCCGCGGCGGTGGCGATGCCTCCCACCAGCAGCAGCGAAGGCAGCGCGAAGGCCAGCAGCAGAAAGCCGAGCCTGACGTTCCTGAGCGCCAGCAACGAAGCGCCGTGGAAGAACTCGCGCGTGTTGAAGGCCCCGGCCGACATGCCCATCGACTTCTGCACCAACCGTTCGCTGCGGATGCCGGTCGCCGACTGCAGGCTGGAGCGGTGGCGCAGCCCCGCGTTGCGCCGCAGCGCCTGCACGCGCGCGGCCCAGGCGCCGAGCGTGACCGCGAGCGCCCAGGGACCGAACAGTTGCACGAAACGCGCCTCCCCCGCCGCCGCGGCCATCGCGCAGGCGAGCACCAGGCCCGACGAGAGCCCGATCAGCGTGAAGTTGAGCACCGTGAGCGGATGCGCCCATTCCTCGATGAAGCGCAGGCAGGCGTAGATCATCGCGGTGCAGTACCAGAGCGCGAGTGCGCCGGCCACCAGCAGCAGCGGCAGCAGCCACGACCACGGCCCGCCGGCACCGAAGCGCAGCGCCAGCCACCAGGCGGCCACGAGCGCGATGAAGGCCGGCAGCACGATCACCTCGCGCGACATCCACGAGGTGCGCCACATCAGCACCGCGCGCCAGGCGCGCATCTTGCGCCCGAGGTGCATGAACGAGGCGGCAAGCCCCGCGACCAGCAGCACTTCGGCGACGGCGAGCGCGTCGCGCTGGAAGCCGGGCGCGAGTTCGAGCCCGAACAGGGCCGCGAGCGCGAGCGCCACCACCAGCCCCTGGGCGGCGCCCGCCAGCGTGGTGAAGAAGAGGATCGAGAACGCGGGATGCATGCGCTCAGTCCTCCTGCGCGGCCGACGGCGTGACGCGCCGCGGCAGGTAGCGGTTGGCGGGGCGGGTCTCCCACTCGGGCATCAGCGCATAGCCGCCGCGTTCGCGGATCGCCTGCGAGACTTCCGAGGCGGGGTCCTTCACGTCGCCGAACAGCCGCGCACCGGTCGGGCAGGCCTTGACGCAGGCGGGCTTGCGGTCTTCCTTCGGCAACTGCTCGTCGTAGATGCGATCGACGCATAGCGTGCACTTGGTCATGACCTGGCGCTCCTCGTCAAGCTCGCGCGCGCCGTAGGGGCAGGCCCAGGCGCAGTACTTGCAGCCGATGCACTTGTCGTAGTCGACCAGCACGATACCGTCCTCCTTGCGCTTGTAGCTCGCGCCCGTGGGGCACACCGGCACGCAGGGCGGGTCTTCGCAGTGCAGGCAGCTCTTCGGAAAGTGGACGGTGTCGGTCGACGGAAAGGCGCCGGCCTCGAAGGTCTGCACGCGGTTGAAGAAGGTGCCGGTGGGATTGGCGCCATAGGGCCGCGCATCGGCCAGCGGCCCGGCGCTGCCCGAGGTGTTCCATTGCTTGCACGAGGTCACGCAGGCATGGCAGCCGACGCAGACGTTGAGATCGATGACCAGCGCGAGCTGCTTCGCAAGCGTTTCGCCCGATTCCGCCCGCACCGTCTTGCCCCCTCCCCCGCTGGGGGAGGGTGGGGGTGGGGGCACGGCAGCCTTCGAAGTGGCCGTGCGCCCGGTGGCATCCCCGCGGCCCCCACCCCCGCCCTCCCCCAGCGGGGGAGGGAGAAAGGCACCGGCGGCTTCCGGCATGGGCAACGGCTGCGCGGCACTCGCGAGCAGATCCTTCAACCACTGCATCATTTCTTCGCCCTCCCCGCGAAATACGCCACCACGTTCGCCGCCTTGCCGAGCACGCCCGGCGCCGCCGGCATGCGCGCGAACTGCGGAAAGCTCTCTTCGGGCTCGCCGGGTTCGGCCGGCCGGATGCGCACGCGCACGTCGTACCAGCCCGCCTGTCCGGTGACCGGATCGGAGTTGCTGATGCGGCCGCTCGCGGTGCCCGCGCACGGCAGCTCCTCGCTGATCAGGTGGTTGAGCAGGAAGCCCTTGCGCGCCTCGTCCGCGCCAGGCGCGAGCTGCCAGGCGCCGTCGGCCTTGCCGATCGCGTTCCAGGTCCACACGGTGCCGGGCTCGACCGCCTCGCTGTAGCGCAGCATGCAGCGCACGCGGCCCCACTGGCTCTCGACCCAGCACCAGCCGCCGTCCGCGATGCCCGCGGCGGTGGCGGTGGCGGGGTTCACATGCAGGTAGTTGTGGCTGTGGATCTGCCGCAGCCACGCGTTCTGCGAATCCCAGGAGTGGTACATCGCCATCGGCCGCTGGGTGATCGCGTTGAGCGGAAAGGCCGCGAGGTCGGTCGATGCCTCTTCGAGCGGCGGATACCAGAAAGGCAGCGGATCGAAGTAGGTGGCGATGCGCTCGCGCAGGGCCTCGGGGGGTTGGCGCCCGGGGGTCTTGCCCTGGGCCGCGAGGCGGAAGCTCTGAAGCGTGTCGGAGTAGAGCGCGAGCTGCACCGCGGTCGTTGCGCTGTCGCCAGCCCTTGTCCTTCGCGAAGTCGAGGTAGGCGCGGTTCCAGTTGCGCATGTAGTGCATGGCCTCGGGCATGTGGTACTGGAACACGCAGTTGTTCTGCGCATAAGCCTCCCACTGCTTCGGATTGGGCTCGCCGCGCAGGTGCTCGGTGCCGTCCTTGCCGCGCCAGCCCATCAGGAAGCCGATGCCGGGCTGCGGCTGGAAGTTGACGACGAAGTCGGGATAGTCGGCGAACCTGCGGCCGCCCTCGGGCGTGGTGAAGGCCGGAAGCCGGAGCCGCGAGGCGAGCTCGATCAGCACCTCCTGGAAGGGCTTGCACTGCCCCGTCGGCGGCACCACCGGGATGCGCACCGAATCGACCGGCCCGTCGAACTCCGAGATCGGCCGGTCGAGCATGCTCATCACGTCGTGCCGCTCGAGGTAGGTGGTGTCGGGCAGCACCAGGTCGGCGAAAGCCACGGTCTCGCTCTGGAAGGCGTCGCAGACCACGAGGAAGGGGATCATGTACTCGCCCGCCTCGTCCTTGCGGTTGAGCATCTCGCGCACCGCCGTGGTGTTCATGCTCGAGTTCCAGGCCATGTTGGCCATGAAGATCAGCAGCGTGTCGATGCGGTACGGGTCGCCTTTCACGGCGTTGGTGATCACGTTGTGCATCAGCCCGTGCGCCGACAGCGGATGCTCCCACGAGAACGCATGGTCGATGCGGATCGGCGAGCCGTCGGGGTTGATCGCCAGCTCGTCCGGGCTGGCCGGAAAGCCCAGCGGCGCGGCATTGAGCGGCGTGTTCGGCTGGATCATGCCGGGGTCGTTGAAGGCCCGGTAGTTGGGCACGATGTGGCGCGGGTACGGCGCCTTGTGGCGGAAGCCGCCCGGCGCGTCGATGGTGCCGAGCACGCTCATCAGCACCGCGAGCGCGCGCACGGTCTGGAAGCCGTTGGAATGCGCCGCCAGCCCGCGCATCGCATGGAAGGCCACGGGCCGCGCCTGCGTGGTCGCATGCTGCTTGCCCCAGGCGTCGGTCCAGGGGATCGGCAGCTCGAAGGCCTGCTGCAGCGCGGTCTCGCCCATCTCGCGCGCGAGCTTGCGGATGCGCGCGGCATCGATGCCCGTGATCGCCTCGGCCCATTCCGGCGTGCAGCTCGCCACGCGCTCGCGCAGCAGCTGGAACGAAGGCGCCACGCGCGTGCCGTCGGCCAGCGTGTAGTGGCCTTCGAGCGCGGGATCGCACCATTCGCCGATGCCTTCGGGGTAGGCCGGCTTGGCGGTGCCGTCGGCGCGGTCCCAGATCAGCTTGTTGTGCGGGTTGCGCCCGTCGCCCGGCGGACCGCGCTCGGGATCGAAGGCGAACAGGCCCTCGCGCTCGCCCTCGTCGAGCACCACGAGCTGCGGCGCGTTGGTGAAGCGCTTCAGGAAGGCATGGTCGATCAGGTTCGCCGCGATCAGTTCGTGCAGCAGCGCCATGAAGAGCGCGCCGTCGGTGCCGGGCTTGATCGGGATCCATTCGTCGGCAATCGCCGAATAGCCGGTGCGCACCGGATTGATCGAGATGAAGCGCCCGCCCTCGCGCTTGAACTTGCCGAGCGCGATCTTCATCGGGTTGCTGTGGTGGTCCTCGGCGGTGCCGATCATCACGAACAGCTTGGCGCGGTCGAGGTCGGGCCCGCCGAACTCCCAGAAGCTGCCGCCCACGGTGTAGATCATGCCGGCCGCCATGTTGACCGAGCAGAAGCCGCCGTGCGCCGCGTAGTTGGGCGTGCCGAACTGGCGCGCGAACAGGCCCGTGAGCGCCTGCATCTGGTCGCGCCCGGTGAAGAGCGCGAACCTCTTCGGGTCGGTGGCCCGGATCTTCGCGAGCCGCTCGGTCAGCAATTCGAACGCGCGCTCCCAGCTGATCGGTTCGAACTCGCCGGCACCGCGTTCGCTGCCGGGCTTGCGCAAGAGCGGCTGCGTGAGCCGCGCGGGCGAGACCTGCTTCATGATGCCCGACGAGCCCTTGGCGCAGATCACGCCCTTGTTGAGCGGATGCGCGGGGTTGCCGTCGATGTAGCGCACCTCCGGCCCGTGCTCGCCCTCGCGCAGGTGCACGCGGATGCCGCAGCGGCAGGCGCACATGTAGCAGGTGGTGGTCTTGACCTCGGTCTGGTCGGTCGGCGTGGGCGCCGCCAGCGGATCGTGCACGGGCTCGCGGGACAGGAAGCTGAACACGGGTGGCGCTCCTTCTTTTGTTTTCAGGCGTGGCGCAGCCAATCGTAGGCAGCATCGATCGAACGGAAAAGCGCAGAATATTGCTTACGATGACCGGAAAACCAGATCAGCCCACCAGCCGCCTGCGCCTCAACCTGCGCCAGCTCGAAGTCTTCGTCGCCACCGCGCGCGAGGGCAGCACGCGCGCCGCGGCCGACCGCATCGCGCGCTCGCAGTCGGCCGCGAGCAGCGCGCTGGCCGACCTCGAGGCCTCGGTCGGCGCGCTGCTCTTCGACCGCATCGGCCGACGGCTGGCACTCAACGAGAACGGCCGCGCGCTGCTGCCCAAGGCGCAGGCGCTGCTCGACCAGGCCACCGAGGTGCAGGCGCTCTTCAGCGGCGAACATGCGGCGCCGCTGCGCGTGGCGGCCAGCTTCACCATCGGCGAGTACCTGCTGCCCGAGCGCGTCTCGCAATGGACCGCGCTGCATCCGCAGAGCCAGGTGCACCTGCACATCGCCAACACGCGCGACGTGATCGACGCGGTCGCGCGCTTCGACGTGGACGTGGGCTTCATCGAGGGGCCGCAGACCCACCCCGACCTCGTGGTGCGCGCCTGGCGCACCGACGAGCTCGTGATCGTGGCCGCACCCGGCCATCCGCTCGCGGGCCGCGTCGCCACGCACCGGCAGCTGTCGCAGGCCACCTGGGTGCTGCGCGAGCACGGCTCGGGCACGCGGCAGGTCACCGACGCCTGGCTGATCCAGAACCTCGAGCAGGTGCACGTGGGCTTCGAGCTCGGCAGCACCGAGGCGATCAAGCGCGTGGTGGCCTCCGGCACCGGCCTGGCCTGCCTCTCGCGCTACACGGTCGCGCAGGCGCTCGAGGACGGCCACCTGATCGAGCTGCGCACCAAGCTGCCCGCCGGCACCCGCAGGCTCGCCACCGTGATGCACCGCGACAAGCTGCTCGGCCGCGCGACCACCGATTTCCTGCGCCACTGCGGCGCGAGCGTGCCGCGCGGGGCCGTCGCACCGCTGCCCTGAAGCCCGCGCTCAGGCCGGGCGCGACAGCAGCTGCACGTACTCGTGGTGCGCCGTGTTGATGGTCGAGACGCGGTACTCCACCGGCTTGTCGCCGAAGCTCAACGCGGTGCGCCGCACCTGCATCACGGCCGCGCCCGGCGCGACGCCGAGCATGCGCACCGCCTGCCGGTCGGCGATCACCGCGCGCGTGCGCTCGCTGGCGCGCGTCACCGTGATGCCGAACTCGGTCTGGTAGAGGTGGTAGATGGTGCTCGCGCGCTCGCGGAAGCGCTTCTCGGTCAGGCCCTTGAACAGCAGCGCGGGCAGCGTGAGCCGGTCGTGGATCACCGCGCGCCCCTGCAGCAGCAGCCGGTTGTCGATCTGGATCGCGGGTTCGCCCGTCCTCAGGCCCAGCGCCTGCGCGGGCTCTTCCTCCATGCGCACGCGCTCGTAGGCCACGAGCTCGACCTGCGGCGCCTGCCGGAGCCCGTCGCCGCGTTCGACGTGGAAGAACTGGAACATGAAGCGGTCGGCGTTGTGCACCGCGACGAAGGTTCCCCTGCCCTGCCGCCGCACGAGGATGTGCTCGGCCACGAGGTCGTCGGTGGCATGGCGCAGCGTGCCGATCGACACGCCGAAGGCCGCGGCCAGCTCGGCCTCGCTCGGCAGCGCCGCGCCGGCCGGGCAGCGCCCCGACTCGATGGCCTGCAGCAGCGCGCGCTTGACCGCGCGGTACAGCGGCGCGCCCGCCGCATCGGGCGATATCGGCGCGAAGCCGCAGGCGGCGGGGGCAGGCGCTGGGCGAGGCATGGCGCGATTGTGTGGGTGGGGCCGAGGTCCTTCAAGTCATCTAGATGACCCGTTTGACTCTCGGAAAAGGGCCGCCCGACACTGCCCGCACCCCCACATCAACAGGAGACAAGAGCGATGATTCATTTCGTATTGCACGACGCGCGCGACACCGTGGCCGTCGTGGTGGTCGAGGGCGTGAAGGCCGGCATGGCGCTCAACGGCTGGATCATGGACGAGGACAAGATGACCAGCGTGGACGCGCGCCAGGACATCCCGATCGGCCACAAGGTCGCGCTCAAGGACATGTCACCGGGCGACACGGTGTGGAAGTACGGCATCGACATGGGCCGCGTGGTCGCACCGATCAAGGCCGGCGAGCACGCCCACGTGCAGAACATCAAGACCAAGCGCTGGTAACCCGCCGCACGCCCTCCCTCCCCTCCCCACGAACCGAACCCTGAGAGAAAAGCCATGTCCGCCATTTCCAACGACACCACCTTCCTCGGCTACCGCCGCGAAAACGGCCGCGTCGGCGTGCGCAACCACGTGATCGTGCTGCCGCTCGACGACCTGTCCAATGCCGCGGCCGAGGCCGTGGCGCACAACATCAAGGGCACGCTCGCGATCCCGCATCCCTATGGCCGGCTGCAGTTCGGCGCCGACCTCGAACTGCACTTCCGCACCCTGATCGGCACCGGCTGCAACCCGAACGTGGCGGCGGTGGTGGTGATCGGCATCGAGGACGGCTGGACGAAGAAGGTGGTCGACGGCATCGCCGCCACCGGCAAGCCGGTGGTGGGCTTCGGCATCGAGGGCCACGGCGACCACGAGACGATCATGAAGGCGTCGAAGGCCGCGCGCAAGTACGTGCAGTGGGCCAGCGAGAAGCAGCGCGAGGTCTGCGCCATCGGCGAGCTCTGGGTCTCGACCAAGTGCGGCGAGAGCGACACCACCTCGGGCTGCGGCTCCAATCCCACCGTGGGCAACGCCTTCGACAAGCTCTACGAGACCGGCAACACGCTGGTCTTCGGCGAAACCTCCGAGATCACGGGCGGCGAACGCATCGTGGCCGAGCGCTGCCGCACGCCCGACGTGAAGGAGCGCTTCATGTTCATGTTCAACCGCTACCAGGACATGATCAACCGCCATAAGACCAGCGACCTGTCGGACTCGCAGCCCACCAAGGGCAACATCGCGGGCGGCCTCACCACCATCGAGGAAAAGGCGCTCGGCAACATCCAGAAGATCGGCAAGAAGTGCATGGTCGACGGCGTGCTCGACAAGGCCGAGGTGCCCACCGGCCCGGGCCTGTGGTTCATGGACTCATCGAGCGCGGCGGCCGAGATGGTGACGCTGTGCGCGGCCTCGGGCTATGCGGTGCACTTCTTCCCCACGGGCCAGGGCAACGTGATCGGCAACCCGATCCTGCCGGTCATCAAGATCTGCGCCAACCCGCGCACCGTGCGGCTGATGAGCGAGCACATCGACGTCGACACCTCGGGCCTGCTGCAGCGCGAGATCACGCTCGACCAGGCTGGCGACCGGTTGCTCGAGTGCATGCTGCGCACCGCCAACGGCCGGCTCACCGCGGCCGAGGCGCTGGGCCATCGCGAGTTCGTGCTGACGCGGCTCTACGAATCGGCCTGAGGCCGGAGCGGCATCATGCAGAGAATCGTGATCGCGGAGTTCATGGACGCCGCGGCCGTCGAGCGGCTGCGCGCGCAGCACGACGTGCACTACGACCCGGCGCTGGTCGACGACCCCGCGCGGCTCTTCGACGAGGCGCGCCGCGCGCGGGCGCTGATCGTGCGCAACCGCACGCAGGTGCGCGGCGAACTGCTGGCGGCGCTCGCGCACTGCAAGGTGGTCGGCCGCCTGGGCGTCGGGCTCGACAACATCGACGTGGCGGCCTGCGAGGCGCGCGGCATCCGCGTGATCCCGGCCACGGGCGCGAATGCGCTGAGCGTGGCCGAGTACGTGATCGCGAGCGCGATGCTGCTGCTGCGCGGTGCCTACGCCTCGACCGCCGAGGTGGCGGCCGGCCGCTGGCCGCGCACCGCGCTCTCGAACGGCCGCGAGACCGCGGGCAAGACGCTCGGCCTCGTGGGCTTCGGCGCCATCGGCCAGCTGACCGCGCGGCTCGCGCAGGCGCTGGGCATGCGCACCGTGGCCTTCGACGCGATGATGGACGCCGGCCATCCGGCCTTCGCCGCCGCGCGCACGCAGCCGCTCGGGCTCGAGGCCCTGCTCGCGCAGAGCGACGTGGTCAGCCTGCACGTGCCGCTGGTCGAGGGCACGCGCAACCTGTTCCACGCCGCGCGCATCGCGGCCATGAAGGACGGCGCGGTGCTGGTCAACACCTCGCGCGGCGGCATCGTCGACGAGCAGGCGGTGGCCGGGGCGCTCCGCGCCGGCCGGCTCGGCGGCGCGGCGCTCGACGTGTTCGATGCCGAGCCGCTCGCCGCGAGCCCGCACTTCGAGGGCTGCCCGAACCTGCTCTTGACGCCGCACATCGCCGGCGTGACCGCGGAATCGAACGAGCGCGTGAGCGGCCTGATCGCCGACCGCGTGCTGGAGGCGCTCGCGCCATGACGGCCGTGCGGATGACGCTGGCGCAGGCGCGCCAGGTGGTGGCCGGCGCATTGCGCGCCGCCGGCGCGAACGAGGCGATGGCCGCGGCCGCGGCGCGCGCGCTGGTGCTCGCCGAGGCGCAGGGGCTGGGCTCGCACGGCCTCGGCCGCGTCGCGCAGTACGCCACCCACCTGCGCAACGGCCGCGTGAACGGCGCGGCACGGCCCACGGTGCGGCACGCCCGGGGCGGCGCGGTGCTGATCGATGCGCACGAGGGCCTGGCCTTCGAAGCCTGCGAGATGGCGGTGGCCGAGGCGATCGGCCGCGCACGCACGCACGGCATCGCCATCGCGGGCGTCACCGCGAGCCATCACTGCGGCGTGGTGGTCGACCATCTGCGTCCCGTGGCCGCGGCCGGCATGGTCGGCCTGGGCTTTGCGAACTCGCCCGCGGCGATGCCGGCCGCGGGTGGGCGCCATCCGGTCTTCGGCACCAACCCGGTGGCCGCGGTGTTCGCGCGTCGCGGCGCACTGCCGCTGATGATCGACCTGAGCCTGTCGGAGGTGGCGCGCGGCAAGGTGATGATGGCTGCGAAGGAAGGCCGGCCGATCCCGACCGGCTGGGCGCTCGACCGCGGCGGGCGACCGACCACCGATGCGCAGGCCGCGCTCGCCGGATCGATGCTGCCGATCGGCGCCGCCACCAGCCCCAAGGGCGCGATGCTGGCGCTGGTGGTCGAGCTGCTGGTCACCGCGCTGATCGGCGCGCAGTTCGGCTTCGAGGCGTCGAGCTTCTTCGAGGACGAAGGCAACCGGCCGCGCATCGGCCAGGTCTTCATCGCCATCGATCCCGGTGCGCTCGCGGGCTCGGCCAGCTACCTCGACCGCGTCGAGGTGCTGGTGGCCGAGATGATGCGCGACGAGGGCGTGCGCCTGCCGGGTGCGCGCCGCGAACGGCTGCGCCTCGCGGCCGAGGCCGAGGGCATCGACGTGCCCGAGGCATTGCGCGCGCACGGGCGCGATGCATGACGAGCGACAACAACAGGAGACCCACGATGAAAAGACGCGATTGGATGCAAGGGACCGCCGCCCTGGCTGCGGCGGGTTCGATGAGTGCCGCACTGTGGCCGGCGCTCGCGCGCGCACAGGGCGGCGACTATCCGAAGCCGGACGCCACGCTGCGCTACGTGGTGCCCTTTCCGCCCGGCGGGCTCACCGATGCGATGGCGCGCCAGATCGGCCAGCAGCTCGGCGAACGCTGGAAGCTCAACGTGGTGATCGACAACCGCCCCGGCGGCAACGGCCAGATAGGCGCCGACGTGGTGGCCAAGGCGCCCGGCGACGGCTACACGCTGCTCGCGATCACGCTCACGCATGCGGCCAACGTCACGCTGTTCCCGAAGTCGCCCTTCAATTTCCAGAAGGATTTGCGGCCGGTGGCGCTGCTCGCGGGCAGCCCGATGCTGATCGTGGTGCCGGCGGCGAGCCCGATCCGCGACATGAAGGGCCTGATCGCCGCGGCCAGGGAGCGCAAGCTCAATGCGGGCTCCAGCGGCAGCGGCACGCCGCCGCATCTCACGCTCGCGCTCTTCAACAGCCTCAACAAGTCGGCCATCCAGCATGTGCCCTACAAGGGCGGCGCGCCCTGCATGACCGACCTGATCGGCGGCCAACTCGACGTGGTGTTCTCGAACATCCCCGAATCCATTCCGCACGTGAAGGCCGGCAAGCTGCGCGCGCTTGCGATCGCGAGCAAGGCACGCTATGCGCTGCTGCCCGAGGTGCCGACCACCGCGGAGGCCGGCATGCCCGAGCTGCAGGTCGAGAACTGGACCGGCATCATGGCGCCGGCCGCCACGCCCGATACCGCGGTGCAGAAGCTCGGCGCCGAAGTGCTGAAGATCCTCGCGCAGCCCGGCCTCGACGAGCGCATGCGCCAGCAGGGCTTCGTGATCGATGCGCGCGGGCCGGACCGCTTCGCGCCCTTTCTTACGGAAGAGATCGCGCGCTGGGCGCAGGTGATCAAGGCGGCGGATATTCAGCCGAGCTGAGCGTCCAGCACCCGCGCGGTATGCCGCGCGATGACCGCTTCCTCGTCCGTGCGCAGCACCCAGGCGCCGATGCGGCTCGCGGCGGTCGAGATCTTCGGCCGGCCGGCCGCATTGGCCGCCGCATCGGGTTCGACGCCGAGCCACGCGCAGGCTTCGAGCACGCGCGCCCGCAGGCCCGCGGCGTTCTCGCCGATGCCGCCGGTGAACACGATCGCATCGAGACCGCGCAGCGCCGCCGCGAGCAGGCCCATGTGCTGCACCACCTGCTCGACGAAGTGCGCGACCGCCTCGGCCGCGGCGGGTTCGGCCGAGGCTTCGAGCGCGCGCATGTCGCTGGAGACGCCCGACATGCCGAGCAGGCCCGATTCGCGGAACAGCAGCTTCTCGACCTGGTCGAGCGACATGCCGAGCGAACGCTGCAGATAGAACACCACGGCGGCATCGAGGCGACCGCAGCGCGTGCCCATGGTCAGGCCGTCGAGCGGCGAGAAGCTCATGGTGGTGGCGATCGAACGCCCCTGCGCCATGCCGCACATCGAGGCGCCGTTGCCCAGGTGCGCGACGATCACGCGGCCCTCGGCGAGCTCGGGCGCCTCGCGCGCCAGCTGGTGCACGATCGATTCGTACGAGAGCCCATGAAAGCCGTAGCGCCGCACGCCCGCGTCGTGCAGCGACCGCGGCAGCGCGAAGCGCCGGTTGAGCGCGGGCTGCACCGCATGGAAGGCGGTGTCGAAGCAGGCCACCTGCGGTACACCCTGGAAAGCCGCCATCGCGGCGCGCACGCCCGCGAGGTTGTGCGGCTGGTGCAGCGGCGCCAGCGGTTCGAGCGCGGCAAGCCCGTCGAGCACCGCGTCGTCGATGCGCACCGGCGCGACGAAGTCCATGCCGCCATGCACGATGCGGTGGCCCACGCCGGCGATGCGGCCGCCCCCGCGCTGCCGTGCATGCCAGTCGAGCAGCGCGGCGAGTGCACCCTGGTGCGTGCGCGCCTCGCCTTCGTCGAGCTTCGCATCGTGCAGCGTGCGGCCTTCCGCGTCGCGCACGCGCAGCCGGGCGTCGAGCCCGCCGCCGAGCCCGTCGGCCTGGCCCGACCAGTGCGCAACGGGCAGCGCGCCGTCGGCCGCGCCCGCGTCGAACAGCGCGACCTTGATCGACGAGGAGCCGGCGTTGAGCGTGAGCAGCTGGTCGGTCATGCGGTCAGACGTAGTCCTTGTACTTGTCGAGGAAGCGCACGGGCTTGGACAGCGCATCGCGGCGGAACGGATCGCCGAGCTCGCGCGTGCACATGATCTCGATCACGCAGGTCTTCTTCTGGTTCATCTGCATGTCGATGGCCTTCTTGAGCGCCGGGCCGACGTCCTCGATGCGGTCGACCACGATGCCCTCGGCGCCCATGGCCTTCGCGATGCCGGCGAAGCTCTCGCTCTCGAGCTCGCCCGCGACGAAGCGGCGGTTGTAGAAGTCGACCTGGTTCTTCTTCTCCGCGCCCCACTGGCGGTTGTGGAAGACCACCGCGGTCACCGGAATGTCGTGCCGCACGGCCGTCATGACCTCGACCATGCTCATGCCCCAGGCGCCGTCGCCGGCATAGGCCACGGCCGGGCGATCGGGTGCGGCGCACTTGGCGCCGATCATGGTCGGCAGCGAATAGCCGCAGTTGCCGAAGCTCATCGGCGCGAAGAAGCTGCGTGGCTCCTCGAAGCGCAGGTAGCTGTTGGCCACCGCGTTGATGTTGCCGATGTCGGTCGAGACCATCACGCGCGGCGGCATGGCCTTCTCGAGTTCGCGCAGCACCTGGCGCGGATGCAGGTAGGTGCCGCCGGTGGGCGTCTTCTCGCCCTTGGCTTCCTCGATCACGTCGAGGCTGAAGGGATCGCGCTCGTGCGTCCACTCGTCGAGCTCCTTCTCCCAGGCCGCTTTTTCCGACTTGATCTTCTCGGCGCGCTCGGCCTTGGTGGCGTCGCAGGCGAGCGTCTTGCCCTGCAGGCGCTTGAGCAGTTCCTTGGCCGTGGCCTTGGCGTCGCCGTGGATGCCGACGGTGATCTTCTTCACGAGGCCGAGGTTGGTGTGGTCGGCCTCCACCTGGATGATCTTCGCGTCCTTTGGCCAGTAGTCCATGCCGTGCTGCGGCAGCGTGCCGAACGGGCCCATGCGCGAACCGAGCGCGAGCACCACGTCGGCCTGCGCGATCAGCTTCATCGCGGCCTTGCTGCCCTGGTAGCCGAGCGGGCCGGCCCACAGCGGATGGCTCGCGGGGAAGGAGTCGTTGCGCAGGTAGCCGTTGGCCACGGGCGCGCCCAGGCGCTCGGCCAGCGCCTTGCACTCTTCCACCGCATCGCCCATGACCACGCCGCCGCCCGAGAGGATGACGGGGAATTTCGCCGAGGCCAGCAGCTCGACCGCGGCGCTCAGGCTGTTCTCGCCGCCCGCGCCGCGCTCCACGCGCATCGGGCGCGGGATCTCGCACTGGACCTCGCCGTAGAAGTAGTCGCGCGGGATGTTGAGCTGCGTCGGCCCCATCTCGGAAATGGCGCGGTCGAAGCAGCGCGCGGTGTATTCGGCCATGCGCTTGGGGTTGTTCACGTGGCCCTGGTATTTGGTGAACTCCTGGAACATCGGCAGCTGGTTGGCTTCCTGGAAGCCGCCCAGGCCCATGCCCATGGTGCCGGTCTCGGGCGTGATCATCACGACCGGGCTGTGCGCCCAGTAGGCGGCCGCAATCGCCGTCACGCAGTTGCTGATGCCGGGGCCGTTCTGCCCGATCACCACGCCGTGGCGGCCCGACACGCGCGCATAGCCGTCGGCCATGTGGGCGCCGCCCTGCTCGTGCACCACCGGAATCAGGCGGATGCCCGCGGGCGCGAAGATGTCCATCGCGTCCATGAAGGCGGAGCCCATGATGCCGAAGATGTCGGTCACGCCGTTGGCGACCATGGTTTCGACGAAGGCCTCCGAAGGCGTCATCTTCTGCACGCCGGTGACGGCTTCGCGGGGGGCGGCGGCGGGTTGCTTCTGGCTCATGGAAGGCGTCTCCTGAAGAAGTGGTGCGGATGGCGGCGTCTCGAAAGCCGGAACATTCCGTTCCGTATTTCGTGTTCGCGGAATATAGGTCGCGCAGGCTGCGGCGTCAAACAATTTACAGAAAACGAGACAACATGTCTTGTTTTTTGTGAAAAGACTATGATCCGCGCCATGAAGATCGTCCAAGCGCCCATTGCCGAACTGCCGGAACCGGCCGCGGCCGACACCCCCACCATGCGGCTGTTCGGGCTGCTCGAAGTCATGGCGGCGAAGGACCAGCGCTACTCGCTGCAGGGCCTGGTCGAGGAGACCGGCATGCCCAAGCCCACGCTGCACCGCATGCTCCAGCAGCTCGAAGGCGCAGGCCTGCTGCAGCGCGAGAGCGACGGCCGGCACTACGGCATCGGCACGCGGCTGCGGCGGCTGGCCGAGAACCTGCTGCTCAACGACAGCCTGCACGGCGCGCGCCACACGGTGCTGCGCCAGCTCGTCGAGGAGATCGGCGAGAGCTGCAACCTCACGGCCCTGTCGGGCAGCGAGGTGGTGTACCTCGACCGCGTGGAGACCGCGGCGCCGCTGCGCTTCTACCTGCATTCCGGCTCGCGCGTTCCGGTGCACTGCTCGGCCAGCGGCAAGGTGTTCCTGTCGCAGATGAGCCCCGCGCAGCGGCGCCGGCTGCTGTCGAACGCGCCGCTCGAGCCCTACACCGCGAGGACGCTCACCGATCCCGCCGCGCTCGAGAAGGAAGTGCAGCGCGTGCGCAAGGACGGCTATGCGATCGACAACGAGGAATTCCTGCCCGGCCTGCTGTGCATCGCGGCACTCGTGCCTTCGGGCGATGGCGCACCCTCGAACCTGTGCATCGCGGTGCAGGCGCCCGTCATGCGGCTCGATGCCGCGAAGGCACGCGCGCTGCTGCCCGCGCTGCAGCGAGCCGCGCGCGCACTGAGCCGCATCGACGCCGACGCGGGCTCCGGGCCGGCGCAGGCCTGAGTCCCCTTCCTTCTCTTCTTTTTTTGCGAAAGCCCGCCGTGACCGACATTGCCGAACACCGACCCACCCGGATGCTGAGCGTGCGCGAGGTGTTCGGCATCGACAGCCCGCTGCAGGTGCCCGCGTTCACGGAGCGCGACGACCATGTGCCCGAGATCGACGCGGTGTACCGCTTCAACCCCGACGTGACGCTCGCGATCCTCGCGGGCTTCATGCGCGACCGGCGCGTGATGGTGCAGGGGCTGCACGGCACCGGCAAGTCGACGCACATCGAGCAGGTGGCCGCGCGCCTCAACTGGCCCTGCGTGCGCCTGAACCTCGACGGCCACATCAGCCGGCTCGACCTCGTGGGCAAGGATGCGGTGGTGCTGCGCGAGGGGCAGCAGGTCACCGAGTTCCAGGAGGGCATCGTGCCCTGGGCGCTGCAGCGGCCCGTGGCGCTGATCTTCGACGAGTACGACGCGGGCCGGCCCGACGTGATGTTCGTGATCCAGCGCATCCTCGAGCAGGGCGGCAAGTTCACGCTCATGGACCAGAACCGCGTGCTGCGCCCGCACCCCTTCTTCCGCCTGTTCGCGACGGCCAACACGGTGGGCCTGGGCAACCTCAACGGCCTCTACCACGGCGCGCAGCGGCTCAACCATGCGCAGATCGACCGCTGGAACATCGTGGCCTCGCTCGACTACCTGCCGCCCGACGAGGAGATCGCGATCGTGCAGGCGCGCGTGCCCTCGCTCGCCGGCGACGCGGGCCGTGCGATGGTGGCGCAGATGGTGGCCGTGGCCGCGCTCACGCGCCAGGGCTTCGCGGCCGGCGACCTGTCGACGCTGATGTCGCCGCGCACCGTCATCACCTGGGCCGAGAACATCGAGATCTTCAAGGACCCGGCGCTCGCGTTCCGGCTCTCGTTCGTCAACAAGTGCGACGAGGCCGAACGGCCGCTCGTCGCCGAATACTTCCAGCGCTGCTTCGACCAGGCGCCATGACCGACGCGCAGCAGCAGCGGGCCCGGCAGGAAGAACGCATCTACGAGCTCTGCGCGGGCGTGGTGCGCGCCTTCAGCGGCGAGCGCGACCTGCACTTCCGCGGCCGCAGGCTGCACCGCGGACGCGTCGCGCTGCCGTGGTTCGCACCGCACCTGCATCCCTCGCCCGAGCACGACGACTTCGGCTCCTTCCGCGGCGTGGCCGACGGGCTGGCGCTGCGGCTGGTCGAATCCGATGCGGCGCTGCACGCGCGGCTGCGGCCCGAGGAAGCGGTCGAGCGCATGCTGTTCGAGATGCTCGAGCAGTTCCGCGTGGAGGCGCTCGCCCCCGACGCCATGCCCGGCATGCGGCACAACCTGCGGCATCGCCACGAACAGTGGTCGCTGGGCTTCCACCATTCGGGGCTGACCGACACCGCGCGCGGGCTGCTGCTCTATGCGGTGGCGCAGATCTGCCGCGCGCGCGTCGCGGGCGAGCAGGTGGTGGAACAGACCGAGGACATGCTCGAGGCCACGCGCTTCGCGCTCGCGCCGCTGATCGGCCATGCGCTCGCGGGCCTGCGCCGCGACCGCGCGGACCAGGCCGCCTATGCGGTGCATGCGCTCGCCATCGCGCGCACCGTCGCCCGGATGCTGCATGAAGCGGGCGAAGACGGGACCGAAGCCGCACGCGACCCGCACGTCGACGACAAGCGCAGCGTCTTCGCGCTGGTGGCCGACATGGACGAGGAGATCATCGAGCGCTTCACCACCGCCGAGTCCGGCCGCAGCGCGGTGCTCGACGGCGCGGGCGGCAGCTACCGCGTCTTCACCACCGTGCACGACCGCGAGCACGATGCCGCCGCGCTCGCGCGCAAGGAGGTGCTCGCGGGCCATCGGGAAACGCTGGACCGCCGCATCGCCGCGCAGGGCGTGAACATCGCGCGGCTCGCGCGCGAACTGCGTGCGCTGCTGGCCGCGCCCGAGCGCGACGGCTGGGACGGCGCGCAGGAGGAAGGCCTGATCGACGGCCGGCGGCTCGCGCAGCTGATCGCCTCGCCGACCGAGCGGCGCCTGTTCCGCACCGAGCGCATGGAGCCCGTGGCCGACTGCGTCGTGAGCTTCCTGATCGACTGCTCGGGCTCGATGAAGGCGCATGCCGAAGCGGTCGCGATGATGGCCGACGTGTTCGCGCGCGCGCTCGAGCAGGCGGGCGTGGCGAACGAAGTGCTGGGCTTCACCACGGGCGCATGGAACGGCGGTCGCGCGCACCGCGAATGGGTGCGCGCCGGCCGGCCGGCACACCCCGGACGGCTCAACGAGCGCAGCCACATCGTCTTCAAGGCCGCGGCCACGCCCTGGCGCCGCGCACGGCCCGCGATGGCCGCGCTGCTCAAGGCCGACCTGTTCCGCGAAGGCATCGACGGCGAGGCGGTGGACTGGGCCTGCGCCCGGCTGCGCCAGCGCACCGAGGCGCGCAAGCTGCTGCTCGTGGTCTCCGACGGCTCGCCGATGGACAGCGCCACGAACCTCGCCAACGACGCGCACTACCTCGACCACCATCTGCGCGACGTGGTGGCGCGGCAGGAGCAGCAGCGCGACATCGAGATCGCGGGCATCGGCGTCGGGCTCGACCTGAGCCCCTTCTACAGCCGCAGCCATGTGCTCGACCTCGCCAATGCCCGCGGCAACGCCCTGTTCCGCGAGGTAGTCGCGCTGATGGCGGGACGCCACCGGCGCTGAACGCCTGCGTGCCGGATGCCATGAGGCATTTGGAACTACATCCGAATCCCCATTGACAAAGGCAAAGCCGCGTCCTTACATTGCGTTTCACATCCGGGAACCACGTTCCAATATTTGGAACACGCGAAAGGTCTCATGGATTCCACGCTCGCCAAGGGCCTTGCGGCCATCGAATGGATGACGCGCCAGCAGCGCGACTGCCGCGTGACGGAGCTGGCGCAGGCCTTCGGCATGGCGCGCAGCAACGCGCACCGCACGCTGCAGACGCTGGTGGAATGCGGCTGGGCCGTGCAGGACCCGGCCACCAGCGCCTACCGCCCGAGCCTGCGCCTGTTCGAACTGGGCGCCCTGGTCTCGGAGGCGGCCGACCTCGGCGCCTTGATGCGGCCGCACCTCGCGGCGCTCGCGCAGGCCACGGGCGAGACCATCCACCTCGCGGTGCTCGACGGACCCGAGATCGTGTACCTCGACAAGTTCGACAGCCCGCTGCCCGTGGCCGCCTACTCGCGCATCGGCGGGCGCGCCGCGGCCTGCTGCGTGGCCGCGGGCAAGGCACTGCTGGCCGCGAACCGGCTCGACGAATCCGCGCTGCGCGAACTCTTCGGTACCCTGCAGGCGCACACGCCGCACAGCATCACCGGCTTCGAGGCGCTGCACGCCGAGCTCGAGCGCACCCGCGCGCGCGGCTACGCCGAGAACCGCGAGGAATGGCGCCTCGGCGTCTGCGGCCTCGGCGCGCCGGTGTTCGATGCGCGCGGCCACGCGGTGGCCGCCATCGGCATGAGCGTGCCGTCGATCCGCTTCGCGCGCACCCAGGCACGCACGCTCGCCGAGCACACCCTGGCCTGCGCACGCGACGCCAGCGCCACGCTCGGCTACCGGCCCGGCGCATCCGCGGCCGCACCCGCTACCACCAAGAGAAGGAGACTCGAATGAAGACGTTCGCCCCCTGGATGCGCGCGGTGCTCATGGCCGCCGCGCTGCCCTGCCTTGCGCTTCCGCTCGCCGCCCAGGCACAGGGCGGCGCCGACTATCCGAACAAGCCGATCCGCCTCGTGGTGCCCTACCCGCCCGGCGGCGGCACCGACGTGATCGCGCGCATCGTGCAGGAGCGCTTCCAGACGCTGCTGGGCCAGCCGGGTGCTGATCGACAACCGCGGCGGCGCGGCCGGCTCCATCGGCACCGAGATCGTCGCCAAGTCGGCGCCCGACGGCTACACGGTGCTCTTCACGCTCTCATCGCACACCATCAACCCGGCGATCTACACCAAGCTCTCGTTCGACACCGCGCGCGACTTCGCCCCCGTGGGACTGGTCGCCTCGCTGCCGCAGATCCTGGTGGCCAACACGCAGTTCGCGCCCAACACCGTGGCCGAGCTCGTGAAGCTCGCGAAGGCCAAGCCCGGTGCGCTCTCGTTCGCCTCGGTCGGCAACGGCTCGCCCGGTCACCTCGCGGGCGAGTTGCTGAAGCTGCGCACCGGCACCGAGATGACGCACATTCCCTACCGCGGCGGCGGCCCGGCCGTGACCGACGTGATGGGCGGACAGGTGCCGCTGCTGTGGGTGTCGATCCCCGCCGCCGCGCAGTTCGTCAAAGCCGGCAAGCTCAAGGCGCTCGCGGTCTCGACCACCAAGCGCAGCGCGGCCTTCCCCGACGTGCCGACGATGCAGGAGGCCGGCATCGCCGACTTCGACGTCGATTCCTGGTACGCGGTCTTCGTGCCCGCGAAGACGCCGCAGCCCGCGATCGATCGGCTCAACCGCGTGATCAACACCGTGGTGAAGGAGCCCGAGATCCGCGACAAGCTGCTGGCCCAGGGCAGCGAAGGCGTGGGCGGCACGCCCGAGCAGCTCGGCAAGGTGGTCGCGACCGAACTGGTGCGCTGGCAGAAGCTCGCCAAGGAAGCCAACATCAAAGTGGACTGAGCACAGACGGACATCTCATGGAAAACGCCCAACCCTCCCCCTCCTCTCCCATCGCCGAACTCGTGGCCCGCGCGCGCGCCGCGCAGCGCATTGCCGACGGCTGGTCGCAGGCGCAGGCCGACACCGCCGTGGCGGCCGCGGGCTGGGCCATCATCGAGCCCGCGCGCAACCGCGAACTGGCCGAGCTCGCGGTGGCCGACACCGGCGTGGGCAACGTCGAGGACAAGGTGCGCAAGAACCACCGCAAGACCTTCGGCCTGCTGCGCGACCTGCGCGGCGCGCGCTCGGTCGGCGTGATCGCCGAGGACCCGGCGCGCGGCATCGTCGAGATCGCGCGGCCGGTGGGCGTGGTGTGCGCGATCACGCCCTCGACCAACCCGGGCGCGACGCCGGCGAACAAGATCATCAACGCGATCAAGGGGCGCAACGCGGTGATCGTCGCGCCCTCGCCCAAGGGCTGGTCGACCGCGGCGCGGCTCATCGAATTCATCCACCGGCAGTTCGACCGCATCGGCGCGCCGCGCGACCTGGTGCAGCTGCTGCCCCCGCCGGTCAACAAGCAGGCGACGGCCGAGCTGATGCGGCTGTGCGACCTCGTGGTGGCCACCGGCTCGCAGGCCAACGTGCGCGCCGCCTACGCGAGCGGCACGCCGGCCTTCGGCGTGGGTGCGGGCAACGTGGCGGGCATCGTGGACGAGACCGCCGACGTCGAAGCCGCGGCCGACCGCATCCTGCTGTCGAAGACCTTCGACAACGCGACCAGCTGCTCGTCGGAGAACAGCCTGGTGATCGTCGATGCGGTGCGCGCGAAGATGCTCGCGGCGCTCAAGGACCGCGGCGCCGTGATGCTCGCGACCGCGCAGAAGGCCACGCTGCAGGCGCTGATGTGGCCCGAGGGCAAGCTCTCGGCCGCGGTCATCGGCCAGTCGGCGCAGGCGATCGCCGAACGCGCGGCGGCGCAGGACGGCGCCGGGCGCGAGGCCTGGCTCGCGATCGCGGCCGCGAAGCCGCGCGTGCTGATGGTCGCCGAGGACGGCTTCGGCGAGGCGCATCCGTTCTCGGGCGAGAAGCTCAGCCCGGTGCTCGCGGTCTATGCGGCGCGCGACTTCGCGGAGGCGGCCGCGACCGTCGAGCGCATCTATGCCCACCAGGGCGCGGGCCACTCGGTGGGCCTGCACAGCGCCGTTCCGGAACGCGCGATGGCGCTCGGCCACACGCTGCCCGTCTCGCGCGTGATCGTCGACCAGGCGCACTGCATCGCCACCGGCGGCAGCTTCGACAACGGCCTGCCGTTCTCGCTCTCGATGGGCTGCGGCACCTGGGGCAGGAACAACTTCTCCGACAACATGAACTACCGGCACTACCTCAACATCACGCGCGTGTCGCGGCCGATTCCCGAGCGGGTGCCGAGCGAGCAAGAGATCTTCGGCGACTTCTTCGCACAGTACGGAGCGCAGTGAGCATGGCGGCCGGCAGCGACACCGTCCACGGCCTGATCGAGCGCGCAGCCGCGCACCATCCGCGCGCGGTGTACGCGCTGTCGACCGAGCACGGCACGGTCATCGACTTCGGCTCGCTGGCGGAGGGATGCCGGCGCGTGGCGGCGGTGCTGCAGCGCGCGGGCGCGCGGCGCGGCGACACGGTCTCGCTGGTCATGCCCAACGGCCTGCAGACGCTGCGGCTTCTGCTCGGCGCGATGCATGCGGGCTTCGTCGTGCATCCGGTCAACCTGCTGTCGCAGCCCGAGCAGATGCGCTACGTGCTGCTGCATTCGGACTGCCGCGTGGTCTGCGTCGCGCCCGAATGGGCCGAGCGCGTGCGCACGATGCTGGTCGATGCGGGCCGTCCGGTGGACCTCCTCGTGGTCGATGCCGACGCGCCGGCGCTGCCCGGCGAGCGCGAAGGCGACGGCAGCGCGCCGACGGCGGCGCCCTCGCCCGACGACGTCGCGCTGCTGATGTACACCTCGGGCACCACCGGCAACCCCAAGGGCGTGATGCTCACGCAGGCCAACCTGGCCGCGAACGCGCATGCGATCAGCGCGGAGCATGCGCTCGGTCCCGCCGACCGCGTGCTCGCGGTGCTGCCGCTCTACCACATCAATGCCTTCTGCGTGACCATGCTCGCGCCGCTCGCGCACGGCGGCAGCCTGGCCATGCCGCCGAAGTTCTCGGCCGGCCGCTTCTGGGAACAGGCCGCGGCCACGCAGTGCAGCTGGATCAACGTGGTGCCCACGATGATCTCGTACCTGCTCGAAGGCGCGTCCCCTGCGCGCGCGCAGACCGCCGCGATCCGCTTCTGCCGCTCGGCTTCGGCCGCGCTGCCGCCCGAGCACCACCGCGCCTTCGAGCAGAAGTTCGGCATCGGCATCGTCGAAACCATGGGGCTCACCGAGACCGCCGCGCCTTCTTTCTCGAACCCGATGGACCCGGCACGGCGCAAGCTCGGTTCCGTCGGCCGCGCCTCGGGCTGCGAGGCGCGCGTGATCGACGCGGCGCTGGCCGAAGTGCCCGACGGCCACACCGGCGAGCTCGCGATCCGCGGGCCCCACGTGATGCGCGGCTACTACAAGAACGACGCGGCCACGCGCGCCAGCTTCACGCCCGACGGCTGGCTGCGCACCGGCGACCTCGGCCACCGCGACAGCGACGGCTTCTTCTTCGTCACCGGCCGCATCAAGGAACTGATCATCAAGGGCGGCGAGAACATCGCGCCGCGCGAGATCGACGAGGCGCTGCTGCAGCATCCGTCGGTGCGCGATGCCGCGGCCGTGGGCGTGCCCGACCGGCACTACGGCCAGGAGATCGGCGTGTGCGTCGTGCTGCGCGAAGGCTGCGCCTGCACCGAGGACGAGCTGCGCGCCTTCGCCGCCGCCGCGCTCGGGCGCTACAAGGCGCCCGGCCACTACCGCTTCGTGGCCGAGCTGCCGCGCGGGCCCTCGGGCAAGGTGCAGCGGCTCAAGCTGCTGCCGCTGTTCGAGGCATGACGGCCGCCGAACTGCTGGTTCCGCCGCTCTCGCCGGTCCTGCTGGCCTACAGCCTCTGCGTGGTGTTCGCGGCCGGCGTGGTGCGCGGCTTCGCGGGTTTCGGCTTCTCGGCCATCACGGTGGCGGGCATGTCGCTGGTGATCTCGCCCGCGCTCGTGGTGCCCGCGATCTTCATGCTCGAGGTGCTCGCGAGCCTGAGCCAGCTGCGCGGCATCTCGCGCGACGTCGACATGCCGTGGCTCGGCTGGCTCGTGCTCGGCAACCTGCTGTTCATCCCGCTCGGCGTGGCGCTGCTCGCCTGGTTGCCCGAGACCCCGCTGCGCCTGCTGATCGGCGCGCTGCTGATGGCCGCGGCCCTGCTGCTGCGTGCGGGCGCGCGGGCCGCGCTGGTACCCACGCGCGCGGTGCGCTTCGCGGCCGGGCTGGTCTCGGGCTTCATCAACGGCGTGGCGGCGATCGGCGGCATCGCGCTCGCGGTGCTGCTGAGCACCACCGCCATGCCGCCAGCGACGCTGCGCGCCACGATGATCGCGCTGCTGCTCTTCAGCGATCTGGTGTCGCTCGCGAGCGCCGCGCTCATGCCCACCGGCCCGCACGCCGCCGGCCAGCTGCTCGGCACCGACACCGTGCGCTGGGCGCTCTGGCTCGCGCCGGCGATGCTCGCGGGCATCTGGTGGGGGCAGCGCTCGTTTCGCGGGGTGTCGCCGGCGCAGTTTCGGCGCCATGTGCTGAACCTGCTGATCGTGCTGGCGGCGGTGAGCGTGCTGCGTTCGATCGCGGCGCTGGCATGGGGCTGAGCCGCGGCGGTGACGACGGCGCGTGGCGCAGGTCCGGCACGGCGCCGTCGCCGGCTGGCTATGCTGCGGGCTGCATGCCGGTTCTTCCTCTTTCTTTTCTGCGCTGGGCGCCGCTTCTGCTGCTCGCTCCCGCGGCCATGGCGTCGGTCTGCCACGACACCGCCATGCAGCCGCCGCCCGCACGCGCGCTCGCGATGGCCGCCGCGGCGCAGCGCGAGCACCTCGCCTTCGGCGAGCAGACCATGGACGCCGAGGGCCGGCTCGTCGAATCGGGCCGCGCCGAGGCCGACGACGGACGCGCCGCGGCTTTCGCGCCCGCGCCATGGCAGCGCGTGCTCGGCTACTGGCAGGCGGTCGATCGGCCCGGTGCGCGGCTGCCTTCGCTGGTGCGCTTCGGCGCGCTGCGCCCGGCCGACCGCACGCTGCTGCTGCAGGCGCTCAACCAGGCCAGCGCCACGCGGCTGCAGGGCCTGGGCGTCGGCCCCGACCAGGGCCTCGACGCGGCCGAGCTGCGCGCGGCGGCCACTGCCGTGAACCGCGTCGCGGTGATCGACACGCCGTGGTCGGCCGCCTTCGTCAGTTGGCTCGCGCGCGAGGCCGGCCTGGGCGCGGGCGAGTTCGCGTTCTCCGAAGCGCATGTCGACTACGCGGGCGCCGCATGGCAGGCAGGCGCCGCCGAAGCCGCGGGCGGCGGGACGCGCTACGCCATGCGCGCCTGCGACATCGCGCGCACGGCGCCGCGCGTGGGCGACCTCGTCTGCCACGCGCGCGGCGCACGCCCGGCGCCGGACAGCTTCGCGGCGATCGGCGCGGTGCTCGCGACGCGGCCCACGGGCGGCGAGCCCCTGCCGATGCACTGCGACGTGGTGGTGAAGGTGGACGCGCGCGGCTTCGGGGCCATCGGCGGCAACGTGCTGCAGTCGGTCACCGCACGCCGGCTCGACTTCGCGCCGGGCACGCGCGTGCTCGATCCGAGCTACTTCGTCGAAGGCTGCACGGGCTGCGTCGATCGGCACATGAGCCGGCAGCCGTGGTCGTTGCTGCTGCAGTGGCGTTGACGATCCAAGGCGAGGCTCAGGCCCGCACGATCCGCTTCATCAACAGGCTTTTCAGATCCCTTCGGGTATCGCAAACCAGATGGATGTAGGCCGTGTCGTCCCGCACCTCGTAGATGATGCGGTTCATGCCCGAGAGCATTTGCCTGTACTGCGCGATGTTCAGGTTCCGGAACTCGTCGGGCACCTTGCCCGACAGCGGATGCGCTTCGATCAGGGCCACGGCGTCCTTGAGCTTCCGGTAGCTCGTCGACCAGGTGCCCGCCCCGAAGTTCTTCACGACGTAGGCGCGCAGGTCTTGCAGGTCTGCCTCCGCGGAACGGAGGAAGACGACCCTCATGCCTTGTCTTCCTCGTCATCGAGGTCGGCGAACACCTCGGCCGCGGAGCGAAACTGCCCCTGCTCGATCTCGCGATGGCCCAGGGCGAGGATCTTGAGCAGCGCCAGCGTTTCCTCGTGCTCTTCGTAGGAGCGCACGTCCATCACGACGAGCTTCGCCTCGCCGTTCTGGGTGATCAGCATCGGCTCGCGGCTTTCCGACAGTTCCTTGACGATCTCGGCCGCATGGCTCTTGAGGTAGCTGATGGGTTTGACTTGCGTGGAGAGCTTCATGTCGCGATCCTTCCGAAGATTCGGACCGATTATGGTTCGAATTCAGTTCGATCGAAGTCGGGCGTTCAAAGAAGCCCCGTCATCCGCCCCGCCGCCGCCTGAAGCGCCCCGATGCGCCGCTCCGCATCGTCCATCGACATGCGCGCCGTCGGCGCATGCACCGCGAGCGCGGCGCGCACCGCACCGGCTGCGTCGCGCACCGGCACGGCCACGGCGACGAGGCCGGCGATGAACTCTTCGCGGTCGCGCGAATGGCCGCGGCGCGCGATCTCGTCGCACTCGGCGCGCAGCGCCTCGGCAGTGACGAGGGTGTTGGCGGTCATGCGTTCGAGCGGCAACCGGTCGATGACCGCGTCGCGCGCCTTCCCGGGCATCAGCGCGAGAAAGAGCTTGCCGCTCGCGGTGCAGTGCAGCGGCACGTGGGAGCCGACGTCGAGCGTGAGCCGAAGCGGCCACTGCGCCTCGACGCGGTCGAGATAGAGCACCTGCGCGCCGTCGAGCGTGGTGAGGTTGCAGGTCTCGCCGACCTCGCGCACCAGGGCGGCCAGCACCTCGTGGCGCAGGCCGCGCACGGTGCCGTGGTTCAGCGTGTCGAAGGCGAGCTGGCGCAGCGCGGGGCCGACGACGAAGGAGCGTTCGTCCACGTCGCGCGCCAGGAAACCCGTGGCCGTGAGCTGCGTGCAGATGCGGTGCGCCGTGCCCTTGGGCAGGCCGAGCTGCGCCGCCAGGTCGGCCAGCGTGAGCGCGCGGCCCTGGTTCGCGAGCAGCGCCAGCAGCCGCAGGCTGCGCTCGGCGGAAGAGCCGGAAGACGGCTCCTCGCTGGCGGCGGGAACGGCGTCGGACGCCGGGGCGGCAGGCACGCGCGCGGAACGTGGCATACGGGTAAACCTTAAAAATGGAACGTTGCGTTCCGAAAAACATTGTCCTAGGATGCATCGCATCGCCGGATGCCGATTGTTCCACCCTCAAGGAGTGCCATGCAGCGCGACGCGGAGTTCGATTACATCGTGGTGGGCGCCGGCTCCGCGGGCTGCGTGCTCGCGGGGCGCCTGAGCGAGGACCCGGCCACGCGCGTGCTGCTGCTCGAGGCGGGTCCGGCCGACCGGTCGCTGTGGATCCACCTGCCGATCGGCTACGGCAAGACGATGTGGAGCCCCACCTACAACTGGCGCTTCGAGACCGACCCCGATCCGAACATGAACGGCCGGCGCATCTACTGGCCGCGCGGCAAGACGCTGGGCGGATCGAGCTCGATCAACGGGCTGATCTACATCCGCGGCCAGCGCGAGGACTACGACCACTGGGCCGCGCTCGGCAACGCGGGCTGGGGCTACGAGGACGTGCTGCCCTACTTCATCCGCTCCGAAGGCAACCAGCGCGGCAGCGATGCCTTCCACGGCGGCGACGGCCCGCTCAAGGTGTCGGACATCGGCGCGAAGCACGAGCTGATCGAGGCCTTCATCGACGGCGCGGCGCAGATCGGCGTGCCGCGCACCGACGACTTCAACGGCACGGCGCAGGAAGGCGCGGGCTACTACCAGCTCACCACGCACCGGGGCTGGCGCTGCAGCACGGCCAAGGCCTATCTCGGGCCGGCGAAGAACCGGCCGAACCTGCGCATCGAGACCGAGGCGCTCGCCTCGCGGGTGGTGTTCGAGGGCCGGCGCGCGGTGGGCGTGCGCTTTCGCCAGGGCGGCGTCGAGAAGACCGCGCGCTGCCGCGCCGAGGTGCTGCTCGCGGCGGGCTCGATCCAGTCGCCGCAGCTGCTGCAGCTCTCGGGCGTCGGGCCGCGCGAGCTGCTCGGGCGCTTCGGCATTCCGGTGGTGCACGCACTGCCGGGCGTGGGCGAGAACCTGCAGGACCATCTGCAGATCCGCCTCGGCTACGAATGCGCCAAGCCGATCACCACCAACGACCAGCTCAACTCCTGGTTCGGCCAGGCGAGCATGGGCATGGAGTGGCTGATGCACCGCACGGGGCCGCTCGCGGTGGGCATCAACCAGGGCGGCTGCTTCATGCGCGCGCTGAAGGACGAACACGGCCGGCCGGTGGCGGCCACGCCCGACATCCAGTTCCACGTCGCCACGCTGTCGGCCGACATGGCGGGCGGCAAGGTGCATCCGTACTCGGGCTTCACGATGTCGGTGTGCCAGCTGCGGCCGGAATCGCGCGGGCATGTGCGCATCCGTTCGCTCGACGCGGCCGAGCCGCCCGAGATGCAGCCCAACTACCTCTCGACCGAACTCGACCGCGCGACCACAGTCGCCGGCGTGAAGGCCGCACGCGCCATCGCCGCCTCGCCCGCGATGCGCTCCTACGTCACGCGCGAGGTGAAGCCCGGCCCCGGCGCGGCGAGCGACGCCGACCTGCTGGAGTTCTGCCGCAACAACGGCGCCACCATCTTCCATCCCACCGGCACCTGCCGCATGGGCCGCGATGCGCTCGCGGTGGTCGACGCGCGGCTGCGCGTGCACGGCGTCGCGGGGCTGCGCGTGATTGACTGCTCGGCCATGCCCACGCTGGTGTCGGGCAACACCAACGCGCCGGCCGTGATGATGGCCGAGAAGGCCGTCGACATGATCCGGGAGGACGCCCTCGCGGCGGCCCCGGCGCTTCAGATCTAGTTCCGCAAACGGCGAACGGCCCGCAGAGGCCGCGACGACAAAACCCATAGGAGACAGACAAATGAGCGCAGCAACGAGCGACGAGAAATCGGTCCGCAGGGTCGTGGTGTCGGCCCTGGTGGGCGCCACCATCGAGTGGTACGACTTCTTCCTCTACGGCGTGGTGGCTGGCATCGTGTTCAACAAGCTCTACTTCCCGGGCAGCGATCCGGTGGTGTCGACCTTGCTGGCCTATACCACCTTCGCCGTCGGCTTCGTCACGCGGCCGCTGGGCGGCGTGATCTTCGGCCACTTCGGCGACAAGATCGGCCGCAAGAGCATGCTGGTCATCACGCTGATGATCATGGGCGTGGCCACCTTCCTGATCGGGCTGGTGCCCACCTATGCGCAGATCGGCATCGCGGCGCCGTTGCTGCTGCTTCTGCTGCGCATCGCACAGGGCATCGGCCTGGGCGGCGAATGGGGCGGCGCGGTGCTCATGGCCTACGAGTACGCGCCGAAGGAGAAACGCGGCTTCTACGCCTCGCTCCCGCAGATCGGCCTGGCGATCGGCCTGTGCATGGCCTCGGGCGTGGTGGCGCTGCTGTCTTGGCTGCTGACGGACGAGCAGTTCCTCTCGTGGGGCTGGCGCATCGCCTTCCTGCTCTCGGGCGTGATGGTGATCGTGGGCATGTACATCCGGCTGCACGTGCAGGAGACGCCGGAGTTCACCGCCGTGAAGGCGCGCAATGCCGAGCTGCGGATTCCGTTCATGGACATGCTGCGGCGCTATCCCGGCAACGTGCTCAAGGGCATGGGCGCGCGCTACATCGACGGCGTGTTCTTCAACGTGTTCGGCGTGTTCTCGATCAACTACCTCACGAGCACGCTGAAGCTCGACCGCACCGACGCGCTGCTCGGCGTGATGGCGGCGGCGGTGGTGATGTGCTTCGCGATCCCGTTTTTCGGTCGCATGTCCGACCGGCTCGGGCGGCCGAAGGTCTACATGTGGGGCTCGCTGATCACCGCGGTGTCGGCGTTCCCGGGCTTCTGGCTGATGACGCACAGCGGCGGCAACGTGCTGCTGGTGTGGCTCGCGATCATCATTCCGTTCGGCATCCTCTACGCGTCGGTGTACGGGCCCGAGGCCGCCCTCTTCTGCGACCTGTTCGATGCCAAGGTGCGCTACACCGGCATCTCCTTCGTCTACCAGTTCTCGGGCATCTTCGCCTCGGGCATCACGCCGATCATCGCCACCGCGCTGCTCAAGTCGGGCGGCGGCGATCCCTGGCAGATCTGCATGTACGTGCTGTTCGCGGGCGTGGTGTCGGCGGCCTGCGCCTGGATGATCGGCCGCTCGCCGGTGGCCGGGGAGGCGCCCGCGGACGCGGTGCAGCCTGCGCGCTAGCGGCCCGCTCCTGCTTCAGGTGCAGGCTGCGGATGCGCGGTGCTTCAGCGTGAAGAGGCCGACGTCGACCCGCTCGGCCATGAAGCCTGCCTCGCAGTAGCAGAGGTAGTACTCCCACAGCCGCTTGAACGCGGCATCGAAGCCCAGCGGTTCGATCGAGGGCCAGGCCGCGAGGAAGCGATGCCGCCATTCGGCGAGCGTGGCCGCATAGCTGGCGCCGAAGGATTCGGCCCGGGCCAGCGTGAGGCCGGCGCGGGCCGCCTCCGCTTCGAGGGCGCTCACCGAAGGCAGCATGCCGCCCGGGAAGATGAAGCGCTGGATGAAGTCGGGGCTGCGGCGGTAGCGCTCGAAGTGCGTATCGGCCATGGTGATCACCTGCACCACCGCCACGCCGCCCGGTGCGAGACGCCGGCGCAGCGTGTCGAAGTACACCGGCCAGTAGCGCTCGCCCACGGCCTCGAGCATCTCGATCGACACGATGCGGTCGTAGCTTCCTTCGGCATCGCGGTAATCCTGCAGCCGCAGGTCGACGCGCGAGCCCAGGCCCTGCGCATCCACGCGCTGCCGCGCATGCGCGAGCTGCTCGGTCGAGAGCGTGAGGCCGGTCACGCGTGCGCCGTGCCGGTCGGCCAGCGCGAGGGCGAGCGCGCCCCAGCCGCATCCGATCTCGAGCACGCGGTCGTCCGCCGCAGGCGCGAGCAGTTCGGCAATGCGCGCGATCTTGGCCGCCTGCGCTTCTTCGAGCGTCTCGTCGCCGGTGGCGTAGAGCGCGCTCGAATAGATCAGGTCGGGATCGAGCCACTTGGCGTAGAACGCGTTGCCCATGTCGTAGTGGAAGGCGATGTTGCGGCGGCTGCCGCGGCGCGTGTTGGCGCGCAGGCCGTGCACCGCGCGGCCGAACCAGCGGGCGGGCAGCGCGGCTTCGAAGGCGCGCCCCCAGGCCGCTTCGTTGCGGATGCCGAATTCGAGCAGCGCCGTGAGGTCCGGGCTCGACCAGTCGCCGTCGCGGTACGACTCCGCCAGGCCGATGTCGCCGCGCAGCAGCAGGCGTGCGAGCGGACGCCAGCGATGCAGGCTGATGGCCGCGTGCGGCCCGTCGGCGGCGCCGCGGCCTTCCACGCGCTCGCCGCCCGGCAGTTCGACCGCGACGCTGCCGCAGCGCACGCGGCGCAGCAGGCGCGCCAGCAGCCGCCGCAGCGGCCGGCGCGTCCACGCCGCAGGGGCGAAGGCGGCGGCGGGGTCCAGGGCCTCGGCGTTCAGACCGTTCGGCGATGAGGAAGAAGAGGTGTTCATGAGTCCTTGGTTCCAGCAACGATGCTCACCGGCTGCGCCGGCGCGGGCGGGCAGCTGCGCACGCGCGCGCCCTTGATCCACAGCCGCAGCGCTTCCCAGTGGATGGCGGCGACCACCTTCAGGGTCAGCAGCGGATGGGTGAAGAACACGCGCGCCAGCGCCGCGTCGCCGAGCGGGCGGCGCGCGGCATCGAAGCGCGCCACGAGCACCGGCCCTTCGGCGTCCGACACCGTGATGCCGATGCCGAGCCCCGGCCGCGCGGCATCGGGCGGCTCGACGCGGAAGTCGTAGCGCATCTCGAGATCGAGGAACGGCGAGACATGGAAGTGCTTGCCGCACTGTTGCGCGACAGGCCCGCCATGGCGTTGGTCTTCGCGCACCGGAATCAGGTAGCCGTGGCGCTGGCCGAAGGTGTTGTTCACCTCGTAGAGCACCGCCTGCAGCCCGCCTCCGGGGTGGTCGCAGAAATACACGCTCAACGGGTTGAACACGTGGCCCAGGATGCGCGGCATCGTCAGCAGGCGGATCGCGCCGCCGGTGACCAGGCCCGCGGCCTGCAGCTGGCGCTCCACGTGCGGGCGCAGGCCGTCGTCGCTGCCTGCGCCGTAGTCGCGTGCGTGCAGGCTGAACAGGTTGAAGCGGTCGAACGAAAAAAGCCGCAGCCGCGCGGAGAGCGCCGGCAACGCATCGACGTCCACCAGCATCGAGAACATGCGGTACGCCAGGCGATGGCGCGCCGGGCGCAGCCGCTGGTGCATGACGCGGCCGACGTAGAGGGCGGCCTCGTCGTTCAAGCGAGGGCCTCCGCCGCCAAGGTGGAGCGCAGCCGGATGCGGCCCGACTCGTCGGCCACCGTCCAGGGCCGGCGCACGCCGCCGAGCGCCTCGGCCACCGCCAGGCCGGCCTGCAGCCCGTCCTCATGGAAACCGGCGCCGAAGTAGGCCCCGCAGAACCAGGTGCGGCGCTGCCCCTGCAGCGACCACAGTTCGTCCTGCGCGCGCATGGCGTGGGGGTCGAACACCGGGTGCTCGTAGACCTCGCTGCGGATCAGGTGCTCGCGCGCCGGCTCCTGCGCCGGGTTCAGCGTGAGAAAGAGCGGCGTGTCGTCCGCAATGCCCTGCAGCCGGTTCATCCAGTAGGTGACGCACGGCGCGCCGTCGCGGCGGCGGTCGGCGGCGTAGTTCCAGCTCGACCAGACCGCGCGGCGCCGCGGCATCAGCGCCGGGTCGCTGTGCAGCACCGCGCGGTTGCGGCTGTAGCCGAAGGCGCCCAGCAGCCGCGTCTCGTCGGCAGTCGCGTCGGGCAGCAGGCGCAGCGCCTGATCGGCATGCGCGGCGATCACCACATGGTCGAAGCGCCGGGGCGCCGCCGCACGCTCGGTGCGCACGAAGACGCCGCCGGCCTCGCGCCGCAGTTCGAGCACGGCGCTGTCGAGCCGCAGCGGTTCGCCGATGCCCTCGGCCAGCCGCGCCACATAGCGCGCGCTGCCGCCGGTCACCGTGCGCCACGCGGGCCGGTCGCCCAGGTTCAGCAGATGGTGGTTCTCGCAGAAGCGGACGAAGGCTTCGGTCGGATAGTCGCCGATGCGCGCGGCGGGCGTGGACCAGATGGCCGCGGCCATCGGGTACAGGTGGTCTTCGCGGAAGGCGCGGCCGTAGCCGCGTGCATCCAGGTAGCTGTCGAGCGGCGCGAGCCCGAAGCGCGCCGCTTCGCCGGGCGCCTGCCGGTAGAAGCGCACCAGCTCGCGCAGCATCGACCAGAAGCGCGGCCGCACGAGATTGGCGCGCTGCGCGAACAGCCCCCGCAGCCCGCTGCCCGAATACTCCAGTGCGCCGCCGTCCAGGCTCACCGCGAACGACATCTCCGCGGGCTGCGTCGCCACGCCCAGGTGCGCGAACAGCGCCGTGAGGTTCGGGTACGCCGATTCGTTGTAGACGATGAAGCCGGTGTCCACCGCGATCGCCCCGGGGCCGGCGCCCACCTGCACGGTGTTGCTGTGGCCGCCGGCGCGGCTGTCGGCCTCGTACACCGTGACGCGGTGCCGCTGCGACAGCAGCCAGCCCGCCGCAAGGCCCGAGATGCCGCTCCCGACGACGGCGATGTCGAGCACCGGCCCGCCGGGTGCATGCGTGGGCGGCAGGGGCGCCTCGGGGGCGGCGGCAACGGTCATGAGGGCTCCGGAAAGAAGATGTAGCCGCTTGTACGCAGCCCTTTCCGGTTTGGATTTACCGGGCTCTTCCGTTTCCGCGCTGTGATCTAATCCCGCCGGCGGTGCGTAGGAGCAGCATGAACACCGTCCGACATCCCCAGGCACCGGTCCGTTCGCGCGCCGCGCCGCGCGCGCCCTGGCTGTCGATCGTGACACTGCATCAGGGCCGCGACGCGATGCCGACAAGCGAAGAACTCACCCGCCTGGCCGAAGCCATGGCACGCCACGGCGACAGGCAGGCCTTCGCCGCGCTGTTCAAGCATTTCGCGCCGCGCGTCAAGTCGTACCTGATCCGGCTCGGCACCTCCGAGGGCCTGGCCGAAGAGCTGGCGCAGGAGGCCATGGTCAACGTGTGGCGCAAGGCCGCGAGCTTCGACGCCCGCCGCGCCGGCGTCTCGACCTGGATCTTCACCATCGCGCGCAACCTGCGGGTGGACCATTTCCGGCGCGCGGGCAACCGCACGGCGGAGATCGGCGTGTCCGAGGACGAGGGCGACGATGCGCCGGACCCCCTGCCCCAGCCCGACGAGCTGCTGCTCGCCCGGCAGCGCGAGGCCGGCGTGCGCGAAGCCATGGCCCAGCTGCCGCCCGAACAGGCGCACGTGCTGCGCCTTTCCTTCTACGAAGAGCAGCCGCATGCGCAGATCGCCGCCACGCTCGGCCTTCCGCTCGGCACCGTCAAATCGCGCGTGCGCCTGGCCGTTCGCCATCTGCGCCGGCTGCTCGACCGACTCGAACCATGACCATCCAACACCATCCCGGCGACGAACTGCTGCTGGCCCATGCGGCCGGCAGCCTCGAGCGCGGACATTCGGTGGTCGTTGCCGCCCACCTCGAAGGCTGCGCGCACTGCCGCGAGCGCATGCGCGTCTTCGAGACGGTCGGCGGCGCGCTGCTGGAAGAACTGCCGCCCCACGCCATGGCGCCCGATGCGCTCGCGCGCACCATCGCCGCCATCGACGCGGCAGCGAGCTCGCCATCCCCCCCGGAGCAAGCCGCCCCGCTCCGGCGCCCCGCCCTGCCGCCCGGCATGGCCTGGCCGCGCTCGCTGGCCGACTGCCCCGCCACGCCCTGGCGCTGGCTCGGCCCCGGCATGCGCTGGAGCCGCGTCACCCTGCCGGACGACCCCGCGGCCAACGTCTTCCTGCTGCGCATCGGCGCGGGCAAGAACCTGCCGATGCACACCCACAGCGATTCCGAGCTCACGCAGGTGATGTACGGCACCTTCCACGACGGCCGCGCACTGTTCGGCCCCGGTGATTTCGACGAAGGCGACGGCAGCTTTCACCACCAGCCGGTGGTGCAGGCCGCCAGCGAATGCATCTGCCTGGCCTCGGTGCGCGGGCGGGTGCTGTTCAATGGGGTCATTGCGCGGACGCTGGGGGCGTTGGTGGGGATGTGAGGTGTGGGGGGGTGCCGTTGTGGGCTGTTGAGGGGGTGGGGCAAGGGCTGCTTTGGGCCCCTAAGCCGACCTCTGGATTTCTCTAAAGCAGTCGTTCTTTCCAATCGCGCAGAAGCTCCGCGTCGATGCGAAGCATCTCCAAGCCACCCCCATTCGGGTTGCTCACGCGCCACCAAGAACCGTCAGGGTCTTCGTAGTAGCCCATCAGGTGCTCACCGTCTCGCTCACCGAGGTAAGGCGAGGGATGGCGGGCGGAAACCTGAAATTGGTCAATCTGTCGCATGTGACGACGAATCAGCCACTGCGCTCGGTAGTAATCGAGGATGCTTCGCTCGTCAGGCGATGGCGGTCGCTGCGGCTCCTCTAGCCGAGCGCGACGCTCTGCAACAGACGGCGGGAGGGTTCCATCATCGACATAGGCAAAGAACCCTGCCCAATCTCGCGGCTCGCGCCATGAAGTCTGATAGACGCGGCGTTCGTCCGCTGAACGTGCTTGATACCAGGCGGTCCAGCGTTGCATATACGGCTCACCGTGGCCCATGCGCCAGCCGGCGCTCCCCATCGGAATGTCGGGAAACTCAACCCAAGGTGGATTCATGGCGCGCAATGAAAGTCTGGTTGTGACCGGCTTCGGTCCGCCAACCCGCTCGGTCAACGATACTCGATGATGAGCTTCCAGGGATGATTTTGGGAAGCGGCCGGTTGGCCGGCATGCGAACGGAAACATACCGAGAACCTGGTGTACCCATACTCATCTGAACCGTCCCTGGTTTCGAAATACAGACCGACGAGATAGTCACACTCGTATCGCTGCGCCTCTGGTCCAACGTCGAGTTCGATGAGGTGCCAATCGCCCTCATCCTTCATGAAGCTGTCCGCCATCTCGATGGCCTTCCGGCGTACTTCGCTAAGGGCGTCCACGACGGCCTTGGCTTGCTGAATCGCAACCGGGTCAGGCCCTTCTTCAGTCCCGCGAACGCACAAGCTGATGCCCTCGGAGCTTTCACCGTTCCATTCGGGTTTGCCGTCCGCCTTCGCTAGCGCTGTGTAGTTGAACAACTGTATTTCCCTTCGATTGGGGTTCGATGCCAACCATCTGGTTGTGGCCGCGTGCGGCCGCTCATCGTTCGGTCTCGTTCGTCTGCTTTCCAGTGACGACCGAGCCAACGAGCTCAACCGCAATCGACAATCCAAAGGCGAAAGCTGCTGCTCCGGATGCTCCAGCAGCAAGCAGCCCTATTGCGGCAACGACACAGGCCATTGAAAAGCAGTGGACGAACTTCACGACAGTCTCCGATCAAACGTCGAATCATCATTGTCCGGGAGCGAGGCGCTCGTGCCAACTTCCGGTTCCGACCGCTTGCACACGGGCATCAGGACTGCCATGTCAGGCGGTGTGTCGGATCGTGCTTCGTCCGCGGCGACGAGGCCTCATCGGTTGCGCTCACCATCGCGTACGGATTCGATCGCACCGTTGTAGATGCGAACAACCCCGTAGAACGTGCCTGGCCCTCGGTCGTAGGTCCACTCCTCCATGGGCACGCATTGATTCGCGAGCATCGCAGCAGGACTCCCTGGACGATAAGGCGTCACCACCCAGCCGAGCTGCAGCATCGAGACGCAGACGCCCTGGCGATGGATCGGCTCGCCGCACTTTTGGAGCAACGAGACGGGCGAGTCACCTTTGCTCACGAGCGCCCCGTTGCAACCCAAGGATTGGGAGGCCTCGACGGGCGAAACATGGATGGTCAGAAGCGCCGCCGCGAGCCAGCAGGCCGAACGGAGATGAGCCGATGCCGCAGGCTGGGGAGGAGCGCTGTTCATGCCGATCATCAGGAAAGGGACGCGATGCCGCCACTCTACCGCCTCACCGTCGCAGTGTGTGTTTTTGGTCGTTCCGCCTCCGCCGACGCAGCCGGCCGCACCCCGCGCCCATGCCCTCATCACCCCGATCGCGACACCACCCCCACCCCCAGCGCGACCTTCGCCGCCACGCCCGCAGTCACCGCAGTGACGAAGCTGCCCCAGCACAGGTCCGCCGCCGTCACCATCCACGGCCAGCCCTTCAGCGTGGCCTGGTTGGTCAGGTCGTAGGTGGCGTAGGCGACGAGGCCGAGCAGCGCGCCGTGCCCCAGCGCGGTGAGCCAGCGGCCGCTGGCGAGTGCGGGCAAGACCGCGAACACCACCACGCCGACCAGGTAGATCGCATAGAAGAGCGCGGCGGGGCCCAGCGAGAAGCGATCGAGCATCAGGTGGCCGAGCGCGGGGCGGTACAGCCGGTCGGCCATGGTGCTGAGCCAGATGGCGTCGAGCACCAGAAAGACGACGGCCGAGGCGAGGTAGGCGATGGCGAATTGCCGGAGGGACATGGGATGCTCCTGTTCGGAAGAATTGAAGAAGAAAAACGGATCAGGGCCGGCGCATCGCTGCCACCGCATCACTTCAGGCGATAGCTGAGCCGGCGCCCGCCATCGACGGTCGAATCGAGCGCGAGCCATTCGCCGCCCTCGGCCGCGTACCAGACGTCGATCGGCTGCGCCGGACCGTCGATGCGCCACCGCGTCGCGGCAACGGGCCGGCCGCGCACCTCGACCGTGCCGCCGCCCATGGCGCGCACCTGCACGTTCTCGCTGCGGCCGGTCTGCGCATTGAGAAGCCGTGCCTGCCGCTGGATGGCGGGGTTCCAGTAGGCGAAGCTCATCACGCAGCCCTTCAACGCCTGGGTGCCCGTGAGCGTAACCACGGCGAGGCCGGCGTCGCCCTGGGGCTGCGCGCGCACGCGGCTGGCTTCGCCGTCGTCGTCGGTGCTCGCTTCGAGTTCGCTCAGGCAATCGCCCTGCCATTGCTCGACCGCGCGGTGGCGGTAGCGGTAGACCGTCAGGCCCAGCAACTTGACGCGGAAGCTGGCCTCGCTGATCACCTTGCGCGCATCGGCCGGACCCGTGACGCTGAAGCGGTGCTCGCCGATCGGCTGATCGTCGAGGAAGACGCCGAAGTTCCAGGCCTCGGCTTGGGCGGTGCCGGCCAGCGCGGCCGATGCGGCCAGCACGAAGGGCAAGCGCGCCTTCATCGCGGCGCCTTTCGCACGGGGCCCGGCACGAAGGCATTGGTGCGGGCGATGTACTCGCGGTACGCGGGGCGGCGCTCGGCGATGTCCTGCTCCAGCAGGCGAACGCCCGACACCCTGAGCAGCAGCACCGTCATGAGCACCGGCGACACCGCGCTCCACGCACCGCCCCAGCCGGCACCGCCCACCGCCACGAGCCACAGCCCCCACCAGACGCAGGCCTCGCCGAAATAGTTCGGATGCCGCGTGTAGCGCCAGAGGCCGCGGTCCATCACCTGTCCTTCGTTCCCGCGGTCGGCTTTGAAGCGCGCCATCTGCGCATCGGCCACGGCCTCGAAGACCAGGCCGAAGAGCGCGAGCGCGAAGCCGGCCGCATCGAGCGCGTTCAGCGGGCGTGCTTCGGACATGCCGGCAAGCAACGGCGCCGAGACCACCCAGGCCAGCACGGCCTGGAGCCCGAACACGAGGTACAGGCTCTTGAACCCGAAGTTCGGCTGGTTGCGCGCGCGGATCCGGCGGTAGCGCCGGTCTTCGCCGTGACCCCAGTTGCGCCAGGTGATGAACAGGCTGAGCCGCAGGGCCCAGGCGCCGGCGAGCAGCAGCATGCCCATCCCGCGCAGCCCGACCTGCGGCCGCAGCCAGACGAAGTACATCGCCCCGGCGCCCGCGATGCACAGCGACCAGACGCGGTCGACCAGGCTCGCATCGCTGCGTGCAAGGCTCGCGCCCCAGGTCGCGAACGCCAGCGCGGCCGTGAAGGCCAGCCCGGCCAGCGCCGCGCCGAAGAAGCCGGCTTCCTCAGCCATGGTGCGTGCCGCCGGGCGCGCTCACGCCGTCGAAGCGGACCGACAGGCGCATCAGCACCGGCATGAGCACCGCCCACACCAGCGCCAGCGTCAGCAGCGCGGGCACGGCATGCACGAACTGCGCACCGCCCAGCCGCACGCCGGAGACGAAGGCCAGCGGCCCCAGCGCCGCACCGAGCGCCGCCGCCAGCCACGGCCGCCCGCGAAGCCATCGCATCGTCACGTTGAGCGCGATGGCGAGCAGGCCCCAGAGTGCGACCATCCAGTACGGTGCGAGCTGCGGCACCGGCTGGCCTGAGGGATAAACCACATGGCCCTGCTGCACGATCGCGGTCTCGACGACCAAGCCGATGAGGCAGGCCAGCGCCACGAGCCGCGCCTCGCGTGCCGGCCGGGCCGACACGAAGAGATGCCAGCCGATCGCGGCGGCCACGCAGGCCGTGCCGGCGAGCGGCTGGCCGTGGGCCGCCCCCACCACCGCGGCAAACCATGCGAGCTGGAACACGGCGAAGTTCGACAGCTGGATCGCGCGCGTCGGCCCGGCATGCAGCGGTGCGCGCGCCAAGGTGGCGGTGACGGCGGCCGGCAGATCGGCGCTGCGCATCATGCGCGCCGCTCGAAAAGATAGTGGCTCACCCACCACCGCTGCCCGCCCTCGAAGCCGAACAGCTCGGCCACCGACATGAAGAACAGCCGCCAGCGGGTCCACCAGACCTCGGCCTCGTCGCCGTAGGTGGCCTGGAAGAGCGGCAGCAGCATGCTGCGCCGCTCGTCCATGTTGCGCAGCCAGGCCTCGGCGGTGCGCTGGTAGTGGATGCCGTCCCAGCGCCACTGGTCGCGCAGGCGCAGGTCGTCCTGGCAGCGCAGGGCCAGGTCGTCGCTCGGCATCATGCCGCCGGAGAAGAAATGGCGGCTCATCCAGTCGCTCGCGTCGCGCTCGACGAAGGCGTACGGCGCGCCGCGGTGCGCGAAGACATGCATGAAGAACCGCCCCTCCGGGCGCAACCAGCGCGCCACGTTGGCGAAGGCGCGCGGCCAGTTGCGCAGGTGTTCGAACATCTCGACCGAGACGATGCGGTCGAAACGCGCCGGGGTGTCGAAGACGTTGAAGTCCTGGGTGATCACGCGAAGGTTGCGCAACCCCTGGCGCTCGGCTTCGCGCTCGATGTGGTCGCGCTGCGAGTGCGAGTTGGAGAGCGCAGTGATGCGGCTCGCCGGATAGTGCCGCGCCATCCACAGCGACAGCGAGCCCCAGCCGCAGCCCAGTTCGAGCACGTCCTGCCCGTCCGCCAGGCCGGCGCGCTCGCAGGTAGCCGCCAGTGCCGCGGTTTCGGCCTGCGGCAGCGTCGCGGCGCCCTCGGGCCAGAAGCAGCTGCTGTACTTGCGGTGCGGGCCCAGCACCGCGCCGAAGAAGCCCGCGGGCACTTCGTAGTGCTGCTCGTTGGCCTTCTCGGCCAGCGGCGCCAGCTCGGCCGCGCGCGCATGCCGTGCACGAACGCCCGCGTGATCTCGGCGGTCTCGGCGGCGGCGCCGTCGTGCAGCTCGGCCAGCCGCGCCTTCAGCAGGCGGCGGATGCCCAGCCGCACCAGGCGGTCGGGCACCAGCCCCTGTTCGACGGATCGGATGGCGAGTTCGGTGGTTTGCGGCATGCGCGTGGGTCCTTGTCCGCGGCTCGAAAAAGGGTGCCGCCACGCGCTATACGCAGGAAGCGGCCGGCTGGATCTGCGGCGGTCGGCGAGAACTGGAACAATGCGGCCACCATGGACGGCCTCGACCTCATCAAAACATTCCGCGAAGTTGCGTTCCGCCGCAGCTTCTCCCGCGCAGCCATTTCGCTGGGCATGTCGAAAGCCACCGTCAGCCGCTACGTCGCCGAACTCGAGGACCGCAGCGGCGTGCGCCTGCTGAACCGCTCCACCCGGTCGCTCAGCCTGACCGATGCCGGCCAGGTGCTGCTCGACCGCAGCACCGAACTGGTGGCGATGGCCGAGAACACGCTCAACGACCTGCAGGCGCACGGCGCCCATCCGCGCGGGCGGCTGCGCATGAGCGCGCCGCACGGGCTGATCGCGGGCTGGCTCTCGGACGTGATCGCCGATTTCATCAAGCGCTACCCCGACGTGTACGTGAGCCTGGTCTTCACCAACAGCGCGATCGACCTGATCGAGGAAGGCATCGACATCCACCTGACCGGCGGACGCATCGACGACATGAACCTGATCGTGCGCCGGCTGGTGCAGTTCGAGATGGTGGTCTGCGCGAGCCCGTCGTACTGGGCGCAGCGCGGCATGCCGCAGGTGCCCGAGGACCTGTCGCGCCACGACGTGCTGAGCTATTCGGCCGCGCCCACCACCCACCTGCGCTTCGAGGCCGGCGGCGAGGGCTACGAAGTGCCGGTGCACAGCCGCATGGAAGCCAACGACGCGGTCGCGCTGATCGAGCTCGCGCTGCGCGGCGCGGGCGTGGCCTACGTGCCCGAGCCGCTCGCGCAGTCGCATCTGGAGCGCGGCGCGCTGGTGCCGGTGCTGCGCGACCACATGCCGCACGACCACTGGCTCTATGCCGCCTATTCGCAGCGGCGCCACAACAGCGCGGCCATGCGCGCGATGCTCGATTTCCTGGAGCAGTCGGTGGCCTCGAATGGCGGCGGGCTGCCGGTGCTGCCGCCGGCCGTGCCCGTGGCGCCGCTCACGTGCGCCCTTTCCAGGCCGTCAGGTATCGCCCGTGCCAGTGCGTCGGTCGGCCGGTCCGCTTCGTAAGATGGCGTGATGAACGCTTCCATCCTCACCCCCGGGGGCGGGTTGTACCCGCTGCTCGGCGTCATGCTCTTCTGCGCCGGCACCTTGCTTGGCATTCCGCACGGGCTCTGCAAACGCAGCGGGGATGCCAAGCGGACCGAGTTGTGGCGCGTCGCGCACCTGTCGACCTGCGTTGGCGGCGTCTCGCTGATCGCCCTGTCCGCCGCACTGGAGCGGCTGTTCGGCGCCGCCGCAAGCTACACGCTCGCGCCGTTCAGCGCCGCTGCCTATTGCTTCTTCCTCGCCTGCACGCTCAGCGGCTGGCTCAACAGGGCATGGGACGACGACCGCGCCGAGCCCAGCGTCGCCTGGGTCTACCGCCTGCAGATCGTGGCTTCCGCGCTGTCCGTCGCCGCGGTGGCCACCTTTGCGGCCACCTTGGCCATCAAGCTCCTGCGCTGACCGCGGCGGCGGCGCCTCACATGCGCCCCTTCCACGGCACCAGCCGCCGCTCGAGCCAGCGCATCAGCAGGTCGAACAGGTACGCCACCACCCCGATGACGATGATGCCCATGATCACGATGTCGGTGCGCAGGAAGTTCGAGGCGTTGAGCACCATCTGACCCAGGCCCATGTTGGCGGCCACCATCTCGGCCGCCACGAGGGTGGTCCAGCCGAAGCCGATCGCGATGCGCATGCCCACGAGGATGTCCGGCAGGGCCGAGGGCAGGATCACGTGGCGGATCACCTGGGTGTAGCTCGCGCCCATCGAGTAGGCGGCGTTGATCTGCTCCTGCGAGGCGCTGCGCATGCCCGAGCGCGCGGCCAGCGCGAGCGGCGCGAAGCAGCTCAGGAAGATCAGCAGCACCTTGGGCAGTTCGTCGATGCCGAACCAGATGATGATCAGCGGCAGGTAGGCCAGCGGCGGCAGCGGGCGGTAGAACTCCAGCGGCGGATCGAAGATGCCGCGCCAGAAGCGGCTCATGCCCATCGCGATGCCGACCGGAATGGCCGTGACGCAGGCCAGCAGGAAGGCCGAGAACACGCGGAACATGCTCGCGAGGAAGTGCTGCCACAGCGGCTTGTCGTTGGCCTGGCCCGTGAGGTATTCGTGGAACTGCTGGAACACCGCCTGCGGCGTGGGCAGGAAGAGCGGCTTGACCCAGCCCATGTTCGTCACGAGGAACCAGAGCGCGATCAGCGCCGCCACGGTGACCACGCTGATGGTCACGCTCGAGCCTTCGCCCGGCACCTTGAAGGCGCTGGTCTTGAGCTTGGCGCCGGCCGGCACGGGCGCCGGCGCAGCGGGTCGGGTGGGCGGCGTCACGACCGTGGCTGCAGGTGGGGTTGCCATGGTGGCCTCATGCATGTTCCGCCTCGCGATGATGAATGATGGACAGGACTTCCTCGCGCATGCGGATGAACTCCGGCTCCGACTTGACCCTGCGCGAATCGCCGTGCGCGAGGTACTGGCGCGAGAACGGCACCTCGTCGTAGACGTGGGAGATGCGCCCCGGGCTCGGGCTCATCACGATCAGCCGCGTGGCGAGGAACAGCGCCTCCTCGACCGAATGGGTGATGAAGAACACCATCTTGTTCGAGGTCGACCAGGCCTTGAGCAGGATCTCCTGCACCTGCTCGCGCGTGAAGGCGTCGAGCGCGCCCATGGGCTCGTCCATCAGCAGCACGGCCGGGTCGCTCGCGAGCGCGCGCGCGATGCCCACGCGCTGCTGCATGCCGCCCGAGAGCTCGTACACCGCGCGGTCCGCGTACTTCTGCAGCCCGACGAGCGCGAGCTTCTCCTCGGCGATGCGGTCGCGCGCGGCCTTGTCGACGCCCGCGAGCCGCAGCCCGAGCGCCACGTTGTCGCGCACATCGAGCCAGGGCATCAGCGCATGCTTCTGGAACACCACGCCGCGGTCCGCGCCGGGCCCCGCCACGGGGCGGCCGTCGAGCAGGATCTCGCCGGTCGAGGGCGGCAGAAAGCCCGCGATGCAGTTCAGCAGCGTGGTCTTGCCGCAGCCCGAGGCGCCGAGCGCGACCACGAAGTCGCCGTCGCGCATGCGCAGGTTCACAGGCGCCAGCGCCTGCAGCGTGCCGCCCTTGACGGCGTAGTTGACCGTGAGGTCGCGGATGTCGAGCGTCGGCATGCGGCCTACTTTCCCATCGCCTTCTCGACGTACGCGGTGGTCACGTAGGCCGAATAGTCGGGCTTGACCTCCTGCACCCGGCCCTGCTCCTTGAGGAACACCGCGGTGTTCGCCATCGCCTTGGCCGCGCCGCCGCCGAGCCAGGTCGGCGAGACCTGCTCGGCCAGCGTCGGAAAGGTGTAGAGCGCCATCGCCGGGCCCACGTCCTTGGGGTCGGCCTTGGTCCACTTGGCCATGGCCTTGGTCTGCGGCGAATCGGGGGTCCAGCTCTTCCCGGAGGCCTTGTACTCCTCGTTGGCGCGGTTCAGCGCCTTCACGAAGGCGACCATGAAGGCCTCGTTCTCGGCCGCCCACTTGGCGTTGACCACGATGCCCTCGAAGGTCGGCGCGCCGCGCTTGCCGATGCTGCCCGAGGTGGCGATCACCTTGCCGCTGGCACGGATCTTCGAGAGCACCGGGTCCCAGATGAAGGTGGCGTCGATGTCGCCGCGCTCCCAGGCGGCCGCGATCTCGGGCGGGCGCATGTTCATCACGTTGACCTTCTTCGCATCGACGCCGTCCATCTTCATGCCGGCCATCAGCTGGTAGTGCGCGGTGGAGACGAAGGGCGTGGCCACCTTCTTGCCCGCGAGGTCCTTGATGCTCGAGATGCCCGAGGCGTTGCGCGCCACGAGCGCCTCGGCGTCGGCGATGTCGGCCGAGATCCAGAACAGCTTGATGTCCTGCCCCTGGCTGGCCGCGGCCGTGAGCGGGCTCGAGCCGGTCTCGCCCATCTGCACGTCGCCCGAGGCCATGGCGCGGATCACGTCGCCGCCGCCCGAGAACATGCGCCAGTTGATCTTGTAGCCCGTGGCCTTCTCGACCTCGCCGGACTCCATGACCAGGCGCAGCGGCACCAGCATGTCCTGGTGGGCGAAGGTGAGTTCCTTGGACTTGCTCTGCGCCGAGGCGCCGGTCGCGAACAGGCAGAGGATGGCAACCGCGGTTGCGCATTTCAGGGAAAGACGGCGGGACGAGGTCATGCTGATTTCTCCGGTGGTGAAACTGGCCTGGGCCGACTTTGCACCGGTTGCCCCGCAGGAGGAAGTACCAGCGGCGCGAGCAGGATGGAGCCAGCGGGTCGGGAAATACCCTTGTTCTGGTGCGGCGCGCACGGTTGCGGTGCCCGCCGGCGCCGATCAGTGCGCCCGCACTTCCCCGCGCGCCAGCGCCAGTTCCTCGACCGCCGCGCCCAAGGCCTGGATGCCCGCCGGAATCTGCCCCGCCGCGATCGACGACAGGCGCAGCCGGAAGAAGGGGCACGGATAGGGCGGGTGCGCAAAGAACACGTCGCCCGCCTCGATCAGCACGCCGTGGCTGCGCGCCATCAGCGACAGTTCGGCCGCATCGACCCAGGCCGGTGCGCGCACCCAGAGCGAGGCGCCGCCCTGCGGCAGCGTGAACTGGAACTCGGGCAGATGCTCGCGCAGCGCCCTGGCGGCGATCGCCAGCCGCTCCTGCATGGCCGCGTTGACGCGCCGCGCATGCGATTCGTGATGGCCGAGCGAAAGAAACAGCGCATAGGCATGCTGCAGGAACGCGCTCGGGTGCCGCACCATCGCGTGGCGGATGCCGCGCAGTTCCTTGATCAGCGCGCGCGGCGCGACGATGAAGCCGAGCCGCAATGCGGGCGACAGGCTCTTCGACACCGAACCCACGTAGATCACGCGCCCGGTCTTGTCGAGGCTCTTGAGCGCCGGCATCGGCGTGCCCTCATAGAGGTTCTCGGCCTCGTAGTCGTCCTCGATGATCACGAAGTCCTGCAGCTCGGCCTTGCGCAGCAGCCACTGCCGGCGCTCCAGGCTCATGGTGGCCGTGGTCGGGCTCTGGTGCGAGGGCGTGACGAACAGGTAGTCGGCCGCGGGCAGCGCATCGACCACCAGGCCCTCCTCGTCCACCGCGACCTCGACCCACTTCGGATTGCGCATCGAGAAGCTGTTGCGCGCATGCGGATGGCCCGGCTCCTCGAGGCCGACGCGGGTGTTCTCGCCGAAGAGCGCGTCGGCCAGCAGGTAGTAGGCATGCTGCGCGCCGAGCGTGACGAGGATCTCCTCCTTGAGCGCGAACACGCCGCGCTTGGGCAGCAGGCGGGTGCGGATCTGCTCGATCAGGTCGGGCACGTCGTCGGTCTCGAAGTCGGGCGTCCAGTGCGGCAGCTGCGAACGCGCGAGGCTGCGCGCGCAGCATTCGCGGAAGTCCTCGGTCGGGAACAGCTGCGGGTCGTAGTTGCCGTAGACGAAGGGATAGGGATAGTCGCGCCAGCGGTCCGGCTTGGAGAGCGTGGGCTTGTCGAGCAGCGAGCGCAGCACGCGCGACGACCAGTCGGGCGGCTGGCAGGGCTGGCCGCTGCGGCCCACGAGCGGCTCGGCATGCGCGGCCGGCTGCGGCCTGGCATTGCGCGCCACGAACACGCCACTGCGCGGACGCGCTTCGAGAAAGCCTTCGTCGATCAGTTGCAGGTAGGCCGAGGTCACGGTGTTGCGGCTCAGCCCGAGCAGTGCCGCGAGCTCGCGCGACGAGGGCAGCGAGGCGCCCGGCACCAGATGGTCCTCGAGGATCGCCTGCACCACCGCGGCGCGCAGGCGGCCCTGCAGCGGCAGGGCGGGCTGGTCGGGCAGCGCGAACAGCTGCGCCCATTGGATCGCTCTGGGATTGGCCATGGTGCGCCGCAGTTTAGGGCAGCCCAGCCGTTTCTGGCTCGGTCGAATCCCCGGAACTGGCCCTATCGCGCGGGCCGCGCGCTGCCTACGCTCCGCACATTCCTTTGCTTTCCGGAGCCGCCGCGTGACCAACGCCCCATCCTCTTCTTCGTCTTCCTCCGTCGTCACCACCGAGACCCTCGCCGCCTTCAGCGATGCGTGGAACCGGCACGACATCGACGCTCTCATGGGCTTCATGACCGACGACTGCATCTTCCAGACCGCCGCCGGCCCCGAGGCCTGCGGCACCCGGCACGTCGGCGCCGAGGCGGTGCGCCGCGCCTTCGCCGCGGCCTGGGAGACGGTGCCCGATGCGCAGTGGCGCAACGGCCGGCATTTCGTGCACGGCGACTTCGGCACCTCGCAGTGGACCTTCACCGGCACGGCCGCTGACGGCAGCCGCATCGAGACCGACGGCATCGACGTCTTCACCTTCAGGGGCGGCAAGATCCATCTGAAGAACGTGTTCCGCAAGGCGCGCCCCAACCTGCCGGCCGCCGCCCGGTAGCCCGCGGAGCCTTCCGATGAAGATGTCCTCCGGCACCGCCGCCTTCGCCGTTCCGCCGCCGTCGTCCTCGCCGGCCGCGAACAGGCCCTACGACCCACGCTACGACCCGCTGGTCGCGGCCGATCCCGGCGCGGGCCGCGCCTACGCGCCCACCTGGTGGGTGGCGAGCGCGGGCACCCCGCCCGAGGACGACGGCCCGCTGCTGCACGACGTCGACGTCGACGTGGCCGTGATCGGCTCGGGCGCCACGGGCATGTCGACCGCGCTCTACCTCGCGCAGGAGCACGGCATCCGGGCCACGGTGCTCGAGGCCAACCAGGCCGCATGGGGTTGCTCCAGCCGCAGCGGCGGCCAGGGGCAGAACGCGAGCGGCAGGCTCAAGCGCTCGCAATGGATCGGCCGCTGGGGCCTCGACACCGCGAAGCGGCTCGACGCCGAGATCCGCTGCGGCTTCGAGAACTTCCGGCACCTCACGACGCAGATCGACTGCGACGCCTTCGACGGCGGCCATCTCTACGTGGCGCACCGTCCCGAGAAGCTGCCGGTGCTCGCGGCCGAGGCGCGGCTGATGCGCGAGCAGTTCGGCTACGGCACGCGCATGCTCACGGCCGAGGAACTCCGGCGCGAGTACTGCGACGAGCGCGAGGCGGCCGGCGCGATGTTCGAACCCGAAGGCGTGGGCATCCACCCTCTGAAGTTCACCTTCGGCCTGCTGCGCAAGGCGCGCGGGCTCGGCGTGACGGTGCACACCTCGAGCCCGGTGCAGGGCTGGCAGACCATCGGCGGCGTGCACCACCTGCAGACGCCCGGCGGCGTGGTGCGCGCGCGCCGCGTGGCGGTGTGCACCGGCGGCTACACCGGCCAGGCGCTGAGCCCGCTGCTGAAGAACCGCATCATGCCGATCCTCTCGAACTCGGTCGTCACGCGCCCGCTGACGGATTCGGAACTGCAGGCCACGAACTTCCGCTCGAAGACCTTCCTCACCGACACGCGCACGCTGCGCTTCTACTACCGGCTGCTCGCGGGCAACCGGCTGCAGATCGGAAGCCGCAGCGCGGTCAGCGGCGCCGATGCCGAGCACCCGGTGCACCTGAAGCTGCTCACCGACGCCATCGCGCGCAAGTTTCCGCCGCTCGCGGGCATCGACATCGACTACTCGTGGTGGGGCTGGGTCGACATGAGCCACGACATGATGCCGCGCATCACGCAGCCCGATGCCGACCGCACCATCTGGTACGCGGTGGGCTACGGCGGCAACGGCGTGTCGTTCTCGACCTGGGCCGGCAAGCGGCTGGCCGAGCGCGTGGCCGGCGCGGATGCGAGCAGGCATGTGTTCGAGCTGCCGATCTACCACTCGCCGCTGCCCTTCCCCAACGTGCTCGGGCTCGTGGAGTCGCGCGCCTTCGCGCCGTTCCGGCGCATCGGCCAGCGCATGCTCTACAAGTGGTATTGGCTGCGCGACGAGAAATAGAACAAGCGAAAACGCGCGGCGCGCGGTGCACCGCCGCCGCGCATTCACCGAAGTGGCGCACCGCACCGCCGCACAACGGGGCAAACCCGCGCCTTCTGGCCCTTCGACTTGCAGGCCGTTGGCTCTTCGTCATGCATCGGCCTTGGCCTATCTTCGAGCGACGGGCCCGGCCGGGCCCGCACCAACCGCCGAAGAAGATTCAGGAGGTCCGTTCATGTCCCGCTTTCCCTTGCTCTCCACCCGCCGAGACGCCCTGCTGTCGGCGGCCTGGCTCGGCGCCGGTGCGCTCGCGCTGCCGCTGCCCTCGTTCGCACAGACTCCCAAGCGCGGCGGCACGCTCGTGGTCGGTTCGGAACAGGTGCCGCGGCATCTGAACGGCGCCGTGCAGTCGGGCTACGCCACGGCGCTGCCCTCGACCCAACTCTTCGCCAGTCCGCTGCGCTTCGACGACCAGTGGAAGCCGCAGCCCTACCTGGCCGAGAAGTGGCAGCTCGCCGAAGACGGCAAGACCCTCACGCTGAACCTGCGCAAGGACGCGGTGTTCCACGACGGCAAGCCGATCACGAGCGCCGACGTGGCGTTCAGCATCATGGCGATCAAGGCCAACCATCCGTTCCAGACCATGTTCGCGCCGGTCGAGAAGGTGGAGACGCCCGATGCGCACACCGCCGTCGTCCGCATGAGCACGCCGCATCCGGGCATCGTGCTGGCGATGTCGCCCGCGCTGTGCCCGATCCTGCCGAAGCACGTCTACGGCGACGGCGCCGACCTCAAGTCGCATCCGCGCAATACCAGGGACGTGGTGGGCTCGGGGCCCTTCAAGCTGGTGGAGTTCTCGCCCTCGCAGCGCATCGTGCTGGAGCGCAACGAGAAGTTCTTCCTCTCCGGCCGGCCCTACCTCGACCGGCTGGTCATCAACATCAACACCGACTTCGCCAGCCTGCTGCTCGGGCTGGAGCGCGGCGACAACCACCTGATCGGCTTCGTCTCGAACCCGGTCGACCTGCGGCGCCTGCAGGCGAACAAGAGCCTCGACATGAGCAACCGCGGCTACGAAGGCATCGGCCCGATCGAATGGCTGGCCTTCAACATGGCCAAGAAGCCGCTCGACGACAAGCGCGTGCGCCATGCCATCGCCTATGCGCTCGACAAGAAGTTCCTGCTCAAGGTGCTCAAGGGCGGCTTCGCGCAGCGCGACCTCGGCCCCATCGTGCCCACCAGCCCCTTCGCGGAAGCGGGTCTGGAGCCCTACGACGTCGACCTCAAGAAATCGATGGCGCTGCTCGACGAGGCCGGCCTGAAGCCGGGCGCGAACGGCGAGCGCCTCCGGCTCACGCTCGACAACTACACCGCCACCACCCTGCCCTCGGCCGAATACATCCGCGCCCAGCTGCGCAAGGTCGGCATCACCGTCGACCTGCGGCCTTCCGACTTTCCGACCTGGGCCAAGCGCGTGTCGGCGCACGATTTCGACATGACCATGGATTCGGTCTGGAACTGGGGCGACCCGGTGATCGGCGTGCACCGCACCTACCTCTCCACCAACATCCGCCCGGTGGTGTGGACCAACACGCAGTCCTACAACAACCCGAAGGTCGACGAGCTGCTCGCGCAGGCCGGCGGCCTGATCGATCCCACCCAGCGCAAGGCCTACTACGCGACCTTCCAGAAGCTGGTGGTGGACGACATGCCGATCCACTACCTGAACGTGTTCCCCTACCACACGGTGACGAGCAAGAAGGTCGGCAACGTGCCGGCCACCATCTGGGGAATGCTCTCGCCGATGGACGAAGTGTTCCTCAAATGATCCGCACCGTGCTGCGCCAGGTCGCGCAAGGCCTGCTGCTCGTGCTGGCGGTGGTGGTGCTCAACTTCCTGCTGCTGCTCGCCGCGCCCGGCGATCCGGTCGAGACCATCGCCGGCGCCAGCGGCGGCATGAGCGAAGCGCTCAAGAACGAGCTGCGGGCGCAGTACGGCCTCGACCGGCCCGCGCTGGTGCAGCTGGGCGTGTACGTCGGCAAGGTGCTGCAGGGCGACCTGGGCCACTCGTACTACTTCAACCTGCCGGTCAGCGGGCTGATCCTGGAGCGGCTGCCGGCCACGCTGCTGCTGGTGCTGGCGGCGGTGTCGGTGGCCTTCCTGGTCGGCACCACGCTGGGCGTGCTGGCCTCGCGCGCGCCCAACAGCTGGCTCTCGCAGGCCATCACCGCGCTCTCGCTCGCGGGCTTTGCGGCGCCGATCTTCTGGACCGGCATGATGCTGATCATCCTGTTCTCCTTCGTGCTGCCGGTCTTTCCGGTCTCGGACATGCGCGACGTGACCTCCACCGGCCAGGGCTGGGCCGACGTGCTCGACGTCGCGCACCACCTGGTGCTGCCGGCCGCGACGCTGGCGCTCGTCTACATCGCGCAGTACAGCCGGCTCGCGCGCGCCTCGATGCTCGACGTGCTGGGCTCCGACTACATCCGCACCGCGCGCGCCAAGGGCCTGTCGGGCCGCGCGGTGCTCTACAAGCATGCGCTGCGCAACGCGGTGCTGCCGGTGGTCACGATGCTGGGCCTGCAGTTCGGCAACGTGCTGGCCGGCGCGGTGCTGGTGGAGACGGTGTTCAACTGGCCCGGCCTCGGGCGGCTGGCCTTCGACTCGGTGCTGCGGCGCGACTATCCGACGATCATGGGCGTGCTGCTGTTCTCGTCCGTGGTGGTGGTGGTGATGAACCTGCTCACCGACCTGTGCTATCGCCTGATCGACCCCCGCATCAAGACCGCATGACCACCGCTGCCGCCGCCTCTTCCTCCCTTCCGGCCGCCGAAAGCCCCTGGCGCGAAGCCTGGCGCATGTTCGCGCGCAATCCCTCGTCGATCGCCGGCATGCTGATCCTGCTGCTGGTGCTGCTGGTGTCCATCGCCGGGCCGTGGGTCCACCCGGCCGATCCGTTCGAGATCCGCAATGCGCCGATGACGCCGCCGCTCGACGCGGAGTCCCTGCTCGGCACCGACTACCTCGGCCGCGACGTGCTGACCACGCTGATCCACGGCGGACGCGCCACGCTGACCGTCGGCGCCATCGCCGCGCTGCTGTCGGTGCTGATCGGCATCACGGTGGGCGCGCTCGCGGGCTTCTACGGCGGGCGCGTCGATGCGGTGCTGATGCGCATCACGGAGTTCTTCCAGGTGCTGCCGGCGCTGCTGTTCGCGATGGTGGTCGTGACGCTGTTCGAGCCGAGCATGCTGACCGTCACCACGGCCATCGGCGCGGTGATCTGGCCCGGCACGGCGCGGCTCACGCGCGCCGAGTTCCTCAAGCTGCGCCAGCTCGAGTACGTGCGTGCCGAACGCGCCATCGGCGCGGGCAACGCACGCATCATCTGGAAGGTGATCCTGCCCAACGCGCTGCCGCCGCTCGTGGTCTCGGCCACGCTGGCCGTGGGCAGCGCGATCCTGTTCGAGGCCGGGCTGTCCTTCCTCGGCCTGTCGGACCAGAACCAGATGAGCTGGGGCCTGATGATCGGCGCCAGCCGCGCCTACCTGCTCACCAGCTGGTGGGCCGTCACCCTGCCGGGCGCCGCGATCTTCGTCACCGTGCTGGCCGTGAGCCTGATCGGCGACGGCCTGAACGACGCGCTCAATCCCAAGCTGAGGGAACGCTGATGGCCGACGACAAGACCCCGGCCGCGAACGCGCCGCTGCTGCACGTGCAGGACCTGCGCGTGGAATTCCGCGGCCGCCGCGGCGCGGCCACCGTGCTCAACGGCGTCGACTTCTCGCTCGCGCGCGGCGAGACGCTGTGCGTGGTGGGCGAATCGGGCTGCGGCAAGAGCATGACGGCGCTGGCGCTGCTGCGGCTGATTCCCTCGCCGCCCGGCCGCATCTCGGGCGGGCGCGTGCTGTTCCAGGGCGAGGACCTGGTGCAGGCCGACGAGGCCCGCATGCGCGCGGTGCGCGGCAACCGCATCTCGATGATCTTCCAGGAGCCGATGACCTCGCTGAACCCCGTCTACACCGTGGGCGACCAGATCGGCGAGGCGCTGCGCCTGCACGCCGGCCTCGACGCCGCCACCGCGCGCGAACGCGCCATCGAGATGCTGCGCCAGGTCGGCATTCCCGCGCCCGAGCGGCGCGTGGACGAGTACCCGCACCAGCTCTCGGGCGGCATGCGCCAGCGCGTGATGATCGGCATGGCGCTGGCCTGCGAGCCCGACATCCTGATCGCCGACGAGCCGACGACCGCGCTCGACGTCACGGTGCAGGCGCAGATCTTCGACCTGCTGCGCGAGCTGCAGGCCAAGCGCGGCACGGCGATCCTGCTGATCACGCACGACATGGGCGCGGTGGCCGAGATGGCCGACCGCGTGATGGTCATGTACGCGGGGCGCGTGGTCGAACAGGGCAGCACCGCGCAGGTGCTGCGCGCGCCGCGCCATCCGTACACCCAGGGCCTGATCCGCTGCCTGCCCGAACTCGGCAGCAGCGTGGCGGGCACGCGCGACGACCTGGTCGAGATCCCCGGCGTGGTGCCCTCGATCTGGGCGCTGGGCCAGGGCTGCGCCTTCCGCGAGCGCTGCCCGCTCGCGCAGGCGCGCTGCGCGGAGGAAGTGCCGCCGCTGTTCGAGGTCGGCGACGGCCACGGCGCGGCCTGCTGGTGCCTGCCGGCCACGGCGGCGCCGGTGGTCGCCTTCGAAGGTGCCGAGGTATGAGCGCGCTGCCGGTCATGGCCGCGGAACCCGCGCCGCCGGTGGCGCAGCCCGCGCCCACGCTGCTGTCGGTGCGCGACCTGAAGGTGCACTTCGCGCGCGGCGGCGGCTGGTGGCGGCGCGGCGGCGGCAGCGTGGTGCAGGCGGTCGACGGCGTGAGCTTCGAGATCGCGCGCGGGCGCACGCTCGCCATCGTGGGCGAATCGGGCTCCGGCAAGACCACCACCGCGCTCGCGGTGATGCGGCTCGGCCCGATCACCGCGGGCACGCTGCAGCTCGGCGGCCTGGACCTCGGAACGCTCGAGGGCGAGGCGCTGCGCGAGGCGCGGCGGCGCTTCCAGATCGTGTTCCAGGACCCGTTCAGCTCGCTCAACCCGCGCCAGCGCGCCGGCGACGCCGTGCGCGCGCCGCTCGACCTGATGCGCATCGGCACGCCGTCCGAGCGCGAGGCGCGCGTGGCCGAACTGTTCGCGCAGGTCGGCCTGCGCCCCGAGCAGCGGCACCTGTTCCCGCACCAGTTCTCGGGCGGGCAGCGCCAGCGCATCAACATCGCGCGCGCGCTCGCCACCCAGCCCGACCTGGTGGTCTGCGACGAACCGGTGTCGGCGCTCGACGTCGCCATCCGCGCGCAGATCCTGAACCTGCTCGCGCGCCTGCAGCGCGAGCTGGGCCTGACCTACCTCTTCATCTCGCACGACATGGCCGTGGTCGAGCACATCTGCGACGACATCGCGGTGATGTACCTGGGCCAGATCGTCGAGCGCGCGCCGCGCCAGGCCTTCTTCGCGCGGCCGCTGCATCCCTACAGCGTGGCACTGATGTCGGCGGTGCCGACGGTGCACGGTGGCCGCCAGCGCGCGGCCCGGCGCATCAAGCTCAGCGGCGACCCGCCGAGCCCCATCGATCCGCCGCCGGGCTGCCGCTTCGCCGGGCGCTGCCCCGTCGCCGTGCCGGCCTGCGCGGCCGAACTGCCGCCGCTGCGCGAGGCCGCGCCCGGCCACTGGGTGCGCTGCATCCGCGTGGACGGCGGCTACGGCGCGCCCGTGCCGCCGCTGTCCCTGTCCGACTGAACACCGCCCGCCAGCAAAGCCCAAGACCGCGAATGACCACCACCATCTACACCGCCCGCGCCATCCTCACCATGAACCCCATGCAGCCGCGCGCCAAGCACGTGGCGGTGCGCGACGGCCGCATCCTCGCCGTGGGCGACCTCGAACGCTGCGCCGCCTGGGGTGCCTACACGCTCGACGAGCGCTTCGCGGACAAGGTGCTGATGCCCGGCCTGGTCGAAGGCCACTGCCACCTCAAGGAAGGCAGCATGTGGGAGTGGACGTACACCGGCTGGTTCGACCGGCGCGATCCCGAGGGCAAGGTGTGGGCCGGCCTGCGCTCGATGGAGGAAGTGGTCGCGCGGCTCGCCGAGGCCGACGCGCGCATGACGGCCGAGGGCCTGCCGCCCACGCAGCCGCTGATCGCCTGGGGCTTCGATCCGATCTACTTCGGCGGCGAGCGCATGACCGTGGCGCACGTGGACCGCGCGAGCGCCACGCGGCCGATCGTGATCTCGCATGCCAACGGCCACCTGATGAACGTCAACAGCGCGATGCTGCGGCTGGCCGAGATCACGCGCGACAACGACGTCGAGGGCGTGGTCAAGTTCCCGGCCGGCCACGCGCAGGCCGGCGAGCCCACGGGCGAGCTGCAGGAGCCGGCCGCCATGTTCCTGGTGCTGCGCCGGATCAACAACGCCGGCCTGCTCGCGCCCATGACCGAGGCCGGCGTGCGCTCCTTCGCGCGCCTGGCCTGCCGCCAGGGCGTGACCACCGCGACCGACCTCGTCAACAAGCTCGGCGAGAACGACACCCGGGTGCTCGAAGCCGCGCTGGCCGACGACGCGGTGTCGATCCGCCTGCTGCCGGCCTTCCAGGCCTTCCACGGCACGCATGCGGCGGCCGCCGGCGCCGAGCACGTGCGCGCGCTGATGCCGCGCAACACCGACCGCCTGCGCTACGGTCTGGTGAAGATGATGCTCGACGGCTCGATCCAGGGCTTCTCGGCGCGGCTGCGCTGGCCCGGGCATTTCAACGGCGCGCCCAACGGCATCTGGGTCACGGCGCCGGCGCAGTACGAGGCCGACTTCGAGACCTACCACCGCGCCGGACTCACGATCCACACCCACACCAACGGCGACGAGGCGAGCGAGGCCGCGATCGACGCCATCGAGCGTGTGCTCGCGCGCGCGCCGCGCGCCGACCACCGCCACACGCTGCAGCACGGCCAGATGATCGATGCGCCGCTGTTCCGCCGCATGGCCGCGCTCGGCCTGTGCGCGAACCTCTTCGCCAACCACATCTGGTACTGGGGCGACCAGCACTACGAGATGACCATGGGCCCCGACCGCGCCCACCGCCTCGACGCCTGCGGCAGCGCGCTCGCCGCGGGCGTGCCGCTCGCGATCCATTCCGATGCGCCGGTCACGCCGCTGGGCCCGCTCTTCACCGCCTGGTGCGCGGTCAACCGCCTCACGCCGCAGGGCCGCGTGCTCGGCGAGGCGGAGCGCCTCACGGTGCCGCAGGCGCTGCACGCCGTCACGCTTGGCGCCGCCTGGACGCTGAAGCTCGACGGCGAGATCGGCAGCATCGAATGCGGCAAGCGCGCCGACTTCTGCGTGCTCGAGGACGATCCGCTGGCCGTCGATCCGATGGCGCTGAAGGACGTGCGCGTGTGGGGCACGGTGCTGTCGGGCCGCGTCTTCCCGGCGCAATGAACGCCCCCCGTTTGGCCGGCCTCACTTCGTGTAGCCGGCCCATCCCCCCCACTGGGGGGCGCACTCGGCGGCCTGGCGAAGCCAGTTCCGCGAGTGCACTGGCATGGCCTGCTCCGCGGCCGCCGGAGCAGCGCCGCGTCTCGAAGGCCATCGAACCATGAAGAACATTCGCCTGCCGCTCACCGTCGTCGGCGGCTTCCTGGGCGCGGGCAAGACCACGCTGCTCAACCGCTGGCTGCGCGAGGCGCACGGGCTGCGCATGGCGGTGCTGGTCAACGACTTCGGCGCGCTCAACATCGACGCCGACCTGATCGCCGCCACGCACGGCGACACGCTGGCGCTGACCAACGGCTGCGTGTGCTGCCAGATCGGCGACGACCTGGGCCGCGCGCTGGTGCAGGTGATCGAATCGGCCACGCCCTTCGATGCGGTGGTGATCGAGGCCAGCGGCGTCTCCGATCCCTGGCGCATCGCGCAGATCGGCATGGCCGCGCCCGAACTGAGCCTCGAGGCCGTGGTGGTGCTGGTCGATGCGGCCGCGGTGGCGCAGCAGTCGCGCGATCCGCTGCTGGCCGACACGCTCGCGAGGCAGCTGCGGTCGGCCGATCTGGTGGTGCTCAACAAGGCGGACCTCGCCGACGCCGCCACGCGCGCGGCCGCGGACGCCTGGGTCGAAGCCACGGCGCCGGGCACGCCGCGCCTCGAGGCGACGCAATCGGCGGTGCCGCTGGCGCTGCTCTCGGGCCTGCCGGGGCCGGCCGCCGCAGCGGGCGCATGCAGCGTGGCGGGCTGCACGCACGGCCATGCGCACGAACATGCGCACGACCACCACCCGCCCGACCACGGCGCGCTGTTCCAGACCTGGAGCGCGCAGCCGGCTGCGGCGTTCGGCATCGACGCGCTGCGCGACTTTCTGCGCGAGGCGCCGCCCGGCCTGCTGCGGCTCAAGGGATGGCTGCGCACCGGCGAGGCCGAGGATGGCGAGGCGGCCTGGTGCGAACTGCAGTACGCCGGCCGCCACGGCAGCGTGCGCCGCACCGCGCCCCCGCGCGACGGCCGCGCCGCGGTGGTCGCGATCGGCCTGCGGGGGCAGCTGCCGGCGCAGGCGCTGGCGCGCTTCTTCGGCTGAGCGCGCCGGCGCGGTGGCGCGGTCGGCGCGCGTGTTGCAATGGCGGGTCTTTCCAACCTGCCTGCTGGCCACCGCCCGATGACCACCACACCCGCACTGCTGATCCGCCCGCCCGTTCCCGAGGACTTCGCCGCCTGGAAGCCGCTCTGGGACGGCTACAACGCCTTCTACGGGCGCGAGGGGCCGACGGCCCTGCCGGATGCGATCACGCACGCCACGTGGCAGCGCTTCTTCGATGCCTACGAGCCGGTGCATGCGCTCGTGGCCGAACGCGACGGCGCGCTCGTGGGCCTGGCGCACTACCTGTTCCACCGCAGCACCACGCGCATCGAGCCGACCTGCTACATGCAGGACCTGTTCACGCGCGACACGGAACGCGGCCGCGGCGTCGGCCGGCAACTGATCGAAGGCGTTTACGCGCATGTGCGGCGCGTGGGCGCGCACCGCGTCTACTGGCAGACGCACACCACCAATGCCGCGGGGCGCGCGCTGTACGACAAGCTGGCCACGCACGACGGCTTCATCGTGTACGGCACCCTGGTCTGAGGGGTCCGAGGCGCCGCTGCGCCCGCGCCCTCTTCTTCAGTACTTGATCCTGATGCCGGCCTTCACGCCGTTGTTGGCCTTGCCGTCGGTCGACACGCCGCCCGTGAGCGAGACCGTGCCGCCCGTGCTCGCACCGAGCGAATAGGTCGGCCGCGGCGTGGAGGTGTCGGTCCCCAGATAGGTCTCGCTGCCGTCGGGACGCTGCACGCCGACGGTCGCGCCCTTGGTGTAGGCCGAGGTCTCGGTGGGCGTGACGTTGGGCGCGATGTAGACGGTGCCCTTCTCGTCGCTGTCCACGGGCAGCTTCAGCGGTTCCGCCGTCGCGGCGGCGGCGGCCGCGCAGCAGGCGGCCGCACCGATCCACCCCAGGTTCTTCTTGGATCTGCTCTTCATGCCCCGATCCTCGCGGCAGGGTCCGCGTCCTGCCTGTAGGACGAAAGGCAGAACCCGGCGGGCGCGCAGGCGCTTTGTCATGGTTGCAACAGCGGCGGCCGGGGCGCTTGTCTCCCGGCCGAAGGGGCGCACCGCTCATGTGCGCGCACGGCGCCGTTCCTACAGTGGTTTCCAACGCGAAGCGCTTCGGCCGGAGGGGCCGCAGGCGCCGTCGCCGGTTGGCGATCCGTTCGAAACAAGTCGTGAAAAAGGTAAGCCCCATGAACAAGACCTTCCGAACCCTGTGGAATCCGGCCCTCAGTGCCTGGGTGGCCGCGCCCGAGACCGCGCGCGGCCATGCCCGCGCGACCTGCGCGCATGCCGTGGCCGCCTCGCTGCTCTTCCTGGGCGCCGGCCCGGCCCTCGCGGCCGGCGGCGCGGGCGGCCAGCCGGTCGACAGCACCGCCCTGCATGCGGGCAGCGGCGGCAGCGAAGGCAGCGGCGGCGCGGGCGGGCTCAACGACAGCTCGGTCAACGCGCACGGCGGCGACGGCGGCGCCTCGACCGAGGCCGGCGCGAGCGCGGGCGCCGCGGCCGACATCGGCGGCTTCGCGGGCGCGACGCCGGGCGCGGGCGGCGCCGCGGGAGCCTCGACCACCCTCGTGGTGCCGGGCGTGCTGCAGGGCGACGCCGGCGGCGCGGGCCAATCGCAGACCGGCGATTTCGCGAACGGCAACGGCTATGGCGGCGGCGGGGGCGGCGGCCACATGGGCTTCGCGCTGCCTTCGAACGCCAACCTGGCGTCCGGCAGCTACACCGGCGGTGCCGGCGGCGCGGGCGGCAACGGCTACTGGGCCGCGGGCGCGGCGGCGGCGCCGGCGGCCATGGCGCCACGCTGCTCGACCCGAGCGGCGGCCTCGGCTTCACGGGCAGCGCGACCGGCGGCGCGGGCGGCGCCGGCGGCAACGCCTACTCGCAGGCCGGCGGCGGCGGCAGCGGCGGCGGCGGCTTCTTCCTGCGCGCGGCGACGCCCGGGCTGGGTTTCGACAACAGCGGCACGCTCGCGGGCGGCGCTGGCGGCACGGGCGGTTCCGAACTGCTGCCGGCCCGCAGCAACGCCGCGGGCGGCGGCGGCGGCGCGGGGGGCGACGGCCTCACGCTGACCGGCCGCACGGTCGGCGTGGTCAACAGCGGCCTGATCACGGGCGGCGCGGGCGGCGCCGGGGGTGCGGGCGGCGGCGGCGCGGGCGGCACCGGCGCGCCGGGCGGCGGCGGCGACGGGGGCGCCGGGCTGCGTTCCGTCGGCGACGGCGCCACCATCGCCAACAGCGGCACCATCGCCGGCGGCGCGGGCGGCAGCGGGGGCGCCAACAGCAATGGCGGCGCCAGCGGTGCGCCCGGCGCCGGTGGCGCGGGCATCACCGGCGCGAACCTCGGCATCGCCAACAGCGGCGCCATCGCGGGCGGCCTGGGCGGCGACGGCGTCACGCGCGCACCGGCGGTGCAGTTCACCGGCGGCAGCAACAGCCTCACCGTCAATGCGGGCGCATCGATGCAGGGCGCCGTCGCCATCGAGGCCGGCGCGGCCGCCCGCGTCGTCGCCGGGGCCGACGGCCTCGATCTGCCGAACGCGCTGCTGCTCGGCGGCACGGCGACCATCGACACCAACGGCCACGGCATGGGCTGGTCGGGCCCCGTCTCGGGCGCCGGCAGCCTCGTGAAGGACGGCGCCGGCGTGCTGACGCTGGGCGGCGCCAACACCTACACCGGCAGCACCGCGGTGGCCGCCGGCACGCTGCGCGCCGGCGCGGCCGGCGCGCTCAGCCCGGCGAGCGCCGTCACCGTCGCCGCGGGCGCCACGCTGGACCTGGCCGGCCACAGCCAGGCCATCGCCGCCATGACGAACGCCGGCACCGTCTCGGTGCAGGGCGCCGCACCGGGCGCCACGCTCACCGTGCAGGGCCCCTGGGTCGGCAACGGCGGCACGCTGCGCCTGGGCACGGCGCTCGGCGCGAGCAACAGCCTCAGCGACCGGCTGATCCTCTGCGGCAGCACCGCCATCGCGAGCGGCACGACCTTCGTGCAGATCACCAACCTCGGCGGCCTGGGCGCGCTGACCACCGGCAACGGCATCGAGGTGGTGACCGCGAGGAACGGCGCCACCACCACCGCGCAGACCACCCGCGACGCCTTCGTGCTGGCGGGCGGCCACGTCGACGCGGGCGCCTACGAATACCGCCTGCATGCCGCGGACGCTGCGGGCGCGGGCGAGAACTGGTACCTGCGCTCGGGCCTCGTGGTGCCGCCGCCCCCGCCGCCTCCGCCGCCGCCCGGACCTCCGGCTCCGCCCGCTCCGCCGGCACCGCCCGCACCGCCCGCGCCACCGCCCGCCGCCGGCGACCCGCCACCGAGCGGCGGCAACGGCACGCCGCAGGGTGCGCCGGTCGCGCCCGCCGGCGCGACGATCCCGACCTACCGCACCGAAGTGCCGCTGCTCGCGGCGCTGCCCGAGCAGTTTCGCCAGGGCAACCTCGCGATGGTGGGCAACCTGCACCAGCGCGTGGGCGACGACGGCGCGGCCGGCGTGAACACCGCGGCGCCCGGTGCCGGCAGCCCCCGGCAGGGCTGGGCGCGCCTGATCCGCATCGACCGCCAGCTCGGCCAGGCCGGCACCGCCAGCCCTGCGAGCGACGGCCATCTCACGGGCGTCCAGGCCGGCAACGACCTCTGGGCCGATCCGAACTGGCGCGTCGGCATCTACGTCGGCCAGCTCGAAGGGCGCATGGGCGTTTCGGGCTTCGCGCGCGGGCTGCCGGACTATCCGGTCGGCAGCAGCGAACTGCGCAGCCAGTACCTCGGCGCCTACGCGACCTGGAAGAACGACGGCGGCCTCTACGTCGACGGCGTGCTGCAGGCCGGCCGCCACCGCTACACCGCCGCCACCACGCTGGGCGGCGCGAGTTCGGGCAAGGGCCACAGCCTGCTCGCCTCGGTCGAGGTCGGGCAGGCCTTCCGCATCTCGCCCGAATGGCTGGTCGAGCCGCAGCTGCAGCTGGTGCACCAGCGCATCAGCCTGGACGACGCCGGCATCGTGGGCGCGCTGGTGCAGCAGCACAGCCACAGCGGCTGGCTCGTGCGCGCGGGCGTGCGGGTGAAGGGCGACATCACCACCGGCGCCGGGCCGCTGCAGCCCTACGTGCGCGCCAATCTCTACCGCAGCAGCAGCGGCACCGATGTGACGCGCTTCGTCGGCCCCTCGGGCAGCACCGACATCGCCACGCGCACCGGCGGCACCAGCGCCGAACTGGCGGCCGGCGCGACGCTGCAGCTCACGCCCGCGATGAGCCTCTACGGCGAGGTCGGCAAGCTCTGGGCCGTGGGCGGCGACGCGCGCACGAAGAGCGGCATCAATGCCAGCGTGGGGCTGAAGTTCCGCTGGTGAGGGCGTGCACGGGCGGCCGCGGAGCGCGACAAAGTTCACGGCCACGCGAGGCTGAAATGAAATCAAAATCGGGCCCATGCCCTTCCCCCTCACCACCGACCTCGTCCAGGCCCTCGCGCCGACCGGCGTGCTGCGCGCCTCCATCAACCTCGGCAACCCGATCCTCGCGGGCCGCGACGCGGCCAGCGGCGAGCCGGCCGGCGTGTCGATCGACCTCGCGCGCGCCTTCGGCGAGCGCCTCGGCGTGCCGGTCGAGCTCGTGGTCTTCGACACCGCGGGCAAGTCGGTCGAGGCCGTGGCGGCGGACGACGCCGACATCGGCTTCTTCGCCATCGATCCGGTGCGCGGCGCCGAGATCGCGTTCACTGCGCCTTACGTGCTGATCGAGGGCAGCTACCTCGTCCGCCAGGATTCGCCGCTCGCCGCCAACGAAGAGGTGGACCGCGCGGGCGTGCGCGTGGCGGTCGGCAAGGGCAGCGCCTACGACCTGTATCTCACGCGCGAGCTGAAGCAGGCGCAGATCGTGCGCGCGCCCTCCTCGCCCGCGGTGGTGCAGACCTTCCTCGACGAGAAGCTCGAGGTGGCCGCCGGCGTGAAGCAGCAGCTCGAAGCCGACCAGGCGCGCCATGCCGGCCTGCGCCTGCTGCCGGGCCGCTTCATGGTGATCCGGCAGGCCATGGGCACGCCCAAGCGCCGCGGCGCGGCCGCGGCCGGCGCACTGGCCGCCTTCGTCGAGGACATGAAGGCCGCGGGCTTCGTGGCCGAGGCGCTCGCGCGGCACGGCATCCAGGGCGCGTCGGTGGCGCCCGCCGCATCGTCGTCCTGAGCGCGATGCGCAAGAACCTGCTGTTCTTCGTGCTCGGCGGCGCCATGGCCGCCGCCGTCATCGGCGGCTGGTTCCGCCTGAACGCCACGCTCGGCGGCACGGCCGGGCAGCAGGTGCAACTGCTCGATCCCGCGCGCATCGAACTGATCCGCACGCCCGGCGGCCACCTGCAGGTCAGCGAGATGGCCAAGGTCGAGGAGTTCGGCTGGCAGACCTCGTGGGACTGTCCGCTGGTGGACTGCAGCCGGCTGCCGAAGACCGTGTCGCGCGTGCGCGTGCAGGCGCGCTACGTCTACCGCATTCCGCTCGCGGCCGAATGGCGCCTGCGGCCCGAGGGCGACCACTACGTGCTCACGCTGCCGCCGCTGCAGCTGCAGGCGCCGGTGGGCTTCGACACCGCGAACATGGAGATCGTCACCACCGAGCAGAGCGTGCTCTCGCCCGCCGCGCCCGCCAACCGCGAGAAGGCGCTGCGCCATCTGGGCCCCGAACTCGCGCGGCGCGGCGCGAGCCCGGCCTACCTGGCGGCGCAGCGGCAGAACGCCGAACAGACGGTGCGCGAATTCGCGCAGCAGTGGATGCGCGAGCAGAACGGCCGGCCGATCGCACGGCCGATCCGCGTGGAGTGGCGCGGGCCCGACCCGATGTAGGGTGCGGCCCCGCGCGCTTCAGGCCGCCCGGGCCGCCAGCGCCAACGGATTGAGCCCCGGCCCTTCGACCCGCGTGAGCGTGTTGCGGTCGGTGTGGTGGAAGGGCTCGGCCTGGCCCTGGATCTGCATGACCGTGTCCTGGTCGTAGGACCAGGTGCCGTCGGCGTTGAGGGTCACGGTGATGTTCCATGCGAGCGTGGTGAAGGCGCGCTCGATGAAGGGATTCGAGACGATGCCGTTGACCAGGCTGCCGCGCTCGGCGCTGAGCGTGAAGCGCGTGGCGTCGGCCGTCGCATGGCCGACCGCCATCGCCACCTGGCCGCGCGGGATCGCGAGCGTGTGCATCACGGTGCCGGTGGCCGGCTCCCAGAGCCAGTAGCCGACCTGGTCGTGGTACATCTTCGTGAGGCCGGGCTTGTGGATGTAGGTGTGGTAGCGCAGGCCGTAGAGCAGCTGCGGGCCGTTGGTCTGCGCGTCGATCGGCTGCAGTTCGATGCGCTCGACGTAGACCTGGGTCTTGGGGCCTTCGCGCTTGGGCTTCACGTCCACGCCGCGCGTGCCCTCCCACACGCCCGCCATGGCGCGCAGCGGGCCGAGGTTGGCCAGCGTGTCAGGGTCGGCGGGCGGTTCGGTGTAGATGTCTTCGGTCGGGTTCATGTCTTCAGGCGTCTTCGTGGGTCGAGGGTCAAAGGTCAGGGATTCTGCGCGAAGGCATGCAAGCTTCGCACCGCCTCGCGCGTGGGGCCGAAGGCGCCATAGCGCACCGGCAGTCCGCTCGCGGCTTCGATCCTTTCGATCCAGGCCGCGGGCGTGGCGATGGCTTCGGCCTCGTAGCGCGGCTCGGCGGCGTGCAGTAGCCGCGTCAGCGCCTGCTGGTGGTCGAGGTCGGGCGCGGAGGCGAGCGGCAGCGCCTCGATGCGCGCACCATCGGCGCCGCGGTAGCCGCCGCACCAGCGCAGGCGCGTGCGCTCGAAGGCGTCGAGATGGCTCGCCACCAGCCCGTCGAGCCGCCCCGCCGCGGCGAGCGCATGGCGCAGCAGCACCGCATCGGGATGGCCGCGCCGGAACGCGCCCTGCCAGCCGTCGTCGGCGTTGTGCGGCTCGGCCAGCCGGGCATCGAGCGCGCGGTCGTGCGTGGGCAGCGGGCCCGGACCGTGGCGCGTGAGATAGCTGCGCAGCACGCCCAGGTGGCGCACCGCGGGCGTGCCGATGCCCGCATCGTGCAGCACGGCTTCGACCGCGGCGGTGGAGATGGTGCTCCAGGTGGTGTGCGGATGAAAGCCGCGCCACTCGTCGAGTAGCACGCCCTGCGCGCCCTCGAACAGCACGGTGCCCGGCTGCGCGAGGCGAGCGCCGATGGCATCGGCGCTCGCGGGCGGCGCCAGCCGCACGCAGGGCGCGGCGGCATCGAGCCAGCGCCGGGCGAGCGCGTCGTCTCCGAGCAGCGCCAGTTCCTGTGCCGCTTCCGCATGGGGCGGCGAAAAATCGGCGAACTCGCGCTGCAGCGCGGCGCGCAGCGCCTGGAGCTTGTCGAGGGCGCGCGCCGGATGCGGCAGGTCGCCGTAGCGCAGCGCCGCCTCGGGCGCCGCGAGCGCCTGCCGCACGGTCTCGCCGACGCCGACGCCGCAGCTGCCGTGCCGGGCCGCGCCCCGGGCCCATTCGCGCAGCCGGCCGGCGGCCTGGTGGTAAGGCGTGGTGACGCGGCAGCGCGCATCGATGCGCAGCCGCGCGAACGCGTCGCCCACGCCCGCGCGGCGCAGCGCCGCTTCCTCCACCCGCAGCGCGGTCGGATGGACCACCACCGGGCTCGCGAGCACGGTCGCGACATCGGCATGGAAGCTGCCGGCGCCGAACTGCGAGAAGGTGTGGTGGCGGCCGTCGGCCAGCACCACGTTGTGGCCCGCCTGCGCGCCGCCGTTGAAGCGCACCACCGTGTGCGCCCGCAGCTCGCCGCAGAGGTGGTCGGTGTAGAGGCCCTTGCCGCAGTCGCCGAAGCCGAGGCCGAGCAGCGAGACGTAGCGCGTGGCAGGTGCCGCGGTGGCGCTCACCCGGCGCTCAGCCGAAGAGCCGCTTCCACCACGACGAGCGCGGCGCCGCATCGGCGACGTTGGCCGGCGGCGCGCGGCGCGGCGCGTTCGGGTCGAGCAGCGCGGCATAGCCGTCGAGCGCATGCAGCACGCCGTTGACGCGCTGCGGCTCCATGCCGGTGGCGGCCATCACGCCCGCGAGCGCATCGAGGCCGGGCACGGCCTTCTCGGTCAGCGCGACGATGCCGGCGGCCACGGCGCAGGCGTCGTCGGGCGAGTCCATGCAGATCACGTGATCGCCCAGCAGCTCGCGCCAGCGCGCCTCGCAGCGGCGGCGGCGCTGCGCGTCGGGGATCAGGAAGAACAGGTGGCAGGTCTCGGCCGCGGCGGCGATGACCTCCTCGATCGGAATGTCCTCGTCGAGCTTCTCGCCGATCAGGCCCTCGACCTGCCGGCGCGACACGGCCGGATACGGCAGCTCGTCACCGGTGACGAAGAGGTAGCCGCGCTTGCGGCGCTTGACCCAGCAGTCCATGTCGGTGTGCTGGGCCATGACGTAGAAGGCCAGCTCGTAGCTCTCCTCGCCGCTGCCGCCGCCACCGCCTTCGAGGTAGCTCCAGGTGAGCCACTGGTCCATCAGGTCGGCGGTGGATTCGAATTGGCCCACCTGCAGCGGCGCCTGGTCGGAATTGGCGTCGCCGATCGCCATGAACATGAGCTGCGGGTCGGCCACGCCGCAGTCGGTCAAAAGCTTCATGAACGTCGGCAATTCGCGGCGCGCGAGGATCTGCGGGATGTCGCCCATCGACCCGGTGACGTCGAGCGCGAACGCGATGCCCAGCGAATTCGGATGGTCGGCGTTGTCGCGCGACTCGCGCACCTTGAGCCCGTGCGGGTTCATCAGCGGATGCGTGGAGGTCTGCGTGAACACCTCGGCGCCGGGCCGGGCGGCGCGGTCGGCGATGAGCGCCGTGTGCGCGGCGTGCGAATAGTTTCCGTAGCCCATGGATTCTCTCCTCGTCGTTTGTTTGTCTGTCGTGGCTCAGGCCCGCGGCGCGGGGTCGAAGGGCACGAAGCGCGGCGCGCCGAAGGCTTCGCGCGAAGCCGCCGAGAGCGCCTGCTCGATGCCGCGCGCGCCCAGGCGTTCGCAGGCGGCCACATCTTCGCTGCACTGGCGCAGCAGCGCGGCCAGCGGCGCCGGCGTGTGTGCGCCCAGGCCCGGCTGCTCGCCGGGCTCGCCGCCATGCAGCACCGCGCGCACCGTCCAGGCGCTCTGGGCGAGGTCGCGCGCCGCCGCGGCGGCCTGCGCCGCGCCCGCGGCCTGCCGCGCCCGCGACCAGCCGACGATCAGCACGCCGTGGTCGCGCGGATGCACCAGCGCATGCGGGGGCGCGAGCGCGCCATGGCTCCAGCCGGCGTCGTGCACGAAAGCCAGCACCTCGAGCATGCGGCGCCAGAGCCACACCGCATGGCGCGGATCGATGCCGTGCGGATGGGCCTGCCGCACGTCGTGCAGGCTGCCCCAGAAGCCCGGCGGATGGCGCAGCACCAGCGCCTGGCGCGCACCGTCGGCCAGGCCTTCGGCGAGCCCGGCGCCCACCGGCTGCGGCAGGCGGCGCGTGAAGTAGGCGCTGCCCGGCAGCGAGAGCGCCTGCAGCGCGTCGAGCACCGCGGCTTCGCGCCGCAGCACCGCATCGTCGGCCGCTTCGCGCGCGAGCTTGATCGTCACACGCTCGGGCAAGGCCCCGAGCCGCTCGGCCAGCAGCACCTCGCTGTGTTCGCCCGCGGCGAGCGGCGCGAGCACCCGGTAGCGCGCGCCGCGCCAGTGCAGCATGCGGGCCGCATCGCCGTTCTGGGCGTTGGCGCGGCGCAGCGCGGCGCGGAAGCTCTCGCGTTCCACCGTCTCCTCGCCGCGCGTGATGGTGGCGCCGCAGTAGCTGCAGTTGACGGTGCGCCAGCGCGCCGCGCGCGGCAGCGGCGCGGCGCACTGCGGGCAGTCAAGAGCCAGCAGCGGCAGCATCGGCTAGGCCGGCTTCTCGGGCGAGGCCAGCACGCGGTCGATGCGGCGCCCGTCGAGCGCGGCCACCTCGAACTGCCAGCCCGCGCAGTCGATCACCTCGCCCGACTCGGGCAGGTGGCCCGAGACCGCCATCAGCAGCCCCGCCACCGTGTTGTAGCGTCCGCGCTCCTCGTCGGGCAGCTCGCGGATGCCGAGGCGCGCGCGCAGCTCCGACACCGGCATCAGGCCGTCGAGCTCCCACACGCCGTCGGGCCGCTGGCGCGCCCAGGCTTCGGTCAGCGTGCCGGGCTGCAGCTCGCCGGTGATGGCTTCGAGCAGGTCGCGCGGCGTCATCAGGCCCTGCACCACGCCGTATTCGTCGACCACGAACACCAGCCGCCCGCCGCGCTCGCGGAACTGCTCGAGCAGCTCCATGCCGGTGAGCGTCTCGGGCACGAACACGGCCGGCGCGGCCTCTTCGCCGAGCACGCCCGCATGGCCGGCGCCGAGCCGCAGCAGGTGCGCCACGCTGATCACGCCGACCACGTCGTCGAGCGAGTTGCGGCACACCGGATACCAGGAGTGCACGAGGTTGAGCGCGCCCGCATCGGCCACCTTCTGCAGCGCCTCGGCCACGGTGTCGGCGGCGTCGAGCCATTCGATGTCGGCGCGCGGGATCATCAGCGAGGACAGCCGGCGGTCGTCGAGGTGGAACACGTTGCGCACCATCTGGTGCTCGTGCTGCTCGATCACGCCCGCGTCCACGCCTTCCTCGAGGCTGGCCGAGATCTCTTCCTCGGTCATGGAGCGCGCGGCGTTGGCGTCGATGCGCAGCAGCTTCAGCACCGCCGCGGTCGCGCTCGCGAGCAGCCAGACGAAGGGCTTGGCGCCCTTGGCGAGCCCGCGCATCGGTCGCGAGACCCAGCGCGCCACGGGCTCGGGATAGAGCTGGCCGATGCGCTTGGGCACCAGTTCGCCGAAGATGATGGTGAAGAAGGTGATGCCGGTCACGACCAGCGCGGTGGAGGCCACGCTCGCGGTGCCGCCGCCGAGGCCGAGCCCCTCCATCCACACCGCGAGCGGCGCCGCGAACGCGGCCTCGCCCACGATGCCGCTGAGCATGCCGATCGAGGTGATGCCGATCTGCACCGTGGAAAGGAAGTGCGTGGGCTCCTCCATCAGCCGCAGCGCCGCCTCGGCGCCTGCGTCTCCCGTTTCCGCCAGTGCCGCGAGGCGCGCGCGCCGGCTGGTCGAAAGGGCCATTTCGGACATTGCGAACAGCGCGTTGAGCGTGGTCAGCAAGGCCAGCAGGAAGACATCCATGTACAGGGGGTGAAAATGAGGAGATGGCACTTTACTTGATCGGCGATATCCAGGGCTGCGACGCCGCCCTCCAGCGGCTGCTCGACGAGATCGGCTTTTCCCCGAGCCGCGACACCGTGGTGCTGCTCGGCGACCTGGTGAACCGCGGGCCGGATTCGGCCGCCGTGCTGCGGCGCGTGCAGGGCTACGGCGCCTCGGCGCTGAGCCTGCTCGGCAACCACGACCTGCACCTGCTCGGCGTGGCGCACGGCGCGCGCAAGCCGGGCCGCAAGGACACGCTGGCCGGCCTGCTGGCCGCGCCCGACCGCGAGGCCATGCTCGACTGGCTGCGCCGCCAGCACATGGCGCTGCACATGCGCATCGGCGACGGCGAGCTGCTGATGGTGCATGCGGGCGTGCTGCCGCAGTGGACGGTGGGCGACACGCTTGCGCTCGCGGCGGAGCTCGAATCGGTGCTGCGCGGCCCGGCGCTGGGCGCGTTCCTGCACGAGATGTACGGCAACGAGCCCGCGCAGTGGAACGATTTGCTCGCGGGCAGCGCGCGGCTGCGCGTGGTGGTGAACGCGCTCACGCGCATGCGCTTCTGCACGGCCGCGGGCGCCATGGATTTCGGCAGCAGCGACAGCGCGGACTCGCCGCCCGAGGGCTTCCTGCCCTGGTTCGACGTGCCGGGCCGCAAGACCGCCGGCGCCACCGTCGCCTTCGGCCACTGGTCGACGCTGGGCTGGCTGTCGCGCCCCGACCTGCTCTCCACCGACACCGGCTGCGTCTGGGGCGGCTGCCTCAGCGCGGTGCGCATCGGCGCCACGCTGGCCGAGCGCGAGCTGGTGCAGGTGAAGTGCGCGCAGGCGCAGAAACCCGGCCAGTGAACGCGCGGGCGCGGCTCAGCCCGAGACGCCGAAGCCCGTGTCGAAGGTGGCCTTGACGTCGAGCGGCTGCCGGATGAGCCCCACCTGCCGGTAGAAATCCGCCGTGCGCTGCTGGTCGGCGACCACCTGCGCATCGATGGGCACCCACTTCTGCTGCCGCCGCTCGAACTGCAGCTTCGCGGCCTCGGGCGGAATGCCGATGATGCGTGCGAGCGCGGCCGAGTAGGTCTCGACGTTGCGGTAGGACCAGCGCTGCGCCTTCACCACGCGCTGCAGGAAGTCCTGCAGCACGGGGCGCTTGGCGGCAATGGCCGCATCCGTCGCCGCGAGGTAGCTGAGCCCCGGCAGCAGGCCGCGTCCGCCGACGAGCACGCGCGCATGACCACTGACTTCCGCGAGCGCGGTGTACGGCTCCCAGGTGGCCCAGGCATCGACCGAGCCCTGCGTGAGCGCGAGCTTGGCGTCGGCCGGCGCGAGGAAGCGGAAGTTCACGTCCTCCGGCCGGAGCCCCGCCGCGGTCACGGCCTTGAGCGTGACGTAGTGGCCGATCGAGCCGCGATTGGTCGCGATGCTGCGGCCCTTGAGATCGGCCGCGCCGCGCAGCGGCGAATCGGGCCGCACGAGCACCGCCGTGCCGTAGGCGTCGGAGCGGTTCGCGCCGATGGCCTTGACCCGGGTGCCCGCGGCGAGCGCGAAGATCAGCGGCGCATCGCCGATCGGCCCCGAATCGACGGCCGCGGCATTGAGCGCCTCGGCCAGCGGCGCCGCGGCCGGGAATTCCGACCACTGGATGTCGTAGTCCAGCCCTTCGAGCGCGCCCGCCGCTTCGAGCAGCGCGCGCAGGCCGCCCTTCTGGTCGCCGGCCTTGAGCAGCGGCCGGCCCTGGGCGTGCACACGCATCGGCAGCGCGGGCAGCGCGGTGGCCGCCGCGATGGCGGCGCCTTGAACGAGGAGTTTCCGGCGCGAGGGCCCGGGCGTGAGGTTCATGGTTTTCTCCGAAGGTGAAAAAGAAGTCAGTGGATGAAGCCGCCCTTGACCAGGCGCACCGGCTGCGCGTCCATGCGCGCGATCAGTGCGCCGAGGCCGTCGGCGGCCGGCGCCGGGGGCGGCGCCGCGCCGTCGCTGCGGCACAGCAGGTCGTCGTCGGACCAGCCCGCCTTGCCGGGCTCGCCGAGCGCGCGCAGCCAGCCGTCGCGGTCGGCGATGAACTGCGTGCCCGCGAGCCGCGCGGTGGCGGCGATCAGCGCCAGCGCCTCCCAGGCGGCGGGCGAATCGGCGACGCAGTCGGCGGCGCCGGCCAGCGTGCCCGCGCCCTGCGGCGGCAGCAGCTGCACGGTGACGAGCCGCGGGTCCTCGGCCGGGGCCGCATCGCCGGCCACGAGGCGCAGGCGCTGGCCGCGCCAGCTCGCGAGCGCACGCGCCGGCCGCGCGCCGCAGCGCACGGCCATGTCGGGCAGGCCCACGGGCTGGGTCCAGCGCCCGAGCGTGCGCAGGCTGCGGCCCGCGCCCTGCGCCTTCATGTAGTCGATCAGCGCCCAGGCGTCGTCGGCATCGAGCGTGGCGGCGAAGCCGGGCATCGTGGGCCGGCCGTCCGGCCCCGCGTCGCGCATGCCGTGCAGGATGCGCCAGAGCAGATCGCCGTCGGCGCGCCGCCAGAGCAGCGGCCCGCCGAGGTCGGGCGGCCACATCGGCAGCGCGGCCGCGAGCGGCCCCTCGCCGCGCCCGTCGGCGCCGTGGCAGGCCGCGCAGTGGGCCGCATAGAGCACGCGGCCGCGCACGATCGACGCCGCGGTGAAGCCGGTCGGCGAGGCATGGAAGCTCGCAGGCGTGGCCGGCACCGCCAGCACCCGCGGCGCCGGCCAGGGCGCGGCGAGCAGCAGCATCGGCACCAGCGCGAGCAGATGCCAGCGCGCGCGCCGCCACGGCAGCGCCAGGGCCAGCACGAGCAGCGCGGCGCCGATGCAGGCGAGCGTCCATGCGAGGTTCCGCGCCTGGCCGGCATCGATCAGCAGGTTCTCGCCCGACAGCCGCCAGGCCCAGGGCCAGGCCGGCTGGCCGTGCACCTGCGGCACGAGACCGAGCGCATCGAGCACGCGCAGCAGCTGCAGCTGCGCCGCCTGCAGCAGGCCGATCAGGCGCTCGATGCCGGCGGCACCTGGCGCGGCGCTGAGCTCACCAGGTGGCATCGAGCCCCAGGTGCCGCAGCGCCTCGTGCCGCAGCGCGGCAAGCCGCGCGTCGCCGCGGTGGCGCGGATACGGCAGGTCCACCACGATCTCCGCCGCCACGCGCGCGGGCCGGTCGCTCAGCACGATCACGCGGTTGGCCAGGAACAGCGCCTCCTCCACGTCGTGCGTGACCAGCAGCGCCGAGAAGCCGGCGCGCTGCCACAGGTTGACGAGCTCGCTCTGCATCGCGATGCGGGTGAGCGAATCGAGCTTGCCGAGCGGCTCGTCGAGCACCAGCAGCTGCGGGTCGTTGACCAGCGCCCGCGCGAGCGCCACGCGCTGCGCCATGCCGCCCGAGAGCTGGTGCGGAAAGGCCCTGGCGAAATCGGCCAGGCCGACGAGCTTCAGCGCCTCGTCCACGCGGGCGCGCTGCGCGCGGAGCACGCCACGCGCCTGCAGGCCGAGCGCCACGTTGTCCCACACGCTGCGCCAGGGATAGAGGGTCGGGTCCTGGAACACCACGATGCGCGACGGATCGGGCCGGGTGATCGGCGCGCCGTCCTGCGCGATGCGTCCGGCGGTCGCGGGCTCCAGCCCGGCCACGAGCCGCAGCAGCGTCGACTTGCCGCAGCCGCTCGGCCCGAGCAGCGCGACGAATTCGCCGGGCGCGACGCTCAGATCGATGTCGTCGAGCACCTGCAGCGGCCCCGCGGCCACGTCGAACCAGTGGCTCACGCCGCGGATGTCGATGCGCGCGCCGGCGCGCCCGGCGGTGACGGCGGCTACCACTTCACGGTCCCCTTCTGCCACGAGAGCACGCGGTCGCGCACCTTGAAGAGCAGCGTCACGAGCCCCGAGCACAGTCCCGCCATCACGATCAGCGCCGCGTACATGTTCGAGTACGAGGCCCAGCCCTGCGCCCACGAGAGATAGAAGCCGAGCCCGGCCTTCACGCCCATCATCTCGGCCGTGACCAGCACCGAGAATGCCGCGCCCAGCCCCATGAAGAGGCCCACGAAGACCTGCGGCAGCGCCGCGGGCACGGCCACCCGCAGCACCAGGAAGCGCTCGCTCGCGCCCATGGTGCGCGCCACGTCGTAGTAGTTGCGGTTGACGCCGGCCACGCCGGACCAGGTGAGCACCGCCACAGGGAAGCCCGTGGCGAGCGCGATCAGGAACACCGCGGCCGCATAGCTCGATGGAAAGAAGAAGAACGCCAGCGGCAGCAGCGCCGAAGCCGGCACCGGGCCCACGAAGCGCAGCACCGGATGCACCCAGTAGCCCGCGATGCGCGACCAGCCGATGGTCACGCCGGTGAGGAAGCCCGCGAGCGCGCCCAGCACGAAGCCGTGCGCCAGCAGCCGCGCCGAATGCCAGAGGCTCTCGCCGAGCCGGCGCCAGTCGTCGACGTAGGTCTCGACCAGGCTCTGCGGCGGCGCGAAGAAGGGCGTGGGCAGCAGCGCGAGCTTGGCGGTGGCGATCTCCCAGGCCGCGAGCAGCAGCGCCAGGGCCACGAGCCACGGCCCTGCCGGGCGCAGCGTGCTCGCGACCCGACCCGCGCGCGCACCGAGCAGCGCGACCGCGAGCAGCAGCGCACCGGCCGCGACGGCGGCGAGGCCGAACGCGTCGGTGTAGGCCCAGTCGCCGAAGCCCACGGGCTTGTTCGGCCATTGCAGCGTCAGCACGCCGAGCGCGAACCATGCGACGGCGGCCGCGAAGCCGCTGCGCCACGCGCCCGGCGAGGCGGCGCGGCGCGGCGCCGGCGCTTCGACGCGCGGCGTGCGCAGGGGAAGGGATGCGCCCTCGGCACCGCCGCCGCGGAAGGCGAGCGTGCCGAGGCCGAAAGCGGGTTCGGGTGCACTCATGATCAGGCCAGCGGATCGAACGAGACGTGGTCGGCGAAGCGCACCGGATCGGTGGTCTTCCTGAGCACGCCGACGCCGCGGAAATCGCGCGCATAGAACTCGACCTCGTCGCGCAGCTTGCGCCCGAGCGGATGGTGCGCATGCGTGAGCGTGCCCAGCAGCGCCCGCAGGTCTTCCACCGGCACCTTGGGCGAGTACTTCGCGAAGAGCCTGGCCGATTCGTTCGGGTTCTCGGCCACGTAGTCGGAAGCCTGCACGATCGCGCGCACGAGCGCGGCCACGGTGGGCTTGTCCTTGCGCACCAGCTCGCCGCGCGCGCCCACGATGCAGCAGACCTTGTCCTTGTATTCACCGCTCAAGTTGCTCGCGAGCTCGACGAAGGCGCCCTTGTTGCGCTTCTCGATCAGGTAGACGTTCGGGTCGCCGTCGGCGATGGCGTGGATCTCGCCCTTCTGCACCGCGATGTCGAGCAGGTCGGCCGGATACTGGCGCCAGGTCACGTCGCGCTCGACGTCGATGCCGTTCTTCGCGAGCAGGATCGAGAAGAAGTTCTTGCCCGGGCTCGCGATGTCCGACACGCCGATGATCTTGCCCCGGAGGCTCGCGAGGCTCGTGGCGCCGGCGCTCTTGGCGCCGACGAGGCGCACGCAGCCGCCGTGCGAGCTGCCGACGATCTTCACGTCGAAACCCGATTCCAGCGGCTTGAGCCAGCGGTGGATCATGCCGACCGCGGCGTCGGCCTTGGCGGTGGCGAGCGATTCCAGCAGCTGGTCGGTGGAGCCGGTGTAGTTGATCAGCTCCACCTGCAGGCCGTTGCGCTCGAAGTAGCCGCGCTCCTGCGCCACCACCACGGGCGAGAGGCAGAAGGCGGCGGCGTTCCATGCGAATGTGAGCTTGCGCGCAGACTGCGAGAACGCCTGCGACGCGATCAGGCCGCCGGCGGCGACCACGGCGGCGGCGCCGCCGGCGCGCAGCACGCTGCGGCGGGAAGGGAATGCGGTCATCGGGGACTCCGTGGGGTGTTTTTTCGGTTCAGAGCAGCAGTTCGGGCTCGGCCTCGACCAGGCCCTGGTAGAGGCTGTCGAAGGCATGGATCGCCCCTTCGGGGCCGCCGATCTGGGTGTGGGTGTGGCGCGCGGTCGCCTCGTCGATGGGCTGCGGCCTGCCCGCGGCCTCGGCGAGCAGCTGCGTGTGGCAGGCGTTGTCGAGCGCGATGTACCACCAGGCGGCCGCCTCCACCGAAGGCCCGGCGGTCAGGATGCCGTGGTTCTTGAGGATCGCGCCCTTGCGGTCGCCGAGCGCCCGCGCGATGCGCCCGCCCTCGTCGGTGTCGACCACCATGCCGGTGAAGTCGTCGAACAGCGCCACGTCGTCGTGGAACACGCAGGCGTCCTGCGTGATGGTGTCGAGCCCGCGGCCGAGCGCGGACCAGGCCTTGCCGTAGGTCGAATGCGTGTGGGCCGCGGCCACGATCCTCGGGTTGTACTCGTGGATCGCGGCATGGATCGCGAAGGCCGCCTTGTTGAGCGGCCGCTCGCCGATCACCGTCTCGCCGCGCGCATTGACGAGCAGCAGGTCGGACACCTTGATGCGCGAGAAGTGGATGCCCAGCGGGTTGACCCAGAAGTGGTCGACGAGCTCGGGATCGCGCGCGGTGATGTGGCCCGCGAGCCCCTGCGCGAAACCGAAGCGCGCGAACAGGCGGAAGGCGCCGGCGAGGCGCTCCTGCCGGTGGCGGCGCTCGGCCTGCACGGAGCGCGGCGGCACCGGGTCGAACCAGTATTTCTGCTGCGGGTTCGGGTTGAGCTTCAGGGGCGAGGTGTGGCGGTCGATGGAAAGAACGGCGCTCATTGGAAAAGTCCTGTGGGGGTCTTGCTCCTTCCCCCTCCGGGGGAAGGCTGGGATGGGGGCATGCGGCGATGACGGCGGTGCAGGGGTGGATGCGCCGCGCGCCCCCACCCCTGCCCTCCCCCGGAAGGGGAGGGAGCCAGACCGTCAAGCCGCCTTGCGCTGCGAAGCCGCGCGCGCGGCCACGAGTTCGCGCGTGCGCGGGATCAGTTCGCGGCCGTAGTCGATCGCGTCCTCGAGCGGATCGAAGCCGCGGATCAGGAAGGTGGTCACGCCCAGGTCGTGGTAGTCGAGCAGCGCATCCGCCACCTGTTCGGGCGTGCCGACGAGCGCGGTGCTGTTGGAGCGTCCGCCGATCTCCTGCGCGACCGCGGTCCACAGCCGCTTGTCGAGCCGCGTGCCTTTCTCCGCCGCCGCCAGCAGGCGCCGGGCGCCCTCGCTCTGCTGCGGGCCGCCGCGGTTGTAGCCCTGCGCCACGCGCAGGCGCCGGGTCTCGGCCAGGATCGCGTCGGCGCGCGCCCATGCGGCGGCCTCGGTCTGCGCGAGGATCGGCCGGAACGACACCGAGAAGCGCACGCTGCGCCCGTGCTTCGCGGCCTCGGCGCGCACGCGCGTCGTGAGCTCGCGCGCCTGCTCGAGCGACTCGCCCCAGAGCGCGTACACGTCGGCGTACTTGCCGGCCACCGGGATCGCGGCTTCGGAGGCGCCGCCGAAGTACACCGGCACGTGCGGCCGGCCGTTGCGCGTCTGCAGCGGCTTCACTTCCGAGAAGGCGTTCTGGAAGCGGTAGTGCGCGCCCTCGTGGTCGAAGGGCTTCTCGCTCGTCCACACCTTGTGCAGCACCTCCAGGTACTCGTCGGTGCGCGCATAGCGCTGGTCGTGGTCGAGCCAGTCGCCGTCGCGGCGCTGTTCCTCGTCGGAGCCGCCCGAGATGTAGTGCACCGCGAGACGGCCGCCGCTGAAGCGGTCGAGCGAAGCGAACTGCCGCGCCGCCAGCGTGGGCGCCACGAAGCCCGGCCGGTGCGCGAGCATGAAGTGGATGCGCTCGGTGACCGAGGCCGCATAGGCCACGGTGAGCGTGGCGTCCGGGCTCGTCGAATGGTGCGGCACGAGCACGCGGTCGAAGCCGGCCTGCTCGTGCGCCTGCGCGAAGGCGCGCACGTAGTCGCGGTCGATCGCGGGGCCCTGGGGCGCATGGATCTCCGAGACCTTCTGGGCCTGGATCATGCCGATGAATTCAACGTCGTGGTTCTGGCTCATGGTGTCCTCTTGGGGTCTAAAGGCTGGATGGGGTGGATGGTTCAGGCGGCGCCCGGGCGCAGCAGCAGCGGCTCGAAGCGGCGGTCCCAGAGCGGCTTCACGTCGGCCGGGCCGTCGAGCACGCCGATCTTCAGGAAGGTGTCGGCCACGTCCTGGTGGCTGCGGACCACCGCGTCCGTGACGGGGCCGAGGCTGTAGTCGCCGCTGCGGCCGTTGAAGAGTTCGACCAGGTCGCCGACCGGCACGCGCGTCTCGGCCGACTGGGCGCGCGCATAGGCGAGGAAGTTGCCGTTGATCCATGCGAACGAACGCTGCAGCCGCTGCAGCAGGTCGCCGAGCGCCGCACGGCGCGGCGCATCGTCGAGCGTGCGCGGGTTGGCGTAGATCGGGAAGTTGCCCGAGAGATAGCCCACGCCGGTCTTCAGCGTGCGCGCGCCGTGCAGGGTGCGCGCGAGCTGGCCGTTGTAGCCGTAGATCGCCCAGGCATCGAGGTCGCCGCGCGCGAAGGCCGAGAGGCCGTCCGCGGGCGTGAGGCTCACGGCCTGGATGTCGTTGAACGAGAGCCCCGCCTCCGCCAGCTGCTTGGCCAGGTAGTAGTGCGAGGTGGTGGCGCGCACGTAGCCCACGCGCCGGCCCCTGAGGTCGGCGATGCTGCGGATCGGCGCGTCCCGGCGCGCGAGCGTGGTCTGGTTGTTCAGGTCCTCGTGCGTCACGGCCACCAGCCGCACGCTCGACTTCTGGCGCGCCGCGAACACCGGCGGGATCTCGCTGCCCGAGCCGAGGTCGAGCGCATCGCCGTTGATCGCCTCGATGTGCAGCACGCCGTTGTTGAGCTCGCGCCAGTCGATGCGGTAGGGCGTGTCGGCCTGGCCCGAGGCCTGCAGCAGCGGCCGCCAGAGCCCCTTGTAGGTGCCGACGCGCAGCGTCACGCCGGAGAGGTCCGGCGCCCTCGGCGCCGCCAGCGCGGCGGGCCCGGCCCAGGCAGCCGCGGCAGCGCCCGCGGCGGCGGCCTGCAGCAGTCGCCGGCGGCCCAGCGGGAGATCGGTCGTGGTCATGCGTCGCTTTCTTTCTTCTTCGCTTTTCGGCAGAGGAGCGAGACCGTACCGGCTGGCCGCGCGAAAGCGAACGCAGAAAAACGAGTTTGCATATGCGGGATGCGTCGTTTCCCACCCGCCCGCCTGCCGCTACCGTGCAGCCCATGAGTGCCCTACCCTTGCGCCGCCCGTCGGCCGCGGCTTCCGCTTCTTCTTCCGTCTCTTCTGCACCGCCTGCCGTGGACGACGCGCTGCTCGCGCGGCTTTCGGCGCAGTTCGCCAGCACCGCGGCCGACCACGACCGCAGCGGCGCCTTTCCGCATGCCAACTTCGAGCTGCTGCAGGCCCACGGCCTCATCGGGCTGGTCGCGCCCGCGGCCCTGGGCGGCGGCGGCGCCACGCTCGCGACGGCACGCCGCGTGATCGCGGCGGTGGCGCGCGGCGAGCCCGCCACCGCGCTGATCCTCACCATGACCTGGCTGCAGCACCATGCGCTCGGGCGCGGCGACAGCCGCTGGCCGGCGCCGCTGCGCGAGCGCGTGCTGCGCGACGCGGTGGCGCACGGCGCGCTGATCAATTCGCTGCGGGTGGAACCCGTGCTCGGCTCCCCGGCCCGCGGCGGGCTGCCCGCCACCGTGGCGCGGCGCGAGGGCGGCCAGTGGCGGATCAGCGGCCACAAGCTCTACACCACCGGCATCGAAGGCCTCTCGTGGCTCGCGGTCTGGGCGCGCACCGACGAACCCGCGCCGCGCACGGGCATCGTCCTGGTGCCGCGCCGCGCGCCCGGCGTGCGCGTGATCGCGAGCTGGGACCACCTGGGCCTGCGCGCCTCGGGCAGCCATGAGGTGGTGTTCGAGGACGTCGCGGTGCCGCTCGACCATGCGGTGGACCTGCGCGCGCCCGCGGCGTGGGCCGCCGACGCCGGCAGCCAGACCGACATCGACGCGCACGCCGCGCAGCAGGCCTGGATGGTGGTGCTGCTGGGCAGCCTCTACGACGCGGTGGCGCAGGCCGCGCGCGACTGGCTTGTGGATTTCCTGAACCAGCGCGCGCCCGGCAGCCTGGGCGCGCCGCTCGCGAGCCTGCCGCGCGTGCAGGAGCACGTGGGCGAGATCGAGGCGCTGCTGCGCACCAACCGCGTGCTGCTCGACGAGGCCGCGCGCGCGGTCGACGAGGGCCATGCGCCCGCGGCCGCCGACAGCGGACTCGCCAAGTACACTGTGACGAACAACGCCATCCGCGCGGTCGAGATCGCGCTGCAGCTGAGCGGCAACCACGGCCTCGCGCGGCAGAACCCGCTCGAGCGCCACCACCGCGACGTGCTGTGCGGACGCATCCACACGCCGCAGAACGATGCGGTGCTGATCGCCGCGGGCCGGCGCGCACTGAACACGCAAGGAGCCGCCGCATGAGCGATTTGCCGTTCCTCACCTCGCGCCGCCGCTGGCTGCGGCAGGCGGCGGTGCTCCCTGCCCTCGCGGCCGCCGCGCCGCTGCGCGCACTGGCGCAGGCACCTTCCTCCACCGCCGCCACGCTGGTGCTCGGCGACCAGGCCGGCGGCCTGCGCGCGCTCTTCGAGGCCTCGCGCGCGCTCGAGGACGCGCCCTTCGGCTACCGCTGGGCCAACTTCCAGGGCGCGGCGCCGCTGTTCGAGGCGCAGCGCAGCGCGGCCGTCGACACCGCAGTGGCAGGCGACCTGCCGGTGCTCGCCGCGGCCGTCGGCCGGACGCCGCTCAAGATCGTCGCCACGCGCGTCGGCCAGCCCGATGCGCTCGGCATCGTGGTGCAGCCGGAGTCGACGCTGCGGCGCGTGGCCGACCTGCGCGGGCGGACCGTGATCGTCTCGTCGGCGCGCGGCAGCATCTCGCAGTACCAGCTCTACGGCGCGCTCGAAGAGGCCGGCGTGCGGCGCGACGAGGTGACCGTCAAGTTCGTGCTGCCCACCGACGCCGCGGCCGCCTTCGCCTCGAAGCAGATCGAGGCCTGGGCGGTGTTCGACCCCTACTACGCCATCGCGCTGCAGCAGGGCGGCCGCATCCTGCGCGACGGGCGCGGCATCAACACCGCGCTGGGCTTCATCACCGCGAGCGAACCCGCGCTGGCCGATGCCGCCAAGCGCGCGGCGATCGTGCAGTTCCTCGACCGGCTCGCGCGCGCGGGCGAATGGGCGCTCGCGAACCCCGAGGCCTATGCGCGCGCCTACAGCCAGCTCACGCGGCTGCCGATCGAATCGGCCCGCATCATCACGGCGCGCACCGCGGTCACGGCGCGGCCGGTCACCGAGGCCGACATCGCGGCGCTGCAGGCGGTGGCCGACCGCTCGGCGCAGACCGGCATCCTGCCGCTGCGCGTGGACGTGCGCGCGGTCACCGACGCCCGGCTCTGGAGCCGCGCCGCATGATCGCCCCGCTGCGCGAGTTCGTCGGCGCCTTCGGGCGGCTGCTCGACGGCCGGCCCGACGAGGCACGCATCCTGCGCGAGGGCGGTGCGCTGCTTCGCACGCTGGTCGCGCGCGACGACTGGCTGCCCGAGGCCTTCGCAGAGCCCGATCCGGCGCGCTACCAGCAGTTCCTGCTGCATGCGGACAGCACCGAGCGCTTCTCGGTCGTGAGCTTCGTCTGGGGGCCGGGGCAGGCCACGCCGGTGCACGACCACACGGTGTGGGGCTTGATCGGCATGTTGCGCGGCGCGGAATACAGCCAGGCCTATGCGATCGACGATGCCGGCCGCGCGCAGCCGCAGGGCGCGCCGGTGCGGCTCGACCCGGGCCAGGTGGAGGCGGTGTCGCCGACCGTGGGCGACCTGCACCGCGTGCACAACGCGCATGCGGACCGCGCGTCGATCAGCATCCACGTCTACGGCGCGAACATCGGCGCCGTGCGCCGGCATACTTACCCGGCCGAGGGTGGGCGCAAGCCCTTCGTCTCGGGCTATTCCAATACGCTGCTGCCCAACCTCTGGGACCGCTCCGAAGAACTCCGACAGACGCCCGCCGCATGACGACCGCCGACCGCTCCTTTCCCACCGTGTCCTTCGCCGCCGTGCGCGAGCGGCTCCTCGCGCGCGAGGAAACGGCCCTTCTCGACGTGCGCGAGGAAGATCCTTTCGCGCAGGCGCATCCGCTCTGGGCCGCGAACCTGCCGCTGTCGCGCATCGAGATCGAGGCCTGGCGGCGCATTCCGCGGCGCGACACCTTCATCGTGCTCTACGGCGAGCACGCGGGCAGCGACCTCGCACCGCAGGCCGCGCGCACGCTCGCATCGCTGGGCTACACGCAGCTGCATCTGCTCGAGGGCGGCCTCGAAGGCTGGCGCGCCGCGGGCGGCGAACTGTTCCGCGACGTGAACGTGCCGAGCAAGGCCTTCGGCGAACTGGTGGAGCACGAGCGGCACACGCCGTCGCTGTCGGCGCCGGAAGTCAAGGCGCTGCTCGATGCGAAGGCCGACGTGGTGGTGCTCGACGCGCGCCGCTTCGACGAATACCAGACCATGAGCATTCCCTCGGCCACCAGCGTGCCGGGTGCCGAACTGGTGCTGCGCGTGCGCGAACTCGCGCCCGACCCGGCGACGCGCGTCATCGTCAATTGCGCCGGCCGCACGCGCAGCATCATCGGCACGCAGTCGCTCGTGAACGCCGGCATTCCGAACCCGGTGGCGGCACTGCGCAACGGCACCATCGGCTGGAAGCTCGCGGGCCAGACGCTCGACCATGGCGCCGCGCGCCGGGCACCGGCGTCGGTTGCGGAAGAACACCGCGCAAGCGCCCGCGCCGATGCGCGCCGCGTGGCCGACGCGGCCGGCGTGCGCCGCATTGCCTTCGATGCGCTCGCCACGCTCGAAGCGCCCGGGCGCACCGTCTACCGCTTCGACGTGCGCACGCCCGAGGAATACGCGGCCGGCCACCTGCCCGGCTTCGCGAGTGCGCCGGGCGGGCAGCTCGTGCAGGAGACCGACCACCAGGTGCCGGTGCGCGGCGCGCGCATCGTGCTCGCGGACGACGACGGCGTGCGCGCGTCGATGAGCGCCTCGTGGCTCGCGCAGATGGGCTGGGAGGTGCATGTGGTCGACCCGGTGCCGCCGGCCGCCGCATGGCGCGAAACGGGCACGCCGGCGGTCGCCTACCCGCCGGTGGCGCAAGCGGCCGGCGAGATCGCGCCGCTGGAACTGGCCGCGCTGCTGAACAAGAAGGACCCGGGCACAGCGGTGATCGACGTGACCACCAGCGCCAACTACGTCAAGCGCCACATCCCGAGCGCCTGGTACGCCGTCCGCGCCCAATTGGCCGCGGCGATCGACGGCGCCATCCCCCGCGCGCAGCGCTACGTGCTGACCTGCGGCAGCAGCCTGCTCGCGCGCTATGCCGCGGCCGACCTGCGCGCGCTGCTCGATGCGCGCGGCCAGCGCGACGCCGAAGTGCTGGTGCTCGCCGGCGGCAACGCCGCATGGTTCGCGGCCGGCCTCGAGGCCGAGTCGGGCGAGACCCGGCTCGCGACGCCGCGCACCGACCGCTACCGCCGTCCGTACGAAGGCACCGACGCGCCGGCCGAGGCGATGCAGGCCTACCTGGACTGGGAATTCGGGCTCGTCGAGCAGCTGGGGCGCGACGGCACGCATCACTTCAGGGTGGTCTGAGCCGCGCCGCCAGGCGGCCCGCCCGCGAACGCCTCCTGCTCAACCCGCCGGCTCGATGCGCGTCCACCAGGGCATGGGCTGCTCGATGCGTATCGGCAGCGCAGACGCCAGCATCCGCAGCACGCGATCGGTATCGAGGACCGGGAAGCTGCCATAGACCGTGAGATCGCCGAGCCCGTCGGCCAGGCCCAGGTACCCGCTGCGGTAGCGGCGCAGTTCGTGCACCACCTCGCGCAGGGAGATGTTGTCGGCGACGAGCAGGCCCCGGGTCCAGGCTTCGCGCGCGAGGTCGGCCGATCGCTCCGACACGATGCGCTGCGCCCCGAAGCACGCCTGCTCTCCGGCACGCACGGTGCGGGCGGCGCCGCTGTCGGCGGTGCGGATCTCGACGGCACCCTCGAACACGGTACATCGGGTCTCGCGGGCCTCGCGCAGCACATTGAAGCGCGCCCCGAGCGCGCGCATATCGCCGTGCACGCTGCGCAGCAGGAACGGGCGCGAGGGGTCCGGCGAGGTGGCGACGAAGACTTCGCCCGCCACGAGAACGATGCGCCGCGAGCCGGCGTCGACGTTGACCGCGGTGGCGGTGTTGAGCCAGAGGCGGCTGCCGTCGGCGAGTGCGATCTGCGCCTGCTCGCCCGTGGCGGTGCGATGGTCCGCCGACCAGGCGGTGAGCGCGGACGGCAGCCGCTCTTCGCGCCAGGCCAGCGCGCCGAGCAGGCCTGCGCCGGCGAATGCCGCTGCGCCTGCGAGCAGGTTGCGACGCGTGTGCATGCGGGCATTGGCGGCCGTGAGCACGTCGGCCGCCGCGCGGCGGTCGGCGAGTTGCTGCAGCGGGTCGAATCCCTGCCGGATCTCCTCGATGTAGCGCCAGGCGATCCGGTGTTCCTCGGCCGCTTGCAGCCAGGCCAGCCAGGCTTCCTGGTGCCGGGCGCCGTGCCTTCCGTCGCGCAGGCGGGCATACCAGCCGGCCGCCTGCTCGAGCACGGCGGCGGAGGGTTCAGGCCCGGAGGGCAGCCGGGGCGCGACGGCAGGCCTCATGCGCCCTCGGGGCCGAGGCGCAGCTCGCTCGCCGTCTGCCGCGCGCGCAGGCTCAGGCAGCCCAGCATGGCCCGGGCGACATGCTTGCGGACCATGCGGCCGGAGATGCCGAGCTCCGCGCCCACTTCATCGTCGCCCATGCCGCAGACCACGGCCAGCACGAAAGCGCGTGCGGTCCTGGGCGGCAGCGCCTGCAGCATCGCGCAGACCTCCTCCAGCGCCTGCAGCACCATGGACTGGCGCTCGGCGGAGGGGTAGTGCGCCTCGGGCGCGGCGGCCAGCGTATCGAGCCACGCCCGTTCTATCTCCTGGCGGCGCCACAGGTTGATGCACAGGTTGTGCGCGGTCTTGCATAGGTAGGCGCGGGCTTCGGCGCTGCTGTCGAAACGCGGGCGCGAGGGGGCGCCGATCAGGCGCAGGAAGGTGTCGTGCGCGAGATCGGCCGCCCGGGCCTCGCAGCCGAGGCGGCGCCGCAGCCAGCCCTGCAGCCAGCCGTGGTGGTCGCGATAGAGGGCATGGAAGCGCTGCTGGAGCGCAGCGGCGTCGGCTGGCATTGGGGGGATTTCCGGCTTTCGGATCGATGGTGCGCAAACGCGAATTGTTCTCGATACGCGCAGCCTCCTTCGGCTGCCCGGGGACGCATTGTGCCAATTCGTGAAAAAGTTCACACAAAAGCGGTTCCGGGTTTGGGCGCCTCATTGGTTCTAGAGCTTGAGAACTACCCGAGCCTTTCTTCAGGAGATCCATCCATGTCACCTCACCGCTCGACGCATGCGGCCCCGGGCCCGCGTCTGCCCGCCACGCGCCCGCTGGCGCTGGCCGTTCACATTGCGCTGCTCGCCGGCGCCGCAGCCCTCGGCGGCCATGCCCCGGAAGCGCTGGCGCAGCAGGACGCCGCGGCAGCGACCGCCCGCAGCTACGACATCCCGGCCGGCCCCTTGAACCGGGCGCTCACCCGCTTCGCGAGCGAAGCCGGCATCCACCTGGTGGGCGCGGGCGAGGCCGCCGAAGGCAAGACGAGCCCCGGACTGCGGGGCCGCCACACGGTGCAGGACGGCCTGGCGGCCCTGCTCGCCGGCTCCGGGCTGGAGGCATTCCGACTGGCGGACGGAAGCCATGGCCTGCGGCCCGCCGCCCCATCGGCGCCGGCGCCCGCGGCGCTTCTGCCCGCGGTGGTGGTCACCGACGAGCGCATGGGCGGTTCGCTGATGCAGCCCACGCGGCAGGTCTCGGTGATCGAAGGCCAGGAGCTCGACGATCTGCGCGCGAGCTCGCCCAACCTGAGCGCCATGCTGGCCAAGAGCGTCCCGGGGCTGTCCGATTCCAGCCGCACGCTGAGCGACTTCGGCACCACCCTGCGCGGACGCAACGTTCTGGTCCTGGTGGACGGCATCCCGCTGAACACCAACCGGGACAGCTCGCGCAACCTGGTGAACATCGAGCCCAGCCGCATCGAGCGGGTGGAGGTCCTGCGCGGCAGCAACGCCATCTACGGCAGCGGCGCCACGGGCGGCATCATTTCGGTGACGACGCGGCCGGTGGGCGGCGAGCCGGTGGCCAGGACCACGTTCGGGCTCGACGCCTCGCTGTCGCGCTCGAGCGGCGAAGGCGTGGGCGGCCAGGTCCAGCACTATTTCTCGGGACGCAGCGGAATGATCGACTACGAGGTCGACGTGGCGATGCGCCGCCAGGCCGGGTCTTACGACGCCCATGGCGACCGGATCGCCCCCGACGCCAGCCAGGGCGATCTGAGCGACGCCAACACCGCCAGCCTGGGCGGCAAGCTCGGCATCCGGATCGACGCCAACCAGCGCATCCAGTTCGCTGCCAGTTATCTGCGGGCGCACCAGAAGACCGACTATGCGAACGACCCGGCCGTGAACCGCGCGCCGCTGGGCAGCGTGAATGCGCGCGCCATCCACGGGCTGAGGCTCGCCGAGCAGAACCAGGTCGAAAACACCCTGCTGAGCGCCAGCTACGAGCACAAGGACCTCGGGGGCAGCACGGTCTCGGCGATGCTCTACGGCCGGGACGGCTATCTGCGCTTTCCTCCCGCCGACCTGCGCTCCAACAGGAACCGCGGCAACAACATCGACCAGGCGATGCAGAACAACAAGGTGTTCGGCGGACGACTGACCGTGAACACCCCGCTGGGCGCCGGCGAAACCACCCGGTTGACCTGGGGCGCCGACTACCTCCAGGAACGCAGCGACATGCCGGTCGACGTGTTCGACCCTGCGGTCTACGACGCCAGCGGAGGCCGGGTATTCCGCTTCGTGCGGCAGCTGACCTACATGCCGTGGACCACCACGCGCAGCGCCGGGGCGTTCGCGCAACTGCAGCACAAGTTCGACGAACGCTGGTCCGCCGAAGGCGGCCTGCGCTACGAAAAGGCCCAGGCCGGGTTCGACGACTTCCAGCCGCTGTCCCAATCCCGCTTGCGCAACCCGGCCACGGTGCGCGGCGGAAAGATCAGCTACGACGCGCTGCTCTACAACGCGGGCGTGTCCTTCAAGCCGGTCAAGGACCACGAGCTCTACGCCTCGGCCAGCCAGGGCTTCGACCTGCCCGACGTGGGGCTGCAGGTGCGCAATGCAGGCGCCAACTTCGACATCAACTCGTCCGAACTGGAGCCCGTCAAGACCGACAACTACGAGATCGGCTGGCGCGGCGCCTTCGGCGACACGCTGGCGACGCTGGCGCTCTTCCATTCCCGTTCGGACCTCGGCGCCGTCCAGTCCTTCAACAACGGCCTGCGCCTGCTTCGCACGCGCGAACGCATCCACGGGCTCGAAGCGACGATCGACCGCTATGGCGAGCAGTGGTCCAGCGGCGGCACGCTGACGTGGATGCAGGGCCGCGAGACGCCGCAGGACGCGGTGCGGGACCAGCCGATGACGGGCTACCGGATTCCGCCGCTCAAGATCACCGGCTATGTGCAGTACAAGCCCAGCGAGCGCTGGAGCGTGCGTGCGCAGTTCAACTGGTTCGGCGCCAAGGACTATCGCCTGGCGGACGGCAAGACCGAGTTCGCGCGCGCCGACGTGAGGAGCTACTACAGCGTCGACATCGTGGGTCGCTACCACTTCGACAGGAAAAACGTGCTCACGGTCGGCGTGCAGAACCTGTTCAACCGCCACTACCTGCCGCTCTACAGCCAGCTCATGCGCAGCGGCCGGAACGACAGCCGCCTGCCCGCGGCCGGAACGGTGCTCACCGCCAGCTTCACGCACCAGTGGTAGTGCGCGCCTGGCGGCGAAGGCGCCGCGGCGCCTCGTCGGCGCTCAGCTCGGCTCGACGGCCTTGAAGAGCGCCGGCACCTTGCGCTTGGACTTGATGTTGCTCGAGATGCCGCGTGCGGGCGCGGCCTTGGCGGCGGCCTCCCAGGCGGGCGCGGCCTCGCGGTCGCCGGGTTCGTAGGGCTTGTCGAAGAACGGATCGCGCGGTGCCGAAGGCGCGCGGTGCGGACGACCGCCGCCGCGCCGGGCCTCGACCTCGCGGCGCTCGCGCGGCTGGTCGAGCACGTCGCGCGCGTCGCCGGCCTCGCCCTCTTCGCGCCAATGGCGGCGGCCGTCGTTGATGCGGCCGCGCGGGCGGTCTTCCTCGAACTCCATCGGCTCGAGCTCGATCTTCTTCTTGATCAGCTTCTCGATGTCGGCCACGAGGCGCGCATCGTTGCCGCCGCTCGCGAAGCTCACGGCCAGGCCGGAGGCGCCGGCACGGCCGGTGCGGCCGATGCGGTGCACGTAGTCTTCGGCGTTGAACGGAATGTCGAAGTTGAAGACCGCGGGCACGTCCTTGATGTCGAGGCCGCGGGCCGCGACGTCGGTGCACACCAGCAGGTCGACCTCGCCGGCCTTGAAGGCGGCGAGCGACTTCAGGCGCTCGTCCTGGCTCTTGTCGCCGTGCAGCGCCGAGGTGCGCAGGCCGTCGCGCTCGAACGAGCGCGCGAGCCGCGCGCAGCCGAGCTTGCTGTTGACGAACACGAAGGCCTGGGTGATGCCGCGCTGGCGGACGATCTGCTTCAGCGCGCGCCGCTTGTCGTCGTCGCTCACGCTGTAGAAGCGCTGCTCGACGGTGGAGGCGGTTTCGTTCGGGCGCGCCACCTCGATGGTGACGGGGTTCTGCAGGTAGCTGCCCGCGAGCCGCTTGATCTCTGGCGAGAAGGTGGCCGAGAACAGCAGCGTGGTGCGCTGCTTGGGCAGGTAGCTCAGGATGCGCTGCAGGTCGGGCAGGAAGCCGATGTCGAGCATGCGGTCGGCCTCGTCGAGCACCACGTACTCGACCTGGTTGAGCACCGCGTTCTTGGCCTCGATGTGGTCGAGCAGCCGGCCCGGCGTGGCCACCAGCACCTCGACGCCCTTCTTGAGCTCGAGCGTCTGCGGCTTCATGTCGATGCCGCCGAACACCACCGTGCTGCGCAGGTTCGTGTACTTGGCGTACAGCTTGATCTGCTGCGCGACCTGGTCGGCCAGTTCGCGCGTGGGCAGCAGCACGAGCGCGCGCACCGGATGCCGCGCGGGCGAGGTGGAGGCGTTCTCGTGCTTGAGCATGCGTTGCAGCAAGGGCAGCGAAAACGCCGCGGTCTTGCCGGTGCCGGTCTGCGCTGCGCCCATCACGTCCTGGCCCGACAACACGACCGGAATGGCCTGTTCCTGGATCGGCGTCATGGTCTCGTAGCCCATTTCGGCTACGGCGCGCGCCAGCGGTGCTGCCAGCGATAGGTTGGAGAAGGAGCTTGTCATGAAGCCCGCTATTGTCGCATTGCCGCAAAAAATGGCAGTGACCGCGCGATGACAACGTCCGCGCCGCGCTTGTTGCTATTTATTCAATAGCAATATCGCCAGCAATGGCGCCGCTCGGCGCCGTGCCCGGATCAGAGCGTGCGCGCGTTGAAGGTGTCGCAGGCCTTCACGTCGCCGCTCTGGTAGCCGGTGCCGAACCACCGCTGGCGCTGCGCGCTGCTGCCGTGGGTGAAGCTGTCGGGCACCACCGCGCGGCCTGCGGAGCGCTGCAAGGCGTCGTCGCCGATCTTCTGCGCGGCATTCATCGCGGCCTCGATGTCGCCCGGATCGAGCCACTTCTTCGACTCCTGCGAATGGTGCGCCCAGATGCCGGCGAAGCAGTCGGCCTGCAGTTCGACGCGCACGCTCAGCGCGTTGTTCTGGCTCTGGCTCAGGCGCCTTCGCATGCCGTCGACCTTGGCGGTGATGCCGAGCTCGTCCTGCACATGGTGGCCGACCTCGTGCGCGATCACGTAGGCCTGCGCGAACTCGCCGGGCGCGCCGAGCTGGTTCTTGAGCGTGTCGTAGAAGCCGAGGTCGATGTAGACCTTCTTGTCGCCGGGGCAGTAGAACGGGCCCATGGCCGATTCGCCGGTGCCGCAGGCCGTGGGCGTGGCGCCGCGGAACAGCACGAGCCGCGGTGGCTGGTAGGTGCCGCCGTTCTGCCGGAAGATGTCGCTCCAGACCACCTCGGTGTTGCGCAGCACGGTCGAGACGAAGGCCGCCTCGCGGTCGTTCGACGGCGGCCGGGGCGCCGGGCCCTGCTGTTGCTGCTGCACCGGGGCCGGTCCGCCGCCGCTCAGCAGGCTCAGCACGGTGAGCGGGTTGATGCCGAAGATCCAGCCTGCGATCAGCGCGACGGCCACCGTGCCGATGCCGATGCTGCGGCCGCCGATGAAGCCGCCGCCGCCGCCGCCCTCGCCGCGGCGGTCCTCGACGTTGTCGGACTGTTCGTTGCCTTCCCATCTCATCGCGATCTCCTTGCCGGCCCTTGGATGTTTGCCGGATCGTGTCGGGATGGTAATGGGCCTGGACGCCGGGTGCGTAACCGGCGGTCAGTGGACGCGCGGCTCAGGCGGTCAGGTCTTCGGCAGCGTCACGCCGCGCTGGCCCTGGTACTTGCCGCCGCGGTCCTTGTAGCTGGTCTCGCAGACCTCGTCGCTCTCGAAGAACAGCACCTGCGCGCAGCCCTCGCCCGCGTAGATCTTGGCGGGCAGCGGCGTGGTGTTGCTGAACTCGAGCGTCACGTAGCCTTCCCATTCGGGCTCGAAGGGCGTGACGTTGACGATGATGCCGCAGCGCGCATAGGTGCTCTTGCCGAGGCAGATGGTCAGCACGTTGCGCGGAATGCGGAAGTACTCGACCGTGCGCGCGAGCGCGAAGCTGTTGGGCGGGATGATGCAGTAATCGCCGTGCATGTCGACGAAGCTCTTCTCGTCGAAGTTCTTCGGATCGACCACGGTGCTGTGGATGTTCGTGAAGACCTTGAATTCAGGCGCGCAGCGGATGTCGTAGCCGTAGCTCGAGGTGCCGTAGCTGATGATCTTGTGGCCCGAGGCCTCGCGCACCTGGCCGGGCTCGAAGGGCTCGATCATGCCGTGCTGCTCGGCCATGCGCCGGATCCATTTGTCGCTCTTGATGCTCATATGCGGTGCTGCTGCGGAGTACGGGGCGGAATTGTGGCATGGCTGAAATCGGGAGCCGAACGCAGAGGGCGCGAAGATTGCGCGAAGGTCGCAAAAGGAATCCAAGAATTTTGGTTTTCTTCTTCGCGACCTCTGCGAAACCTTCGCGCCCTCTGCGTTCGGCTGCCCGTATTCGACGGCCTATCCAGCCTGCGAAATCACCGTGCGCTCGATCAGCCGGTCGTCCCCGAGCACGATCATCGCGAACAGCAGCTCCTCGAGGTTCTGGGCGCGCGCGGCCTTGCGCGCGAGCAGCGGCGTGGCCTGCTGCGGGTTCAGCACCAGGAAGTCGGCCTCGCAGCCGGGCTGCAGGTTGCCGACCACGCCGTCGAGGCCGAGCGCGCGCGCCGCGCCGCCCGTGTGGCGCCACCAGAGCTCGGAGGGCGCGATGCTGAGGCCGGGCTTGGTCTGCCCCTCGCGGCCCACGTAGTAGGCCGCCATCATCGTGTGGAAGGGGCTGAAGCTGGTGCCGCCGCCCACGTCGCTCGCGAGGCCGTACGGAAAGCCGGTGCGGTCGGCCGCGCCGAAGTCGAAGAAGCCGCTGCCGAGGAACAGGTTGCTGGTCGGGCTCACGGCGGCCGCGGTCTTCGTGTCGCGCAGCAGCGCGCGGTCGGTGTCGTCGAGCCAGATGCAGTGGGCGTACACCGCGCGCTCGCGCATCAGGCCGAAGCCCGCATACACGTCGAGGTAGGAGCGCGACTGCGGATAGAGCTCGCGCACCCAGGCCACCTCGTCGCGGTTCTCGGCGACGTGCGACTGGATCCAGGTGTCGGGGTACTTCGCGGCCAGTTCGCCGGCGCCGCGCATCTGCGCGTCGGTGCTCGCGGGCGCGAAGCGCGGCGTGATCGCATAGCCGAGCCGGTCGACGTCGTGCCACTTGCGGATCAGCGCCTCGGAATCGATCAGGCTCTGCACGGTCTGGTCGCGCACGCCGTCGGGCGAATGGCGGTCCTGCAGCACCTTGCCCGAGATCATGCGCAGGCCACGGCGCCGGGCGCTCGCGAAGAAGGCATCGACCGAGGCCACGTGCGAGGTCGCGAAGGTCAGCGCGGTGGTCACGCCGTTGCGCAGCAGCTCGTCGAAGAACACCTCGGCCACCTCGCCCGAATGCGCCGGATCGGCGAACTTCGCCTCGGCCGGAAAGGTGTAGTTCTCGAGCCAGGGCAGCAGCCCCGGCGCGGGCGAACCGATGATGTCGGTCTGCGGAAAGTGGATGTGCATGTCCACGAAGCCCGGCGCGAGGATGCGCCCGGGCAGCGCCGTAACCTCCGCATCGGCATGGCGCGGCGCCACGGCGGCATGGCTGCCGGCATCGAGCACGCGCTGGCGGCCGGCGGCGTCGGGGCCGACGACCAGCAGGCCGTCCTCGTCGAAAACGGGCTGGCCGGCGGCGTCGAATCGCAGGAGGGAGGCGCGGTAGGCTTTTTTCATCGTGGGTGCGGAGGGTAATCCACCCCCGCTTCGCCGCAATTTCCATGCGCATATGAGTGCTATATGCGCAGCGCACTCGCCGCGGCGCCGCGCCTACGGCGGCAGCGCGCGCGACTGGATGTCGAAAGGCACGCCGGTCGGCACCGGCCCATCGCCGTCCCTGCGCCCGGTGAGCAGCGAATACTTCGATTCGATGTAGTAGACGCGGTCGCCCCGCACGGCGCCGGAGGACGGGTCGTTGAGCCCCGCCACCACCGTCTGCAGGCCGAGCTTCGCGCCTTCGACACGCGCCACGCTGATCTGTCCGCCGTAGGGGCCGTCGCCGAAGGCATTGCTCTCGAACAACACGAGCCGCCCGGGCTTCCAGGCGCGGATCGCGTCCACGTTCTTGAGCTCGCGCGGCGCCTCGACGCGCGTGACCTCACCGGCCTCGCCGTGCGCGCCGAGACCGATGCGCAGCACGTAGGGCGCCGCCGCCACGAGGCTCACGTAGACATCGCGCCCGCCGTCGATGGCGATGCCGTTCAGGCCCTTGTAGGGGCCGGGTCCGGCCAGCGCCTGATCCTCCTTCCATACCGCGAGCGAGGCGGCGCCCGGTGCGAGCTTCAGCACGCGCGGGCGGTGGGAGTCGGTCACGTAGAGATTGCCGCGCGCGTCCTGCGCGAGGTCGTTGCAGTAGCCGCCCTCGGGCATCGCGTAGCTCGCGCGCGGCGCGCCGGTGGCAAGGTCATAGCGCTTGAGGGCGCTCGGCGTCGAAGGCACGGTGGTGAAGCCGATGTTGCCGGAGCAGATCCACAGCGCCCGGCGCTTCGCGTCGACCAGCACGCCCTGCCCGTTCGCGAGCCCGTTGGCACCGGGCTTGACCAGCACCTCGGCTTTCGGCGCCGAGCCCGGCTTCAGCCGCGCGACGGCGCCCTGCCGCCAGCTGCCGACATAGAACGTGCCGTCGGGCCCGATGGCTACGCTTTCCGGATACCAGTCCTCGGGCAGCGCCTGGACCACGGGCGGGGCGGCACCAGCCGCCGTGGCCGCGAGCGCAAGCAGCGCGCCTGCAAGCCGTCCATGCCCGATCCTCATTGCCACACGCGAAAGACGCGCCCCGTCAGCGGACCTTCGACGCTGCGCACGTAGGCGAGCGCCACGCGCGCGGCCGGTACGGTCTCGACCCCCGGAAAGAGCGCGCCATACGCGGCCAACGATTCGGTAAGCAGCGTCGGACTCACCGCGTTGATGCGCTGCCCGCGCGCCAGCTCGATCGCCGCGCCCTTCACGAAGCCCTCGACCGCCGCATTCACTGCGGCCGCATTGGCTCCGCCGCGCACCGGATCGTCGGCCGCGACCCCGGTGGTCAGCGTGATCGAGCCGCCCTCGCGCAGCACATGCTGGCCCAGCAGGGCGAGCCGCACCTGACCCAGCAGCTTGTCCTGCAGGCCGACATCGAAATCCGCCGGCCTCATCCGGGCCAGCGGCCCGAAGAACAGCCCGCCGGCCGTCGAGACGATCGCATCGAGCGGGCCGAGCTCCGCATACAGCGCCTCGACGCTGGCGTCGCTGGTGATGTCGACCCGATGATCGCCGCGCGTGCGCCCCGCGCGAAACACCTCGTGGCCCCGCCCGGCCAGGGCCTGCGCCACCGCACTGCCGACCGCGCCCGTCGCGCCCACAACAAGAACCTTCATGAGAACCTCGCCGAAAGTGAATCAAACAAGCGGCGATTTTTTTGCGAACCAGCCATTTGATAAATTGGCTGCCATTTCGGGCATTCGAAATCAGGAGTTCGCAATATGGACAAGCTGCGCGCCATGGAAGTCTTCGTCGCCACGGTCGACGCAGGCAGCTTCGCAGCAGCCGCCGAGGCGCTGGACCTCTCGGCCGTGATGGTCGGCAAGCACATCCGTGCGCTCGAAGAGCAGTTGGGGGCCCGCCTGCTGGAGCGAACCACGCGCCGCCATGCGCTCACCGAGATCGGCGCCGCCTACCTCGAACGCTGCCGCGACGTGCTGGCCAGCGTGCACACGGCCGACGGCGTGGCCGAATCGCTGCGCGCCATGCCGCAGGGCGTGCTGCGCGTCACCGCGCCCGTGGCCTACGGCGCGCACCGCCTCACGCCGGTGATCGGCGAGTACATCGCCGCCTGTCCGCAGGTGAAGGTGGAGCTGAGCCTCAACGACCGCGTGGTCGATCTGGCCGAGGAAGGCTTCGACTGCGGCATCCGCTCGGGCGCGGCGGTCGACGAACGGCTTATCGCCAGGCCGCTCGCCCTGGCGCGCATGTACGCGGTGGCCAGCCCGGCGTGGGTCGCGCGCCACGGGCAGCCCAGGCATCCGTCCGAACTGGAAGCCTTCCCGCTCCTGGGCTTCGCGGCCTGGGGGCCGAACCATTCATGGCGCTTCACGCGCAACGGCCAGACGGTGCACGTGCCGGTGCGCGGGCCGCTCACCACCAACAACGGCCAGGCGCTGCTGGCCGCAGCCATGGCCGGCCTCGGCGTGATCGTGCAGGCCGACGCGCTGCTGGGCCCGGCCCTCGCATCGGGTCAGGTGGTGCAGTTGCTGCCCGACTGGGAGCTGCCCACGCGGCAGGTGCAAATCGTCCGGCTGCCCGAAGCGCGGCCCAGCGCCAAGCTGCGGACCTTCGTCGACTTCGTGGTCGAGCGACTGGGTTAGCGCGTGACGCGCCCCTGCACCCCTTCGGCCAGCCAGTTCATCTTCAGGATCTGCTCGTCGCTGAGCTGCGCCCCCTTCGCGATCGCGACGCGTCCCTCGTTGTCGCGCACGTCCGCCGCCGTGGCGCGGAACGGCTGCAGCCGGCCGGCGGCGATGTCCTGCTGGCGTGCGAGCACCTCGTCCTGCACCGCCTTGGGCACCTTCGTGCCGAAGTCGCCGACGCGGATCATCCCCTCCTTCACGCCGCCCCAGAGATTGCCGCTCTTCCAGCTGCCGTCGAGCACGGCCTTCGCGCGCTGGGTGTAGTAGCCGCCCCCACTGGTGCGTGACGGCGACGATCTGCGCGTCGGGCGCGATCTTGCGCATGTCGGAGTGGTAGGCCACGGCCATCTTGCCGCGCTCCTGCGCCGCGGCCATCACGGCGGTGGAGCCGGTGTGGAAGGCGACGACGTCGGCGTTCTGGTTGAAGAGCGCCATCGCGGCGTCGCGCTCCTTGGGCGGATCGAACCATTCGTTGAGCCACACCACGATCACCTTGGCGTTCGGGTTGACCGAACGCATGCCGAGCGTGAAGGCGTTGATGCCCTGCAGCACCTCGGGGATCGGAAAGCCCGCCACGTAGCCCGCCGTGTTCGTCTTCGTCATGCGGCCCGCGGCGATGCCCGCGAGATAGCGGCCCTCGTAGTAGCGCGCGTTCGAGGTCGCGACGTTGGGCGCGGTCTTGTAGCCGGTGACCGACTCGAACTTCACTTCCGGAAAGTCGCGCGCCACCTTGAGCGTGGGCTCCATGTAGCCGAAGCTCGGGGTGAAGATGAGCGCGTTGCCCTCGCGCGCGAGGTCGCGGATCACGCGTTCGGCGTCGGCGCCCTCGGGCACGTTCTCGACGAAGCGGGTCTTGACGCGCGCGCCGAGCGCGGCCTCGACGGCCTTGCGGCCCTCTTCGTGCTGGCGCACCCAGCCGGCATCGGTGACCGGCGTGACGTAGACGAAGCCGATCTTCAGCGGCTCTTTGGCTGCCTGCGGTTGCGAAAAGGCGGGAGACAGAAAACAGGCGGCCACCCACGCCAGAACGGCGCGGCCCGCGAGGTTTTTGTACATGGTGTTCCTCTACATGGCCCCGGAAAACAAAAAACCCGCGGCGGCCGGGACGCCCGCTGCGGGTGGCCGATTTTACCGGCGGGTGCTCGACCCTAGCGGTCGAAGGCCGGATCGACCGGCACGCGGTAGCCGTTGACGAGCCGGTTGGTCTCGTTCGCCATGCCGACCACGGCCATCAGCTCGGCGAACATCGCGGGCGTCATGCCGGCCTTCTCGGCGCCCGCATGGTGGCTCGCGATGCAGTAGCCGCAGCCGTTGCTCACGCTGACCGCGAGGTAGATCATTTCCTTCACCACGGGATCGAGCGCGCCCGGCGCCATCACCTCCTTGAGGCTCGTCCAGGTGCGCCGCAGGGTCACGGGGTCGTTCGCGAGGTACTTCCAGAAGTTGTTGACGTCGGGCACGTTGCGCGTGGCCTTGATGTCGTCGAACACGGCGCGGACCTCCGCGCTGGCGTCGGCGTATTCGATCGGCTGGGGTTTCATGGCGTTCTCTCTCCTTGATGAAGACATGGGATGCGGATGCCGCCATTAGAGCCAAAGCAGCGGGACCGCGCAGCGCGCGATGGCCGCCGCCGCGAAACGGCGGGCGCGCCGGCGCGCCCGCGGCGGGACAATTTCATCCACCCATGACGTCCCACACCTCCTCTTCCGCCGCGCCGGGCTTCACGCATTCGGTCCACTGGCGGCGCAACCTCGCGGTCTGCATGTTCGGCTCGTTCACCACCATCGTCGCGATGACGCTGCTGCTGCCCTTCCTGCCGCTCTACGTCGAGCAGCTCGGCGTGAAGGACCATGCGGCCATCGTGCAGTGGTCGGGCGCGGCCTATGGCGCCACCTTCCTCAGCGCGGCGCTGGTGGCGCCGCTCTGGGGCCGGCTCGCCGACCGCTACGGGCGCAAGCCGATGCTGATCCGCGCGAGCCTGGGCATGGCGGTGGCGATGGCGCTGATCGGCGTGGCGGGCAACGTCTGGCAGCTGGTGGGGCTGCGGCTGCTCGCGGGGCTGCTCGGCGGCTATGCATCCGGCTCGATGGTGCTGGTCGCGACGCAGACGCCCAAGGAACGCACGGGCTGGGCGCTCGGCACCATGTCCTCGGCCATCATGGCGGGGAACCTCGTGGGACCGCTGGTCGGCGGCGCGCTGCCGCCGCTGATCGGCATCCGCGCCACCTTCTTCGCGGCGGGCGCGGTCATCTTCGTCGCCTTCCTCGCCACCGCCTTCCTGGTGCGCGAGGAGAAGAAGCCGAAGAGGCCAGGCGCCGCGGCGGCCGAGCCCGAGGCGGGCGGCTGGTCGGCCGTGCCCGACAAGGGGCCGCTGGTCGCGATGCTCTTCACCGGCATGCTGCTGATGCTCGCGAACATGTCGATCGAGCCGATCATCACGGTCTACGTCGCGACGCTGGTGCAAGACCCGGCGCGCGTGACCATGACGGCGGGCGTCGTGATGTCGGCCGCCGCGCTCGGCAGCATCCTCTCGGCCGCGCGCCTGGGCCGGCTGGCCGACCGCGTGGGCCACTGGAACGTGATCGTGGGCTGCCTCGCGGTCTCGGCGCTGCTGCTGATCCCGCAGGCCTTCGTCAGCGCGGGCTGGCAGCTGGTGGCGCTGCGCTTCCTCATGGGGCTGTCGCTCGGCGGGCTGCTGCCGTGCATCGCGAGCGTGATCCGCCACAGCGTGCCCGAGCAGGTGGCGGGCAACATGCTCGGCTACTCGACCTCGGCGCAGTATGCGGGCCAGGTCGCGGGGCCGCTCGTCGGCGGCTTCGTGGGCGGCCACGTCGGCATGCGTGCGGTGTTCATCGGCACCAGCGTGCTGATGGCCGCTGGCGCGGCCTGGAACTGGTTCGCGAAGCGGCGCTAGGTCCGCGTGCGGCCGGCCGGAGGATCCGATTCACGATCGCCCCTCCGACGCAAGAAATGCGGTGGTGTCCTGCAGCGTCCAGCTGCCGTCGCCGCCGAGCTGCAGCACGTGCGTGTGGAACTTCACCACGGCCGCGCGGTGCGCAACGCTGATGAGCGTGAGCTTCTCGTTGTTCGCCAGCAGCTGGTAGAGCGCGGCCTCGTTGGCATCGTCCAGTGCGCTGGTGGCTTCGTCGAGGATGACGAAGCGCGGAACATGCACCAGCAGGCGCGCGAAGGACAGGCGCTGCTGCTCGCCCATGCTCAGGATCTTTTCCCAGTGCTGGGTGGCATCGAAGCCGCCGACGCGCGCCAGCAGATCCGGAAGCTGCACCTCGGCAAGAATCTCGGTCAATCGATCGTCAGTGACGTCTTTGACATCCCGGGCCGGGTACAGCAGCTGCTGGCGCAGATTGCCCACCGGCATGTAGGGGCGCTGCGGCAGGAACAGGACGCTTTGCAACGGCGGGCGGCGCACCGTTCCACACCCCTGATCCCAGAGCCCGGCGATCGCCCTCAGCAGGCTGCTCTTGCCGCTGCCGCTCGGACCCGTGATGAGCAGGCCGTCCCCCGGTTCGAGTTCGAGCCGCAGGTCCTGCACCAGCACGCGATCCGACCCGGGCGTCTGCAGCGTGAGCGACTCGATCTGCAAGCCATCCCCTTCCTCGTGCAGATGGATGCGCTCCACCTCCTTCGAGGGGGTTGCCGCGGCGCGCTTCGCACCCGCCTGCTCCAACGGCGGCAGACCGACGGCCTTGGCCAGCGCATCCAGCCGGCCGATGCCGGCGACGAACTTGCTGAGCGATTCGAAGTTGTCCACGATGACCGTCACCGCCGTGAGCACGGCCGCGAAGGCGGCGACGGCCTGCGTCGCGCGCCCGACCTCCAACTCGCCGCTCAACACGCTCTGGGCCAGGATGACGACGGGCAGCACCAGGGTGAGCTGGCTGTAGGCGCGCTGGTACAGGTTCAGCGTGCGCTGCTTCTTGATGAGCTTGTCGTAGTTGGCATAGACGTCGTCGAAGCGCCGGTCGATCTGCGCGCGTTCCGGCGGCTCTCCCCGGTAGAACGCGATGCTCTCGGCGTTCTCGCGCAGGCGCATGAGCTCGAAGCGGAAATCGGCCTCGCGCTTGAGCTGCCAGAAGTTCAGGCGGATCAGCGGCTGGCCGAAGACCCACAGCGCGACCACCGTGCCGACGATGGCATAGACCGCCAGGAACGCCACCAGGATCTTGCTGATGCCCCACAGCACGGCGCTGAACGCCACCAGCTGCATCAGGGAGCCCAGGAGGATCAGCAGGAAGTTGATGCTGCGTCCGGTGAAGGTGTTGATGTCCTCCGCGATGCGCTGGTCGGGATTGTCGATGTCGGGCTGGGCGCCGAGATGGTAGTAGCGCCTGCGGGCCAGGTAGCCGTCGAGGAAGCGCCCGGTGAGCCACTTGCGCCACCGGTTGGCGAACGCATCGCGCATGAAGTAGTAGCTGGCATAGACCGGCACGGCCAGCGCCAGCACCATCAGGCTGCGGCGCAGCGCCTTCCAGAACCGGTCCGGATCGTGCGCGGCCAGGGACGACGTCAGCTCGCCCGTGGCGGCCACCAGCATCACCGCCAGCTGGGTGTCCAGCAGCATCAAGCCGATGAGCAGCGAGAGCAGCAGCCAGGCGGTGGTCCGCTTGTCTCCGGTCCAGAAGGGCTTGGCCACCCGCAGGAACTGCCTCCATGCCGCCATCGAGAGGCGAGGCGGGCGAGCGCGCGGGGCGCGACGCGATGTCGCCGCAGTGCTCTCGGTCGCAGGCGGATGCGCGCCCGATCCGGGAAAAGGGCGGGAAGAGACGGAGCTCGTTTTCATGGCCGCCAACCTTGTTGTTGTATGCGGGCCAATCTAAGGCGGCGGCCCAGCGCACGTCCACCTGTGCTTCACGCGAGCCCATGTAGGACGGCACCCGCCGGAACGACGGGCGTGCGCGCAGTGCGGCGAGTTGGGCTCAGCGCAGCACGCTGGCCTCGTCCTGCACGTGCTCGCGCACGGCTTCGGCCAGCAGCGTGCCGAGCCGCGCGGCGGGCGCTTCGGGCTGCGCCTGCGCGCGGTAGAGCGAGAGCGACATCTGCGGCAGCGCCGGCAGCCCGAGCAGCGTGCGGTCGATGGCGCGCACCTGCCGCGGCAGCCCGAAGGGCGTGCGCACCGACAGGCCGAGCCCGGCCGCGCTCGCGGCCCAGAGCGCCGCGAGGCTGCTGCTCGCGAAGGCATGGCGCCAGGGCAGGCCGGCGCGGTCGAGCGCGTCGGTGACGATCGCGCGCAGCGGACAGGGCCCGTCGAGCAGCACCAGCGGCAGCGGTTCGCGGGTCCTGCGCGCGGCACCGGTGCCGCGTTCGCGCTCGGTCCACCAGGGCGCATCGCACATCGCAGGGTCGGCCGCGCCGATCCACTGCAGCGGCAGGCGCGCGACGCGCTGCGCATGCGGCGCGATCGGCTGCTCGCCCGCGTCCCAGGCCAGTGCGAGGTCGAGCTCGCCGAGTTCGAAGCGCTCGCGCAGTTCCCAGCTGCGCGCCACGCAGGCCTCGATGCGCACCTTCGGATGGGCGCGCGCGAAGCGGCCGAGCACCGCGGGCAGCAGCGCCTCGCCGAAGTCCTCCTGCAGGCCGAGCCGCACCCAGCCCTCGAGGTCCACGCCGCGGATCGCGGCCCCGGCCTCGTCGTTGAGCGCGAGCAGCCGGTGCGCATAGGCCAGCAGCGTCTCGCCCGCGTCGGTCAGCTCCAGCCCGCGCCCGGCCTTGCGGAACAGCACCGTGCCGGCCTGCGACTCGAGCTTGCGCAGCTGCGCGCTGATCGCCGAGGTCGAGCGCCCGAGCCGGTCGGCCGCGCGCGCATAGCTGCCGAGCGCCACGCCGGTCGCGAAGCTGCGCAGCACGTCGAGATCGAAGAGCACCTGGGACATTGCAACCATCCTATTTTTCTGAACGATTCGGCGATTATTTTCTGATTTTCAAAATCGTCGCAAGCAGGGAGACTGCGACCCCGATGACCTCCACCACCTTCTCCCCCTCCCATTCCCTCCCGCCGCGCCACCGCTGGAAAGTGCTCGCCGCGGGCGTCGCGGCCAATGCCGCCTTCTCGGTCGCCTTCAGCGGCATTCCGATGACAGCCGTGCTGATGCGCTCGGGCTACCAGCTCGACAACGCCACCCTCGGCCTGGTGCTCGGCCTCATGGGCCTGGGCATCGCGGTCAGCGAACTGCCCTGGGGCCTGCTGACCGACCGCTGGGGCGACCGCCCCGTGCTGCTGCTGGGCCTGGGCGCCACCGCGCTCGCGCTCGCCGCGATGGCGCTCTGGGCCGCACCCGTGGCGGGCCATATCCCGGGTCTGGGCCTGCTCGGCGGCGGGCTGCTGCTGGTCGGGCTGCTCGGCGGCAGCGTGAACGGCGCCAGCGGCCGCGCGGTGATGACCTGGTTCGCGCCGGGCGAGCGCGGCCTCGCGATGAGCATCCGCCAGACCGCCGTGCCGCTGGGCGGCGGCATCGGCGCGCTGGTGCTGCCCTGGCTTGCGCTGCATGCGGGCTTTGCCGCGCTCTACGGCGTGCTCGCGCTGCTGTGCGCCCTCAGCGCCTGGATGGCCTGGGCCTGGGTGCACGAGCCGCCGCCCGAGCGCGCCGCACAGCCCCCGGCGGCGTCGACCGCGGCCTTGGCTGCGACGGCCGCGCGAACCGGGCCGCTGCGCGATCCGCGCGTGTGGCGCATCGTCGCGGGCATCGGCATCCTCTGCGCGCCGCAGTTCGCGGTGCTGTCCTTCGGCACCGTGTTCCTGCACGACTTCGGCCATGCGGGCCTGGGCACGATCACGGCCGCGATGGTGGCGGTGCAGGTCGGGGCGATGGTGATGCGCGTCTGGAGCGGCCGCTGGACCGACCGGCGCGGCAACCGGCCGGCCTACCTGCGCGCCTGCAGCGGGCTGAGCCTGCTGCTGTTCGCGGCGCTCGCGCTGCTGGCACTGGCCGCGGGCCCGCAGGCGGCCGATTCGGCGGCGCTGCGCATCGCGCTGGTGCTGCTGCTCGCGGCCTGCGGCGTCTGCGTCTCGGCCTGGCACGGCGTGGCCTACACCGAGCTGGCGACGCTGGCCGGCGCGGCGCGCGCGGGGACGGCGCTCGGCATGGCGAACACCAGCGTGTTCCTGGTCTGCTTCGTCACGCCGTTCTCGATCCCGCACCTGCTCGCGCTGCAGGGCTGGCCGCTGGTGTGGCTCGCGGCGAGCGCCTGCGCGCTGGTCGCGATGCCGCTGCTGGTGCCAGCTCAGGCGCCGGCGAAGCGCGCGAACACCGCATCGAGCCTCTCGACGTAGGCGCGCTTGGCGGCCGTGTCGATGAAGCTGCCTTCGAAGCTGTTGGCCGCGAGCTGCCAGGCATGGCGCACGCCGAGGCCGGTGGCGGCGAAGGTCTCGGTGAAGTTCTGGTTCATGTAGCCGCCGAAGTAGGCCGGGTCGTCGGAATTGACCGTGGCCACGAGCCCCGCGTCGAGCAGCGCGCCGAGGTTGTGCTGCGCCAGGTCCGGGAACACGCAGAGCTTGAGGTTCGACAGCGGGCACACGGTGAGCGGGATGCGTTCCTTGGCGAGCCGCTGCATCAGCGCCGGGTCCTTCGCGCTCTGCACGCCGTGGTCCACGCGCTCCACGTGCAGCACGTCGAGCGCGCTCCAGACGTAGGCGGGCGGGCCCTCCTCGCCCGCATGCGCGACGAGGTGCAGGCCGAGCGCGCGGCAACGTGCGAACACCCGCGCGAACTTCTCGGGCGGATGGCCGACCTCGCTCGAGTCGAGCCCCACGCCGATGAAGCGGTCGCGGAACGGCAGCGCCTGTTCGAGCGTCTCGAAGGCCTCGTCCTCGCTCAGGTGGCGCAGGAAGCACAGGATCAGCGAAGCGCTCACGCCCAGCTTCGCCTTCGCCTCGACGCAGGCGCGGTGCAGGCCGTCGATCACCGTCTGCATCGGCACGCCGCGCGCGGTGTGGGTCTGCGGGTCGAAGAACATCTCGGTATGAACCACGTGGTCGGCCGCCGCGCGCTCGAGGTAGGCCCAGGCCATGTCGAAGAAGTCCTGCTCCTTCAGCAGCACGCTCGCGCCGGCGTAGTAGATGTCGAGGAAGCTCTGCAGGTTGGTGAAGGCATAGGCCTTTCGCAGTTCCTCGACGCTCGCGTAGGGGATGGCGACGCCGTTGCGCTGCGCGAGCGCGAAGATCAGCTCGGGCTCGAGCGAGCCTTCGATGTGCATGTGCAGCTCGGCCTTGGGCATGGCGCGGAGCAGCTCGGGCAGGCGCTCGGGTGCGATGGCGTCGAAGCGCGGGTCGTAGGCGGGGCGGAAGTCGGTCATGGTGGGGTCTCGCGCGGAAGGTCGTTGTCGCGCACAGCATAAGGGCTCGCGCGGCCGCCGCGATGCGCGAAACCGTATGGGCTCGATGGATGCGGCGCGCCGGACGGCCTCACCACGCCGCCCCGTCCCCCTGCAACGCCCGCCGCGCGAGCAGGAAGGCGGCGGCGTTCCAGCTCTGTCCCGCCATGCCCATCGGCACCAGCGTGCGGCCGTGGAACCATTCGGTGAAGCGCCAGCCGCCGAGCTGGTTCACATGGGCGAGCCGCGCGAGTTCGCGCCATGCCTCGTCGTGCGCGCCGACGCGCGCGAGCGCCATGACCCAGAAGCCGCCCACGAAGGGCCAGATGCCGCCGTTGTGGTACTGGTGCACGACGTTCTGCTGGTGCCGCGCCATGTAGGGCCGCCACAGCGGATGCTCGCGCGTGAGCGGATGCAGCACCACGCGCACCGGGTACGGGTCGGCCGCGCGCGCGGCCGAGACGGTGCCGGCGATCCGCCGCGCGAACGCGGGATCGGCCAGGCCGCACTGGATCGCGAGCACGTTGCCGAACACGTCGCCTTCGTTGCCGGTGAACGACAGGTTGACGAAGCTCAGGTACAGGCCGGGATCGTCGCGGCCGCGGCGTGCGTAGTGGCGCAGCAGGCGTGCGCGGTGGTACTCGGGCAGGTCGCGCTGGAACGGGTTGAAGAGGTGGTTGAAGTGATAGTGCGTGGCCTCGGCCTCGGCGAGCGCGTAGCGCTGCTTCACCTCGTACCAGAGCGCGTTGGTGTAGAGCACGTAGCCCGAGCGCGGCATGATGTCGGCCCAGTCGCTGGCCTCGTTCTGCTGCAGCAGCCGGAAGTGCTGGTGCTCCTGCGCGAGCAGCCAGGCGATCGCGCGCTCCGCCTCGCGCGACCAGTGCGCGGCGCCGACCGTGCCGTGGCGCCGCACATGGTCCACCGCGATCAGCCACCAGAGCGTGGCATCGATGCAGCCGAGATACCAGAAGTCGGCATCGAGCCCCTCGGGGTCGACGTACTTGGGAATCTGCCCGTTCGGCGCCTGCTGCGCCGCGAGCGCATCGAGGCTCGCGACCGCGCCCTGCTCAAGCGCCGGCACGCCGCTGCCGCACATCGCCATCACGCAGATCGCGGCGTCGCGCCCGAAGATGCGCGTGTAGCGCCGCGCCACGGCGGCCTCGGTGCGTGCCGCCGCCAGGATGCCGTGCGGCGTGAGGTTGCGTTCCAGGAGTTCGAGGGAGGCCTGCGAGCAGGCGTCGATCAGCGCGAGCGAGGTGGTGGCGTCGGTGGGGAGGCTTCTCATGGGGTCGTCGGCGTCGCGGCGCGGGCCGGCACGGGCCCGCACGGAACGAAACGGCCGAGTATTGCAGCCTTTGCGCCGCCGCCGGCCGAACCCCTTCAGTCGACGCGGATGTGCCGCGCCTTCACGAGCGCGCCCACGCGGGCCGTTTCGGCGCTCACGAACTTCGCGAAGGCGTCGGGCGTGGTGCCCGCGGGCTCGAGGCCGAGCTGCAGCAGCTTCTCCTTGACCTTGGCATCGTGGACCGCGGCCTGCACCGCCTTGCCGAGCTGCTGCACGATGGCCGCGGGCGTGCCCTTGGGCAGGAAGACGCCGTTCCACTCGACCACGTTGTAGCCCGGAAGTCCGCTTTCGGCGAGCGTGGGCGTGTCGGGCAGCCCCGGCACGCGCCTGGACGAGCTCACGGCCAGCGCGCGCAGCTTGCCCGACTGCACGTAGCCGATGGTCGAGGCCACGTTGCCGAAGTAGGCCGAGACCTGCTCGCCCATCACGTCGGTCAGCGCGGGTGCGCCGCCCTTGTAGGGCACGTGCAGCAGGTTGATCTTCGCCTGCTCGTTGAGCGCCTCGCCCGCGAGGTGCGAGCCGGTGCCGCCGCCGGCCGAGGCGAAGCTCAGCTTGCCGGGGTTCTTGCGCGCATGATCGATGAACTCGGCCGCGGTCTTGTACGGCGCCGAGACCGGCACCACGAGGATCTGCGGCGCGGTGGCGACCAGCGAGACGGGAATGAAGTCCTTCGCGGCGTCGAAGGGCAGCTTGCGCAGCGACGGATTGACCGAGAAGGCCGAGGCGTCGTAGAGCACGGTGTAGCCGTCGCCGGGCGCCTTGGCCACGTTGTCGGCGCCGATCACGCCGCCCGCGCCGGGCCGGTTGTCGATGATGATCTGCTGGCCGAGCGCGGCGCTCATCTGCTGCGCGACGATGCGCGCGGTGTTGTCGGCGCCGCCGCCCGCCGCATAGGGCACGACCATGCGGATCGGCTTCTCGGGCCAGGCGGCCCAGCCCAGCAGCGGCACGCAGGCGGCCAGGGCGGCGATCGATTTCAGGACCAGTCTCTTCTTCATTCGGGATTCTCGGGGTTGGCGGTTGCAGGAAAGTCGTAGAGGCGCGCCGGGTTGTCGACCAGCACGCGGTGGCGCGCGGCCGCATCGGGCACCCACTGGCTCAGCAGGTCGAAGAGCTGCGCGTCGTCGGGCTTGGCGGCGCGCTCGGTGGGATGGGGCCAGTCGCTGCCCCAGACCAGGCGCTCGGGCGCCTGCCGCACCCAGGCGCGGGCGACGCTCGTCGTGTCGGCATAGCCGCCCCGCGCGCCGGCGCGCGAGTCGAGGTAGGCGCCGGAGAGCTTGATCCAGGTGCGGCCGTTGTCGAGCAGCCGGCTCACCACCTCGTAGGCCGGATGCGACAGCGCATCGGGCAGCGGCAGCCGCGCGAGATGGTCGAACACCACCGTGCCGGGCAGCCGCGCGAGCAGCGCCGCATGCGCGGCGATCTGCGCGGCGCTCCAGTGCAGTTGCACATGCCAGCCGAGCTGGTGCACGCGGTGCGCGAGCGGCTCGACCATCGAGAAGTCGGTCATCGCCTGCGCGGCGGTGTAGAGCGTGAAGCGGATGCCGCGAATGCCGCCCGCGTGCAGCCGCTCGAGTTCGGCATCGCCCACGTCGGGCCGCAGCACCGCCACGCCGCGCGCGCGCGCCGCGCCGAGCACGCGGATCGCATGCAGGGTCACGCTGTTGTCGGTGCCGTGCACGCGCGGCTGCACCACCACCGCGCGCTCGGTGCCGATGCGCCGCTGCAGCAGGCGGTAGTCGCCGGCGGTGGCGTGGTCGAGCATCGCGTCGGGCGAGCCGACGAGCGCGAAGCCGCGGTCGTACACGTGGATGTGCGCATCGCAGGCGAGCGCGGGCGCGCGGGCCGCGGGCGCATGCGTGCCGCTGCTGTGCGGCACTTCGTGCCCGCTCATTCCACCCGCCCCGCGCGCTGCGCCGCGAGCACCGCCTCGGTGTGCTGCCCGAGCGTGGGCGCGGCGAAGGGCTCGGGCCCCGGCGTGCGGCCGAAGGTCACGGCGCGCGTGAAGCCGCGGTAGCTGCCCAGCACGGGATGCGCGAACTCGGCCACCATGCCTTCGGCGAGCACCTGCGGATGGTCGAACATGTCCTCGACCGAGCGCGCGGGCGGCGCAGGGCACCTCTTCGCCGAAGCGCTCCTCCCATTCGAGGGCGCTGCGCGCGGCCAGCGCCTCGCGCAGCCGCGGCACGATCTCGGCCGCATGCTGCGCGCGCTTGCGCACCGTGTCGTAGCGTTCGTCCGCCGCGAGGTCGGCCAGGCCGGTCTTGGCGCACAGCGCCTGCCAGAAATGCGGCGTGTTGGCCGAGATGTAGATGTGGCCCTCGCGCGTGGGATGGATGCCGGTGATGCCGCCCGAGCGCATGTCGCGGCCCACGTCCTTCGGCTCGCCCTCGGCCCACACCAGCCGCGCCGACTGCATCGTGAGCGCCGAGCGCAGCAGCGAGATGCCGACGAACTGGCCCTCGCCGCTCTTCTCGCGCTCGTAGAGCGCCGACGCCACGCCGGACGCCACCAGCGCGGCCGCGTAGTAGTCGACCACCGAGCCGTAGAGGATCTCGGGCGGGCCGCCGCGCTGGCCCTGCAGCGTGCACATGCCGGTCATGGTCTGCAGCACTTGGTCGTAGCCGGCCTTGCCGGCGAGCGGGCCAGCCTCGCCGTAGCCCGTGAGGCTGCAGTAGACCAGGCGCGGATTGACGGCGCGCAGCTGCTCGTAGCCGATGCCCAGGCGCTGCGGCACGCCGGGGCGGAAGTTGTGCACCAGCACGTCGGCCGTGCGCACCAGCGCGATCAGCGCGGCCAGGCCCTCGGGCGTCTTGAGGTCGAGCACCACGCCGAGCTTGCTGCGGTTCACGCCCACGAAGGCGCGGCTCTCGGCCTCCAGCGTCGAGGGGTACTTGCGCAGGTTGTCGCCCGCGGGCGGCTCGATCTTGATGACCTCCGCGCCCTGGTCCGCCAGGAGCGAGCAGCCGTAGGGCCCCGCGATGTAGGCGCTCAGGTCGAGCACGCGCAGGCCGCTCAGCGGGCCGGCGGGGCCGGGGCGTGCGGGCAGGCTGGCGTCGTCTGGGGAGGCGTGGAGGCTCATGGATCGGTGGTTCCTCAGTCTGCGGTGATGTTCTGTTGCTTCGCGAGCTTCTTCCAGCGCGCGACGTCCTCGGCGATCACGGCGCCGAACTGCGCGCTCGACAGCGGCGTGGCGATCGCGCCTTCCTTCAGGAAATTGGCCGCAATGGCGGGCTTGGCGAGGATGCGGTTGACGGTGGCGTTGAGCTTGGCAACGACGTCGGCAGGCGTCCCGGCCGGTGCGAGCAGACCCCACCAGAGTTCGAATTCATAGCCCGGCACGGCCGCCGCCATCGGCGTGAGCTCGGGCGCGACCGGGCTCGGCTTCAGGCTCGTGATGCCCACCGCGCGCAGCTTGCCCGAGCGCACCATCGGCAGCAGCGAGGGCCCGCTCGAGATCAGCAGCTGCGTCTGGTTGCCCACGAGGTCGGTCACGGCCGGGCCCATGCCCTTGTAGGGGATGTGCGCGATCTGCAGCTCGCCCACCTTGGCCTTGAGCAGCTCGGTCGCGAAGTGGTTCACGCTGCCGGTGCCCGAGGAGGCGTAGTTGTACTGGCCGGGCTTCGCCTTGATCGCGGCGATCAGTTCGGCCGGCGTCCGGGCCGCGAACTCGTTGTTGACCGCGACGATGAAAGGCCCCTTGGCGAACATCGCCACCGGCGCGAGGCCGGTGACCGGGTCGAAGGGCATCTTCGCCTGCACCGCCGCGTTGGTGGTCATGCTCGAGGACACGGCCACCAGCGTGTAGCCGTCCGGCGCGGCCTTCGCGACTTGGCCGGTGCCGGTGTTGCCGCTCGCGCCGGGGCGGTTGTCGATGATCACGGGCTGCCTGAGTTCGTCGCCGAGCTCCTTCGCCACCTGGCGCGCGAAGGTGTCGTTGGAGCCGCCGGCGGGATACGGCACGACGATCGTGATCGGCTTGGCGGGGTAGGCCTCCTGCGCGGAGGCGCCGCCCGCCGAGAGCAGGCCGGCCGCGAGCGCGGCGGCCGAGGCGAGCGCGCGCAGGGTCGAGGGAATGGGCATCTGTCTTGTCTCCTGGTTTTCTTGTGGAACGGGGAACGGAAGCGGAAGAAGGCGCAGCAGGCTCAGCCCGGCAGCAGGCCGAGGCTGCGTGCGCTCGCGACGATGGCGCGCGCGCGGATCACGAACGGGATGTCGATCATCTTTCCGTCCACCACGTAGGCGCCCACGCCGGAGGCATCGGCCTCGCGCGCGGCTTCGACGACCTTGCAGGCGTGCGCGATCTCCTCGTCGGTGGGACGGAACACCTCGTTCGCGATCGCGGATCTGGCTCGGGTGGATGCAGGTCTTGCCGAGGAAGCCGAGGTTGCGCGCGAGCATCGCCTCGGCGCGGAAGCCCTCGGCATCGCGGATGTCCGCGAAGGCGCCGTCGTAGGCCCACACGTTCGCCTCGCCCGCGGCCATGCGCACCGCGAACATCGCCTGCCGGATCGCGGCCGGCTCGCGCCGCGCGATGCCGAGCGGCTCGAAGAGGTCGCCCAGGCCGAGCTGCAGCCCCGCCACGCGCGGATGCGCGGTCGCGAGCTGCGCGGCCGTGCGCAGCGCGGCGGGCGACTCGATGTTGAGCAGCAGGCCGATCGGCGCGGCCACGCCATGGGCCTGCTCGGCGCGTTCGATGGCCTCGACGGCGCTGCGCACGTGCGCCGGGCTCTCGGGCTTGGGCAGGTTGATCAGGTGCACGCCGGGCCGGGCCACGGCCGCGATGTCGGCGTCGAAGTGCCGCGTGTCCATCGCGTTGACGCGCACGATCACGGTCTTGCCCGAAGCGGCCGCGGCGCCGCCCTGCAGCAGGGTGCGCACGGTCTCGCGCGCCTCGGCCTTGCGCGGCTCGGCGACCGCATCCTCGAGGTCGAAACACACGCTGTCGGCCGCGCCGCCGAGCGCCTTGTCGAACAGTTCGGGTCGCGTGCCGGGAACGAACAGCTTGCTTCTCATGCGCCGCAGTGTGCGCATTCGCGCGGCGTGAAAGAAGCCGGCCGGCCTACGATCAGATGATAGAAAATCTATCTTTCATGGAAACAGCCTACCTGCAAAGCTTTCTTCTGGTGGTGGAATCGGGCTCGATGTCGGAAGCCGCGCGTCGCCTCGACCTCACGCCCGCCGCCGTGGCGCAGCAGATCCGCACGCTGGAGCGCGAGCTGCAGGCGCCGCTGGTCGCACGCGCAGGCCGCACGGTGCAGCCCACCGAGGCGGGCCACCGGCTGGTGCAGCGCGCACGCAACCTGCTGCGCGAGGTCGGCGACCTCAAGGCGGTGCTCGCGAGCGACGATGCGGCCGGCGGCGAGCTGCTCGTGGGCACCATCAACACCGCCATCCACAGCCTGCTGCCCGACATCCTCGCGCGCTTCGTGAAGACGCACCCGGGCGTGAAGGTGTACCTGCAGTCGGGCACCACGGCCACGCTGAGCCGCGCGGTGCAGCAGGGCGAGCTCGATGCGGCCGTCTGCCTTTCGCCGCCCTACCCGCTCGCGAAGACCTTCGACTGGTCGCTGCTGCGCGAGGAGCCGCTGGTGCTGCTCGCGCCCAGCCGGCTCGCGAAGCGCGATCCGCACGAGCTGCTGCGCACCTCGCCGCTGATCCGCTACGACCGCCGCCTCGGCGGCGGCAAGCAGGCCGACCGCTACCTGCGCGCCGCGGGCATCGTGCCCGAGGAACGCTTCGAGCTCAGTTCGCTGCTCGCGATCGCGATGATGGTCGACCGCGGCCTCGGCGTCTCGCTGGTGCCCGACATCGCCTCGCCGCTGCTCGACGGCCAGCGCATCGCGAAGATCGCGCTGCCGCTGCCCTCGGAGCCGCGGCGCTTCGGCATGCTGTGGCTGCGCGCGTCGCCGCGGCTGCGGTGGATCCAGGGCTTCGTCGAGAGCGCCGCGGAGGTGATCGCGCCGCCGCCTTCGCCGAGGCGGCCGCGGCGTCACTGACCGACGAGTTCAATCTGGTATATCGCTTCTGCAAAATGCGGACGGTTTGACCATCCGAGGCTCGTCGTCCGTCCGCCGTGACACAGCCTGACTCGCTCGCCTTCTCGGCTTGGACTGCGTTGCCTGAGGTAATTGCGCATCCGTCCGAAAAAGCACCTCAAGGCACTGCGACGAGATCCATCGTGCTCGATTACCATCCTGGCAAAACAATTCTTAACCGGAGGGATACGTGCCAAAGGACCGCAGGATTACGCTGGCCGCGATAAACATTGCTATGCATGCTCCACACCCGACGGAGCGCTACGTCGAACTGTTGCAGAAGGCGTTTCGACGACGGCTGATCGTACGAATGGGATCACTGCACGGCGTACTGCTTGGCACGCTCTATCGGCCCGAGCAACAGGGCAAAGACGTTCTGCTGTCGGGCGAGTTCTATAGGTTTGTGAAGCTGGACCCAGACCAGCCCTGGTTCAACGTCGAGAGGAAAGAGCCCGCAACGGAGCAGGACGTTGAGTCAATCAACATCCCGGGCCACCTGTTACCACACCTACAGCGGATTCCATTCGTCTTCAATGCGCGCCGTCACCAACTCTGGTACGTGTCTCGCGATCAAACGAACTCACTTGCCCCCGCCACCGCAGTGCGCTTCCTCGAAACTCTCCTGAAGGCCACGGCACTGGCGCACGATTTCCCTGAAATCAGCATTACAGCTGTTCCCGAGAGGACTTCCGTCGACGAGATCCTCAATCTCCCTGGCCTCGAGTACTTGAGGATCGAGCTAGTTCGACCCAATCCTGATTCAGGCGAGAGCGCGGAAGAGCGCTGGCTTCGAAAGCTTGAAGAGCAGAAGACGACGAAAGCCAAGCTTGAGCTGGTTCATGCGCGAAACCAGACCTTGGAGCCAGATGCTGAGACAAGGGAGATGGCATCTGTGGCCGCGAACAACGGTATCGTCTATGGTCGCGGGAGAACGGCCGATGGCCTCCCGATAGAGGACTCGACCAAGGACCGCCCATTGCAAAGGTACGAGTTCGTCGACACGAACATTGAGACCGCCGCGGATGTCGTGCGACGGGCTGCCGCGGGGTAACCGGAGACTCCCTTGGCTAAACCGAGCCCGATCTTCAAGCGTTTCTGGGTGGCCTATGGCGGTTCCGGAGCACTGCTCCGCTCGCCATACCTTTACGTCGCTCTACTGATTGCTCCTTTATGCTGGGGAACTTGGAGCGCGCCAAATTGGTGGGACACCGTGATCAGCGTGCTACCAAATCTGCTTGGATTCACCCTCGGAGGCTTCGCAATCTTCGTCTCCTTTGGCGACGCTCGGTTCATCGCGTCGCTCGCTGCGGAAGAGGAAAATGCCGTTCGACCGACCGTTTACCGAGAGCTGTGCGCGACGTTCGTCCACTTCATCCTGGTCCAAGTCGCAGCTCTCGTTCTCGCTATCGTGACAAAGGGCATGTGGTTCCAGGCAAATCTGCCCGACTACATCGCCAGTGCCCTGCCCATTGCCAACTTGGCATGGGGCGCGTTCTGCTACGCCGTCTTTCTCTACGCCCTTACATCGATCGTGGCAATCGCCCTCCATGTATTCCGCATCTCGACTATGTACGAGTTGTATCAGCGTATGGCAGCGCCAGACGAACCAGGCTGCTCTTGCCGCATTGAGCAGGAAGCAACGAAGTCCTAGCTCGCTCGTAAATCTCAGACAGCAACGCCTCGCGCGATGGCTCTGGAGCGCCTCGATGGCGGCCTCAGCGACGACCGCCTTGAAATTACAGTTGGTGAACTGTCTGACCGTAGGCTTAGGCTTAGCCTTCGCTGTACCACGATTCGCTCTCGGACGAGCCAAGGCTACGGAAGGCTTCGCACCAAGCCCGTGCAGCGCGATCCTTCGGCATGTCCCGATGTTTCCATCGGGACCTCGGCCCGTCTAGTGCGGCGGCTAGAGCATGCCGCAGAAGGGAAAAGGGCCGCTCGTGCGCGGCCCTCCTCGCATGCGTCGCCGAAGCGATCCGTCCGGCTTACTTCTTGTCCCCGCCCGGCACCTTGCCTTCGACGCCCTTGACGTAGAAGTTCACGCCAGAGAGGAACTTGTCGTCCGCGACCGCGTCCTTCGCGACCACTTCCTTGCCGTCCTGGCCGAGGATCGGGCCCTTCCAGATCGCGAAGCTGCCGTCCTTCAGGCCCTTCTTGACTTCCTCGACCTTGGCCTTGGCCTCGGCCGGCACGTCCTCGGCGATCGAGACGATGTCGATCGCGCCTTCCTTCACGCCCCACCAGCTCTGGCCGGTGGTCCACTTGCCGTCGAGCGCGTCCTGGGTGGCCTTGATGTAGTACGGCGCCCAGTTGATCGTGGCCGAGGCGAGGTGGGCCTTGGGGCCGTAGGCGGTCATGTCGGAATCCCAGCCGAAGGCGCGCTTGCCCTTCTCCTGCGCGGTCTTGAGCACGGCCGGCGAGTCGGTGTTCTGGAACAGGATGTCGGCGCCGCCGTTGATCAGCGCGGTGGCGGCCTCGGTCTCCTTCGGCGGGCTGAACCATTCGTTCACCCAGACGACCTTGGTCGTGATCTTCGGATTGACCGACTGCGCACCGAGCGTGAAGCTGTTGATGTTGCGCAGCACCTCGGGGATCGGCACCGAGCCGACGACGCCGAGCGTGTTGCTCTTGGTCATCGCGCCCGCGATGATGCCGGCCATGTAGGCGCCTTCGTAGGTGCGGCTGTCGTAGGTGCGCATGTTCTCGGCGGTCTTGTAGCCGGTGGCATGCTCGAACTTCACGTCCTTCGTGTCGTTGGCGACCTTGAGCATCGGCTCCATGTAGCCGAAGGTGGTGCCGAAGATCAGCTTGTTGCCCTGCCCGACCATGTCGCGGAACACGCGCTCGGCGTCGGCGCCCTCGGGCACGCTCTCGACGAAGGTGGTCTTGATCTTGTCGCCGAATTCCTTCTCGAGCGCCTTGCGGCCGTTGTCGTGCGCGAAGGTCCAGCCGCCGTCGCCGACCGGGCCGATGTAGGCGAATGCGATGTTGAGCGGCGCTGCCGGGGCGGGCGCGGCGGCCGCGGGGGCCGGTGCCGGCGCGGGCGCTGCGGCCGGTGCCGCGGGCTCCTCCTTCTTGCCGCAGCCGATCAGGGCTGCCGAAGCCACCGCGGTCAGGGCGGCGAGCTTGAGCAGGGAGCGCTTGTTCAGGTCGTTCATTGTCGAAATCCTCGAAAAAAGGACGGTTGGCGGGAAACGGGACGCGAGATTATGAACCGGGGTAGAACGGCTTTCCGATGGAAGCGGGCATGTTGATGCGGATGAACGCCGGGTTGCGCGAGATCAGCGCGAGCACCACGATCGGCGCGATGTACTGCAGCATGCTGAGGAACTGCGCCGGCACGTTGACGCCGCTGCTCTGCAGGTGGAAGCCGAGCATCGAGACGCCGCCGAACAGGTACGCCCCGAGCAGCACGCGCATCGGCCGCCAGGTGGCGAAGGTGGTGAGCGCGAGGGCGATCCAGCCGCGGCCCGCGACCATGCCCTCGACCCACAGCGGGGTGTAGACGGTGGAGAGATACGCACCCGCGAGCCCGCAGAGCGCGCCGCCCGCGATCACGGCGAGGAAGCGGATGCGCCGCACCGGGTAGCCGAGCGCATGCGCCGACTCGGGCGATTCGCCGACGGAGCGCAGCACGAGGCCGGCGCGCGTGCGGTAGAGGAACCAGATCAGGCCGACGGTCAGCAGCACCGCGCCATACACCATGGGGTGATGCCGGAACAGCGCGGGGCCGACGACGGGAATGTCGGCCAGCAGCGGGATCGCGTAGGCGCTGCTCTCGGGCAGCCGCGCCTGCACGAAGTTGATGCCGACGAAGGCCGAGAAGCCGACGCCGAAGAGGCTGAGCGCAAGGCCGGTGGCGTACTGGTTGGTGTTGAGCCAGATCACGAGCACGCCGAAGAAGGCGGCGAGCAGCGCGCCCGCGGCCATGCCCGCGAGGAAGCCGAGCCAGGGGTTGTGCGTGGTCACGACGGTGGCAAAGCCCGCGATGGCGGCACAGAGCATCATGCCCTCGGCGCCGAGGTTGACGATGCCGGCCTTCTCGTTGATGAGCAGGCCCAGTGCGGCGATCGCGAGGACCGTGCCTGCGCTCAGCGTCGAGCCCAGAAGGAGTGCGTAGCTTTCCATGGTCAGTCTTTCCGGTTGCCTTGGGGGTGGGGCTCGGCACGGTCGTTCAGGGCGCGTGCACAGGACACCGGGTACTCCCCTCCGCGAATGTCCCCCGCCTTCGGCTCTTCCTTTATTTCGCTGCGGGGAGCACCCGGTGCCCTGTGCACGGGGCACGCTCGTGGTTTGCGGCCGATCAACCAGTGCTCTGCTGGCTCCCGCCGACGGTGGGCTCCCCGCAGCGAAATAAAGGAGGAGGCCGCAGGCCGCGGGACATTCGCGGAGGGGAGCCCGCCGTCGGCGGGAGCGCGCCCCGAAGAACAACAACGGGTCATGCTCACCGCCCTCCGTCGCCAGCACCCGCAGCAGGCGCAACCACAGGCGTGCTGGCCTGCAGCGAGGCCGTCGTCATGCCCGCAGCCTTGGCGGCCGACTTGCCGCGGATGCGGTAGGCGATCAGCGTGTCGCAGGCCAGCAGGGTGAACAGCAGCAGGCCCTGGAACACGCCGGTGAGTGACTTGGGCAGGCCGAGGCGCGATTGCGCGAGTTCGCCGCCGATGTAGAACATGCTCATGAGGATGGCCGAGAAGACCATGCCGACCGGATGCAGCCGGCCGACGAAGGCCACGATGATCGCCGCGAAGCCGTAGCCGGCCGGGACGTAGGGCGTGAGCTGGCCGAGCGGGCCGGCCACTTCGAGCGCGCCCGCGAGGCCGGCCGCGCCGCCCGAGACCAGCAGTGCGGTCCACACCGCGCGCCGCGCCGAGAAGCCCGCGTAGCGCGCCGCCGCGGGGGCGAGCCCGCCCACCTGCTGCGCGAAGCCCGCGCGCGTGCGGAACAGGAAGACCCAGAGCGCGCCCACGCCGACCAGCGCGATGATCAGCCCGATGCTCACGCGCGAGCCCTTGAAGAGCCGCGGGATCTGCGTCACCGCCTCGAAGGTCTTGGACTGCGGGAAGTTGTAGCCCTGCGGGTCCTTCCAGGGGCCGAACACCATGTAGCTCAGCAGCAGCGTGGCCACGTACACCAGCATCAGGCTCACGAGGATCTCGTTGGCGTTGAAGCGGTCGCGCAGGAAGGCCACGATGCCGGCCCACACCATGCCGCCGAGCGTGCCCGCGATCAGGATGGCCGCCACGATCCACGAGCCCGTGGTCTTGTCGGCCATCAGCGCCACGCCGCCCGCGGCGATGGCGCCGAACACGAACTGCCCCTCGGCGCCGATGTTCCAGACGTTGGAGCGGAAGCACACCGCCAGCCCGAGCGCGATGATCAGCAGGGGCGTGGCCTTGATCGTGAGTTCGCCGATCGCATAGCCGCTCTTGATCGGCTCGTAGAAGAACACCAGCAGGCCCTTGACCGGGTCCTTGCCGAGCGCCGCGAACAGCGCCACGCCGATCAGCACCGTGATCAGCAGCGCGAGCAGCGGCGAGGCGAAGGTCCAGAAGCGCGAGAGCTCCGGACGCGCTTCGAGCTTAAGCATGGGCCGCCTCCTTCGCCGCTGCTGCCGCGCCGTCGCGGTCCCAGAGGCCGCTCATCCATTCGCCGATCTGCGGCAGCGTGGCGGCCGCGCGGTCGATCGAGGGCGACAGCCGGCCCTTGGCGATCACGTGCAGGCGGTCGCTGATGTCGAACAGCTCGTCGAGCTCCTCGCTGACCACCAGCACCGCGCAGCCCGCGTCGCGCAGCGCGAGGATCTCGCCGCGGATCAGCGCGGCCGCCCCCACGTCGACGCCCCAGGTCGGCTGCGAGACGATGAAGAGCTTGGGGTTCGCGTCGATCTCGCGGCCCACGATGAATTTCTGCAGGTTGCCGCCCGAGAGCGAGCGCGCCGCCGCATGCGGGCCGCCGGCCTTGACCTGGAAGCGCTCGATGATCGCGCGCGCATGCCTTTCGAGCGCGCCGGTGCGGATCCAGCCGCCCTTGCCGACCGCGTTGCCGCGCGTGAGCAGCAGGTTGTGCGCCAAGCCGAGGGTGGGCACCGCGCCGCGGCCCAGCCGCTCCTCGGGCACGAAGTGAAGGCCGAGCGCGCGGCGCGCGCGCGGCCGCAGCCGGCCGGTCGGCCTGTCGAAGACGCGGATCATCGAGGCCTCGGCGCGCACGTCCTCGCCCGACAGCGCATAGAGCAGCTCCTTCTGCCCGTTGCCCGAGACGCCGGCGATGCCGACCACCTCGCCCGCGCGCACCTCGAAGGAGATGCCGTCGAGATCGACGCCGAACTGGTCCTCGCGCGCGAGCGAAAGGCGCTGCACCGAGAGCGCCACCGCGCCCGCATGCACCGGCCGGTGCGTGAGCGGCGGCGGCTCGGTGCCGATCATGAGCCGCGACAGCGACTCGTTGCTCTCCTGCTGCGGGTCGCACACGCCCGTGACCTTGCCGCCGCGCAGCACCGTGCAGGCGGTGCACAGTTCGCGGATCTCGTGCAGCTTGTGGCTGATGTAGAGGATGCTGCAGCCTTCCGACGCCAGCTTGTTGAGCACGCCGAAGAGCCGGACCACGGCCTGCGGCGTGAGCACCGAGGTGGGCTCGTCGAGGATCAGGAGCCGGGGGTTGGTGAGCAGCGCGCGGATGATCTCGACCCGCTGCATCTCGCCCACCGACAGCGTGTGCACCGGGCGCGCCGGATCGATGTCGAGCCCGTACTCGGCCGCCTTGGCCGCGATGCTGCGCGCCACCTCGCCGAGCGAGAGCGACTTGTCGAGCCCGAGCCAGACGTTCTCGGCCACCGTGAGCGTGTCGAACAGGCTGAAGTGCTGGAACACCATGCTGATGCCCAGCGCCCGCGCCTGCTGCGGATTGCGCAGCTGCACCGGCTGGCCATCGAAGGCGACCGAGCCCTCGTCGGGCTTGACCGAGCCGTAGATGATCTTCATCAGCGTCGACTTGCCGGCGCCGTTCTCGCCGAGCACGGCATGGATCTCGCCGGGCGCAACGGCCAGCGAGATGTCGCTGTTCGCCACCACCGCGGGGTAGCGCTTCGTGATGTGGGCGAGCTGGAGTCGTGGGATGGTCATGCCGGGGCCTGGTGCGAAACAGCTACAAGTTTAATAGCGTACCCAAAGGAACCCGGCCCCCGGTCTTCGCCAGTGCACCCGTGGAACCGGCTTTGCCGCGCCACCGGGTGCGCCCCCCAGTGGGGGGAGGCGCCGAAGGCGCATCGGGGGGCGTCCTCAATGGCCGCCGACGTAGGCGAACTTGAAGAGGAAGATCGCCGCGATCACCCAGACCATCGCATGCACTTCCCGTGCCCGGCCGGTGAAGAGCTTGAGCACCGCATAGGTGATGAAGCCGAAGGCCAGCCCATTCGCGATCGAGTAGGTGAAGGGCATCGCGAGCGCGGTGACCACGGCCGGGATCACTTCGGTCGTGTCCTCCCAGTCGAGCTCGACCAGGTCGCGCAGCATCAGGCAGCCCACGAAGAGCAGCGCCGGCGCGGTCGCATAGGCGGGCACCGAGCCCGCGAGCGGCGAGATCATCAGGCAGGCCAGGAAGAGCAGCGCCACCACCACCGCCGTGAGCCCGGTGCGCCCGCCCGCCTGCACGCCGGCCGCGCTCTCCACGTAGGCCGTGGTGCTCGAGGTGCCGAGCAGCGAGCCCGCGAAGATCGCGCCGCTGTCGGCCAGGAGCGCCTTGTTCATGCGCTCCATCTTCCCCGGCACCAGCAGGCCGGCGCGCTTGGCCACGCCCATCAGCGTGCCGGTCGCGTCGAACATCTCGACCAGGAAGAACACCAGCACCACGTTGAGGATGCCGCCCTTGAGCGCGCCGAGGATGTCGAGCTCGAGGAAGGTGGGCGCGATCGACGGCGGCGCGTCGAAGATGCCGTGGAACTTGTTGCCGCCGAAGAAGAACGACAGCACCGTGACCACCATGATGCCGATGAGGATGGCGCCGCGCACCCGCAGCTTGTCGAGCACCACGATGATCAGGAAGCCCAGCGTGGCGAGCACCACCGGCGCCGAATGCAGGTTGCCGAGCGTGACGAAGGTCGCGGGCGAGGCCGCCACCACGCCGGCGCTCTTGAGCGCGATCAGGGCGAGGAACATGCCGATGCCGACCGTGATCGCGGTTCGCAGCGACTGCGGTATGCCCTGGATGAACAGCTCGCGCAGCCCGGTGACCGTGACCAGCAGGAACAGGCAGCCCGAGATGAACACCGCCCCGAGCGCGATCTGCCAGGTGTAGCCCATGCCGAGCACCACCACGTACGAGAAGTAGGCGTTGAGCCCCATGCCCGGCGCCATCGCGATCGGATAGTTGGCATACAGGCCCATGATCAGCGTGCCGATCGCCGCGATCAGGCAGGTGGCGACGAACACCGCGCCCTTGGGCATGCCCGCGTCGCCGAGGATCGAGGGATTGACGAAGATGATGTAGGCCATCGTCAGGAAGGTCGTGAGCCCCGCGATGACCTCGGTGCGCACCGTGGTGTTGTGTTCGGCCAGGCCGAACATGCGTTCGAGCCAGCCGCCGCCCTGCGGCATGCGGGCGGCGGGCGCGGCCGCGCGGGCATCGGTGACCTTGGGCACCTCTTCAAACCTGTTCATTTCGCTTGTCTCCAGCTGTTGTATGTGGCGGTTCGTTCATCGTTGTCCCTTCGGCCGCGGCGCCAGCGCGGCCGGGGACTTCAGGGCGGATCGGCGGCAGCAGCGGCGGGCACGGGCCGCAGCGACGCGGCCACGCCCTTGATGCAGTCGCGCAGCCAGCGCGCGGAACTTGAGGAATGGGTGCGCTCGTGCCAGAGCTGGTAGTACATGAGCCGCGGCAGCGCCACCGGGCAGTCGAGGATCTTCACCGGCAGCCGCGCGGCGAAGCGCTCGCAGTACTGGCGCCCGGTGGTCAGCACCAGCAGGCTCGAAGCCACCATGTCCGGTATCAGCCCGAAGTGCGCGCAGCGCGCCGTGATGTTGCGCTGCCGGCCGAGCTCGTCGAGCATCTGGTCGATGATGCCGCGCCCGCCCGGATGCATCGGCGTGGGCGCGATGTGCTCGGCCGCGAGCCATGTCTCCAGGTCCCAGCCGCGGCGCACCGCGGGATGGTCCTGGTTCACGAGCGACACCACCTCGTCGCCGAAGAGCCGCGCCATGTGCAGGTCCTCGGGCGGCTTCAGCCAGTTGCCGATCACCAGGTCGACCTGGCCGAGCGACAGGTGGCCGTGGTAGTCCGAATCGGGCGACAGCGGATGGATCTCGATGTGGCACATCGGCGCCTCGCGCTTGACCTGCGCCACGACCAGCGGCAGGAACAGCGGGTCCATGTAGTCGCTCGCGGCGATGCGGAAGGTGGTGGCCGCGGTCTGCGGCTCGAAGCCGCGCGCGTCGGAGAACAGCATCTCGGCCGCGCGCAGGATGCTCGCGGCCGGCTCGATCATGCGCAGCCCCGCATCGGTCGGCACCATGCCCGAACCCGATCGCACCAGGAGCGGATCGCCCGAGAGCTCGCGCAGCCGCTTGAGCGCGGCCGACACCGCGGGCTGGTACATGCCCAGGCGGATGGCGGCACGCGAGACGCTGCGGTCGGTCAGCACGGTATGGAGCACCCGGATGAGGTGGAGATCGATCTTGTCGAAAAGAGCCTGGTCGCGCATGGCCGCTCGAACGGTAGTGACGATGCGGGCGGTTATACGCCGCGAGGGTTCGGACAGCCGAACGCAGAGATCGCGAAGGTTTCGCAGAAGTCGCAAAAGAAGAACATGAAAAATCCTTGAGGCTCTTCTTCTGCGACTTCTGCGTGACTTTTGTATGGCTTCTGCGTTCGGCTGTCCGCTTTCGCGGCCTCAGCCAGCCTGCACGGCCGTCACCGCCCGCAGGATCGACTCGCTCGTGGCCGGCGCCCTGAGCGGCGGGTCGATGCGGTGGCCGCCCGCGGCAGAGACCGCGTCGCGGATCGCGAAGAAGACCGAGAACGGCAGCAGGAGCGGCGGCTCGCCCACGGCCTTGCTGCGGTGGATCGAGTCCTCGAAGTTCTGGCCTTCGAACAGGCGCACGTTGAACACCGGCGGGCAGTCGTTGGCCGTCGGGATCTTGTAGGTGCTCGGCGCGTGGGTGGTGAGCTTGCCGCTCTGCGGATGCCACACCAGCTCCTCGGTCGTGAGCCAGCCCATGCCCTGGATGAAGGCGCCTTCGACCTGGCCGATGTCCACCGCCGGGTTCAGCGACTTGCCCGCGTCGTGCAGGATGTCGGCGCGCAGCAGCTTCCATTCGCCCGTGAGCGTGTCCACCACCACCTCGCTCACGGCCGCGCCGTAGGCGTAGTAGTAGAAGGGGCGGCCCTGCATGCGCTCCTTGTCCCAGCTCAGGCCCGGCGTGGCGTAGAAGCCGTCGGACCAGAGCTGCTTGCGGTCGAGGTAGGCCTCGCCCACCACGGTGCTGAAGGCCAGCGTGCGGCCGTTGACCTCGACCTTGTCGTTGGCGAAGCGCACCTCGCCGGCCTTGCCGCCGTGGCGCTCGGCCGCGCTCTCGGCCAGGCGCTCGCGGATCTGGCGCGCGGCGTCCTGCGCGGCCTTGCCGTTGAGGTCGGCGCCGGTCGAGGCGGCGGTGGCCGAGGTGTTGGCGACCTTGGTGGTGTCGGTGGCCGTGACGCGCACGCGCTCGAAGCTCACGCCGAGCTCGTGCGCCACCACCTGCGCCACCTTGGTGTTGAGGCCCTGGCCCATCTCGGTGCCGCCGTGGTTCACGAGGATCGAGCCGTCGGTGTACACATGCACCAGCGCGCCGGCCTGGTTGAAGTGCTTGACGTTGAACGAGATGCCGAACTTCAGCGGCGCGAGCGCGAGGCCGCGCTTGAGCACCGGGCTCTTGGCATTGAAGGCGGCGATCTCCTCGCGCCGCGCGCGGTAGCCGCTCGTGGCTTCGAGCTCGGCCACGAGCTCGTGCACGATGTTGTCGGTCACGGTCTGGCGGTAGGGCGTGACGTTGTTCTCCGTCTTGCCGTAGAAGTTGACACGCCGCACGTCGAGCGGATCGCGCCCGAGCGCGCGCGCCACCGAGTCCATGATGTTCTCGACCGCGATCGCGCCCTGCGGCCCGCCGAAGCCGCGGAAGGCGGTGTTGCTCTGGGTGTTGGTGCGGCCCGAGTAGCCGTGCATCGCGACGTTGGGCAGCCAGTAGGCGTTGTCGAAGTGGCACAGCGCCCGCGTCATCACCGGGCCCGAGAGGTCGGCCGAGTGGCCGGCGCGCGAGACCATCGTGATCTCGGCGCCGAGGATGCGGCCCTCGCCGTCGTAGCCCACTTCGTACTCGTACCAGAAGCAGTGGCGCCGGCCGGTGATCATGAAGTCGTCGTCGCGGTCGAGCCGCAGCTTGACCGGGCGGCGCAGCTTGCGCGCGGCGACGGCAGCCACGCAGGCGAACAGCGCCGACTGCGATTCCTTGCCGCCGAAGCCGCCGCCCATGCGCCGGCATTCCACATGCACTTCGTTCGACTGCAGGTGCAGCGCATGCGCCACCAGGTGCTGCATCTCGCTCGGATGCTGGGTGGAGCAGTGCACGTGCAGCGCACCGCCCTCCTTCGGAATGGCGTAGCTGATCTGGCCTTCGAGGTAGAACTGCTCCTGGCCGCCGACCTCGAAGCTGGCCTTGTGGCGGTGCGGCGCGGCAGCGATGGCCGCGCGCACGGCGGCTTCGTCGCCCTCGTTGGCGCTGCCGCCGCTGCGCACGATGTGCATCGGCGGCACCACGTACTGGCCACGTGCATGGGCCTCCTGCGGCGTGAGCACGGGCGGCGCGGCCTCGACGCTCAGCGCGTCCTTCGCGCGGGCCGCGGCGCGGCGCGCGGCGTCGCGCGTCTCGGCGATCACCGCGAACACCGGCTGTCCCAGGTAGCGGATCTCGCCGCCGTCCTTCACCGACAGCAGGATCGGGTCGTCATGCACGATCGAGCCGCAGTCGTTGCTGCCTGGAATGTCGTCGGCCGTGAGCACGGCCACCACGCCCGGCATGGCGCGGATCGCATCGAGCGACAGCGCCGTGACCCGGCCGTTGGCCGCGGGCGAGAGGCCGAGCGCGCAATGCAGCGTGCCGGCGACCTCGGGAATGTCGTCGACGTAGGTGGCCTCGCCGGCCACGTGCAGGTGCGCCGACTCGTGCGGCCGGCTGATGCCGACGCGCGCACCCTGCTCGTGCGCGAGCGCCTCGGCGCCCACGTCGATGCGCGCGGCGGTGTTCTTCAGGTAGTCGGCGAAGGCCTCGGCGGGCTGCAGGAGGCGGGGGTCGAGGGGCTTGTTCATTCAGAACTCCAATTCGGACAGCCGAACGCAGAAAAAATACAAAAGCTACGCAAAGGTCGCAGAAGGAATCAAATCCTTTGGTCTTCCTTCTGCGCGCTCTGCGGAACCTTCGCGACCTCTGCGTTCGGAGGTCCGGCTTTCCGGTGCGGCATCACGCTCCACACGCTGGTCTCGTCGATCGACAGCGCATCGTCGGCGCGGGTTTCGAGCCAGAGGCGCTGGATCAGGTTCTGCGCTACCTGCATGCGGTAGTCGGCCGAGGCGCGCATGTCGCTCAGCGGCTTGAAGTCTTCGGCCAGTGCGCGCTTGGCGGCGTCGACGCTGGCCTGGGTCCAGGGCTTGCCGACGAGCGCGGCCTCGGCCTTGGCGGCGCGCTTGACGATCGCGGCCATGCCGCCGAAGGCGAGGCGCACGGCCTTCACGGTCTGGCCGTCGGCTTCGAGCTCGAGCGCGAAGCCCGCGCACAGCGCCGAGATGTCGCAGTCGAAGCGCTTGCTGATCTTGTAGGCGCGCACCTGGCGCCGCATGGCGGCGAGCGGCACAGACAGGCCCTGCACGAACTCGCCGGGCTCGAGGCGGTTCTTCATGTAGTCGACGTAGAAGTCGCAAAGCGGCATGCGGCGCACGGCGTCGCCGCGGCGCAGTTCGATCTCGGCGTCGAGCGACATCAGCACCGGCGGCGAATCGCCGATGGGCGAGCCGTTGGCGACGTTGCCGCCCATGGTGCCGGCATGGCGGATCGGCGGCGAGGCGAAGCGCAGCCACACGTCCTGAAGGCTGGGCACGCGTTGCACGAGGGCCTCGAAGGCCGATTCGAGCGAGGCGCCGGCGCCGATGTAGAGCGCGTCGCCGCGGACCTCGACGGTCTTGAGCTCGGCCACGTCGCCGACGTAGATGATGTCGCCGAGGTCGCGGAACTGCTTGTTGACCCAGAGGCCGACGTCGGTGGAGCCCGCGAGCAGCTGGGCGCCGGGCTTCTGCGTGCGCAGGGCGGCAAGCTGGGCGAGCGTGCGGGGTGCATGGAAGTGGTCGATGCGCGCGCCGAGCGGCGCGGCATAGTCGTCGAGGGCCTCGGCCCGGAGCACGGTGAGCGCGGCGACGACGGGCGCGGTGTCGAGCCGCACGGGCGGCAGGTCGAACATGCGCTGGCCGGCGTCGAGGATGGGCCGGTAGCCGGTGCAGCGGCACAGGTTGCCCGAGAGTTCGTCGGCGAGTTCCTGGCGGGTGGGCCGGGTGCCGCCGGTCTGGTGGTGCTCGTAGGCGGACCACAGCGACATGACGAAGCCGGGGGTGCAGAAGCCGCACTGCGAGCCGTGGCAGTCGACCATGGCCTGCTGCACGGGGTGCAGCATCCGCACGGGATGCTTGGCCTCGGCGGGCTTGACGCTGGGGCACTGGCCCTGGAGGTCTTCGACGGTGAACAGCGCCTTGCCGTGCAGGGTGGGCAGGAACTGGATGCAGGCATTGACGGTCTGCAGCCGCAGGCCGCCGACGGCATCGGGCGCGCCGGGGTCGGTGGCAAGCTCGCCGATGACGACGGTGCAGGCGCCGCAGTCGCCTTCGTTGCAGCCTTCCTTGGTGCCGGTACAGTGCGCGTCCTCGCGCAGCCAGTCGAGCACGGAACGGGTCGGATGGACGCCGCCGACCTCGACGACCTTGCCGCGATGGAAGAAGCGGACGGGCTGGCTGTGATTGCGGGGCTCTGTGCTCATGCTTTGGTGGCTCGTGGGCGGCCGGGTTTTTCGGCCATGCCCGGACGTTAGCGGCTTGCGCCGCGGACCACATACCGCGGCAGCCATATTGCGTATGTGGGCGCGGGTATGCGACCTAGGGGGAAACCCTGTCGTGACGGGAGCAATTCTTGCGCCAAGCCCGGGTTGGCGGTTGTCCTTCGGCGTCCGATTGGGGCGCTGTCGTTTAGGGCGCTGTCGTTCAGGGCGCGTGCACAGGCCACCGGGTACTCCCCTCCGCGAATGTCCCCCGCCTTCGGCTCCTCCTTTATTTCGCTGCGGGGAGCACCCGGTGCCCTGTGCACGGGGCACGCTCGTGGTTTGCGGCCGATCAACCAGTGCTCTGCTTGCTCCCGCCGATGGTGGGCTCCCCGCAGCGAAATAAAGGAGGAGGCCGCAGGCCGGGGGACATTCGCGGAGGGGAGCCCACCGTCGGCGGGAGCGCGCCCCAAACACCCGCGCGGGCGGTACAACCCGCACGAGCCGAAGGGCTCACACCCGCGGCCGCCCCGTCGACTCCCGCACCACGAGCGACACGTCGACTTCGTGGTGCAGCGTCGCCGCCTTGCCCGCGAGCGACTTGACGAGGTACTCCCCCGCGCGGGTCCAGACCTCGTCGGTCGGCACGTGCATGGTCGTGAGGCTGGGGCGGAGGTGGCGGCTCCACTCGAGGTCGTCGAAGCCCATGACCGACAGGTCGCCCGGAACGTGCAGGCCGCGGCGCTCGGCCTCGAGCAGCACGCCGTAGGCGATCACGTCGTTGCCGCAGACCACGGCCGTGGGCCAGTCGCCGCGCGGTGCGGACAACAGCGCGCGGGCGCCCTGGCGCGCGTCGTCGAGGTGGTAGGGCACCTCGATGTACCACTCGGGCCGCAGTTCGAGCCCGCTTTCGGCGAGCGCGCGCCGCACGCCGGCCACGCGCGCGGTCGCGCGGTCGTTGTTCGACGAAATGGCCGCGACCATGCCGATGCGCGTGTGGCCGAGTTCGATCAGGTAGCGGCAGGCGCGCCAGGCGGCGGCCTCGTTGTTGCCGCCGACGGAGGCATAGGGCTTGTCGGGGTGGTACACGCCCACGTTCACGAAGGGGATGCGCTGCGAGGCCAGCAGCCGGCGCAGCGCGTCGGTGTGGGTGTCGCCGCGCAGGATCAGGCCGTCGATGCCGCGGCTCGCCATGTTCTGCGCCTGCCGTGCCTCGGTCTCGGGGTCGTAGCCGCTGGTGGACAGGAGCAGCAGGTAGCCCTGCAGCGAGAGGTAGCTCTGCAGCGCCTCGATGCCGCGCGCGAACATCGCGTTGTCCACCGTGGGAATGATCGCCCCGATGGTGCGCGTGCGGCGCGACGAGAGCGCGCGTGCCGCGGCATCGGGGATGTAGCCGAGTTCGGCGATCGCCGCGTCGATGCGCATGCGCAGGTCGGGGCTGACCGAATCGGGGTTGTTGAGCGTGCGCGAGATCGAGGCCGTGGACACGCCCACGTGCTTGGCGACGTCACGGATTCCCACGGATTTCGGCTTCATGATGAAACAGTTTACAGGAAACGGTACGTAGCCGTTTACATGCCTGTTTCGGGGAAATCCCCTAGAAACTTGCCTCTCAAAGCGCCGTTCGGACGTTGACACGCGGCGGCCTGATACAGAGAATTCTGTAAACGGTTACATGGCCTGCCGCCCATGCCCGCCGCATCGAAGTCATTCAAGGAGACAAAGCGCATGAAGAACCGAACCTTCCGCCGCCCCGCCCTGCGCACCATGGCCCTGCTCGTGGCCGCTGCGTGCACCGGAACCGCCGCCTTCGCCCAGGCCTTCGACTGGAAGAAGCACCAGGGCAAGACCGTCACCTTCCTCGCCAACAACAACCCGGTGGCCAATGCGCTGCTCAAGTACAAGGACGACTTCGAGCAGCAGACCGGCATGAAGCTCAAGGTCGACTCCTACCAGGAGCAGCAGATGCGCCAGCGGCTCGTCACGGTGATGAATTCGCGCAGCGACGAGATCGACGTGTTCATGTCGCTGCCCTCGCGCGAGGGCATGCAGTTCGCCAAGGCCGGCTGGTATGCCGACCTGTCGGGGCTGGTCAAGACCGCCGCCGCTCCGGACTACGACTTCGCCGACCTGAGCGCCGGCATGCTCAAGGACGCCACCTACGAGAAGCAGCTCACCGGCATTCCGATGAACGTCGAGGGCCCGGTGCTCTACTACCGCAAGGACCTGTTCCAGAAGTGCGGCGTGTCGCTGCCCAGGAGCCTGCCGGAGCTGGAGGCCGTCGCGGCCAAGCTCAAGAGCTGCGAGCCGGACGTCACGCCCTTCGTCTCGCGCGGCCTCAAGCCCGCCCTGCCCTTCACCTACAGCGTGTTCCTGCACAACATGGGCGGCCAGTACATGAAGGACGGCAAGTCGCAGCTGTGCAGCAAGGAGGGCCAGGCCTCGATGGCGCTCTACGCCAAGCTGCTGAAGGACTACGGCCCGCCCGGCGTGGTGAACTACAGCTTCTATCAGATCTCCTCGCTCTACCGCGGCGGCAAGGCGGCGATGGCCTTCGAGTCGTCGAACGAGCTGCGCAACGTGATGGACGGCGGCGCGCGGCTGAAGGACACGGCGATCGCCGTGCTGCCGGCCGGCCCCGGCGGCTCGCATCCGACGGTGATCGGCTGGACCATGTCGGTCTCGGCGCACAGCAAGAACAAGGAAGCCGCCTGGTACTTCGTGCAGTGGGCCACCAGCCCGGCGGTGCAGGCCAGGCTCGCGCTCGACGGCGTGGCGCCGCCGCGCTCGGCCGTGGCCAAGTCGCCGGGCTACAAGGCCTGGACGGACGAGCAGCCGGTGCGCGCCGAATGGGTCGCCGCAGTGAACGAACTCGCACGCACCGGCACCTCCGAGGTGGGCTATCCGATCGTCGCCAATCCCGCCTCGCGCGACCACGTGGGCCAGGCGGTGCAGGAGCTGCTGCTGGGCCAGAAGTCCCCGGCCGAGGCCTGCGCCGCGGCGGACAAGCAGCTCGACGCGCTCATCGCCAAAGACTGACCCGATGGCCGTGTTCGACTTTCAGGAAGGCCACCGCGTGCTGGTGGTCGGCGGCGCGGGGGACATCGGCGCGGCGATCTCGCGTGCCTTCCTCGCGATGGGCTGCGAGGTGGTCGCGACAGGCGTCGACGAGGCCGCGCTCGCCGCGAGCTCGCTCGCGGGCACGGCCGGCGTGCAGCTGCGCACGCTCGACGTGACCGACGATGCGCAGGTCGCATCCTTCGTCGGCGGACTCGACCGGCTCGACACGCTGGTCAACTGCGCCGGCATCCTGGCGCGCTTCAAGGAGTTCGAGCTCGCCACCTTCCAGCGCGTGCTCGACGTCAACCTCACGGGCACCTTCCGCCTCTGCAGTGCGAGCCTGCCGCTGCTCGAAAGAAGCAAGGGCAGCATCGTCAACGTGGCGTCGATGAACGCCTTCGTCGCGCTGCCCTTCATTCCGGCCTACTGCGCGAGCAAGGGCGGCGTGGTCATGCTGACCAAGTCGCTCGCGCTCGCCTGGGCCGAAAAGAAGGTGCGCGTGAACGCGATCGCGCCGGGCTACGTCGAAACCGCCATCAATGCGGCCGGCCGCCAGGACACGGCGCACTACGAACGCATCCGCGCGCGCATTCCGCTCGGCCAGTGGGCGCAGCCCGGCGACATCGCCGGCAGCGCGGTGTTCCTGGCCTCGCCCGCGGCGCACTACGTCACCGGCACCGTTCTGGCCGTCGACGGCGGCTTTCTCGCAGGATGACATGACCCACCCCCGTCCCTCGCTCACTTCGTGTAGCTCGACTCCCCCCTCGAGGGGGCAACACCAGCGGCCCGGCGAAGCCGGTTCCGCGGTGTTCCCGGCGCGGGCTGCGGACACCACGCAAGTGGAGAACTGATCCCATGAGCCAATCGATCGGCACGCGCGGCCAGCTCGCGTTTCTCTCCCTGCCGGCCGTGATCTTCACGGTCGCGATGATCGCCTTTCCCTTCGCCTACACCGTGTGGTTCAGCCTGCACGAGTTCAGCTTCGGCGGCAGCCCGCGCTTCAACTGGGGCCACAACTACGCCGCGATGGCGGGCGACGGCGAATTCTGGAACGGGCTGCGGATCACGCTGGTGCTCTATGTGCTCTCGCTGGTGCTGCAGCTCGTGCTCGGCACCTGGGTGGCGCTGCTGCTGCACGGCTCCAAGAAGCTCTCGGGCATCGTGCGCACGCTGATGATCTCGCCCTTCGTGCTGCCGCCCGTGGTGGTCGGCATGATGTGGCTGGTGGTGCTCGATCCCTCCATCGGCGCCGCCAACTTCCTGCTCGAGGCCGCGGGCCTGCCGCGCTCCGACTGGCTCGCCTCGCCGGCCTGGGTGATCCCCACGGTCGCGATGATCGACACCTGGCAGTGGACGCCCTACGTCGCGCTGATCGTGCTCGGCGGGCTGCAGTCGCTGCCGCCCAACGTCTACGAAGCGGCGCAGATCGACGGCGCCTCGCGCTGGAAGACCTTCTGGCGCATCACGCTGCCGCTGTTGATGCCGACGCTGGTCACGGCCGCCATCCTGCGCAGCGTGGACCTGCTGCGCTTCTTCGACATCATCTACATCACCACCCAGGGTGGGCCGGGCAACGCCTCGAACACGCTCAACATCTACGGCTTCCGCAAGGGCTTCGAGCTGTTCGAGATCGGCTATGCGAGCGCGCTGATGATCACGCTCTCGGCCATCGTGCTCGGCGCGGTGATGGTGCTCACGCAGGCGCGCAAGCGCGTGGCGTGGTGAACCGGAGGCGACCCGTCATGAACGACAAGCTCGTGCAACGGCTCAACCTGCTGCAGATCGCCTTCGTGGCGATGCTGATCCTGCTGCCCATCGCATGGATGGTGCTCTCCTCCTTCAAGCCCTCGGCCGAGGTGACGGCCTACCCGCCCAAGCTGCTCTTCTCGCCCACGCTGGAGAACTACCGCACGCTGTTCGGCACCACGCCGTTCCTGCACTACGTCTGGAACAGCACCGTCATCACCGTGGGCTCGACCGCGATCGGCCTGCTGCTCGGCATCCCGGCGGCCTTCGCGGTCTCTTGGACGCGCATCACCTGGCCGGCCACCGTCACGCTGCTCGCGCGCATGGCGCCCGGCACGCTGTTCCTGCTGCCGTGGTACGTGATGTTCCGCGAGGCCGGGATGATCGGCAGCTACTGGGCGCTGATCCTCACGCATGCGGCGATCACCATGCCCATCGTCATCTGGGTGCTGCTGCCCTTCTTCGACAACATCCCGCGCAGCGTGCTCGAAAGCGCGCAGGTCGACGGCTGCAGCGTGCCGCGCATCCTGTGGCGCATCGCGCTGCCGCTGGTCATGCCGGGCGTGGTGGTGGCGTCGATCCTGTCGTTCGTGTTCTCGTGGAACTACTTCCTATTCGCGCTCGTGCTGTCGAACGGCGACACCAAAACGCTGATCGCGGCCTCGTTCAACTTCATCGGCGAAGGCGCGTCGAACTGGGGCGCGCTGATGGCGGCCGCCACGCTGATCGCGCTGCCGCCGCTCGTCCTCGCATTCATCGTCCAGCGCCGGCTCGTCTCGGGCTTGGCCATGGGCGCCGTCAAGGGTTAGGAGACCTCCCACATGCAAGCTGCCATCTTTCACGGCGACAGGAACATCACCATCGGCGAGGCGCCGCTGCCCGTCGCGGGCGCGGGCGAGGTGCTGCTGCGCGTGCGCCGCACCGCGCTGTGCGGCTCCGACACCAAACTTTGGTTCAACGGCGCGAGCTTCACGCCGGGCCACGAGATCTTCGGCGTGGTGCAGCAGCCGGGCCACGCGCTCGACGGCCGGCGCTGCCTGGTCTACATCCCGGTGCACTGCGGCCACTGCGAATCGTGCCGCGCGGGCGACACGCAGATGTGCCTCAACGAATCGGTGCTCGTGGGCTGGAACCGCCCCGGCGGCTACGCCGAATACCTCACGGTGCCGGAGCAGTGCCTGCTGCCGGTGCCCGACGACATCGAGGACGAGCTCGCGCCGCTGCTGCTCGACACCATCGGCACCGCCGCGCACGGCATCCGCTTCGTGAAGCCACTGGTGCCGCCCGAGACCACCGGCCCGGTGCTCGTGACCGGCGCGGGGCCGGTGGGCATCGGCGCGCTGATCGCGCTGCAGAACATCGGCTACACCGACGTGTACGTGTCCGACCTGAAGGAGGAGCGGCTGCAGCTCGCCGAATCCTTCGGCGCGAAGCGGCATCCGGTGGGCGACGCGAGCAAGCGCTTCAAGCTCATCGTCGAATGCAGCGGCGCGCATGCGGCGCGCAGCCTCGGCATGGAGATCGTGCTGCCGCGCGGCGTGCTGATCCTGATCGGCGAGAGCGACAAGCCCTGGCCGGTGCAGGAGAACAAGGCGATCCGCCGCAAGGACTTCTACATGGTGCGCACCTTCTACTTCCCGAAGAGCGACTTCGCGCTCAACGTGGAACTGCTGCGCGCCGAGAAGGCGCGCTATCGCCAGCTGGTCGATGCGCAGTTCGGCATCGAGCAACTGCCCGAGATGTTCGGCCGCTTCGTCGCGGGCGAGCTGGTCAAGCCGCTGCTGGCCTTTGCCTGAGGACGACCGACGCATGGCATCCATTCGAATGAACGGGCTGGTCAAGCGCTTCGGCGACGTGTCCGTGATCCCCTCCCTCGACCTCGAGATCCGCGACGAGGAATTCGTGGTCTTCGTCGGCCCCTCGGGCTGCGGCAAGTCGACGCTGCTGCGCATCATCGCGGGCCTGGAGCCGATCGACGGCGGCGACCTCTACATCGGCGACGCCCGCGTGAACGACGTGCCGCCGGCGCAGCGCGACATCGCGATGGTGTTCCAGGACTACGCGCTCTATCCGCACATGACGGTGCGCGACAACATGGGCTTCGGCCTGGAGATGCGCAACACGCCGAAGGACGAGATCGCGCGCCGCGTCGACCGCGCCGCCGGCATGCTGCGCATCGAGCCTTACCTCGACCGCAAGCCCAAGGCGCTGTCGGGCGGCCAGCGCCAGCGCGTGGCGATGGGGCGCGCGATGGTGCGCAATCCCAAGGTGTTCCTGTTCGACGAGCCGCTGTCGAACCTCGACGCGAAGCTGCGCGGCGAGGTGCGCACCGAGATCAAGGCACTCTCGCAGCAGCTCAAGACCACGATGATCTTCGTCACCCACGACCAGGTCGAGGCCATGACCATGGCCGACCGCATCGTGGTGCTCAAGGCCGGCGTGGTGCAGCAGTTCGGCACGCCCGAAGAGGTCTACAAGTCGCCCGCGAACCAGTTCGTGGCGGGCTTCATCGGCTCGCCGACGATGAACTTCTTCGAAGTACGGGCCGAAGGCACGAACCTGCGCATGGACGACGACACGCTGTTCCCGATGCCGGCGCGCTTTGCCGGCGCACGGGGCCCGGCCGTGCTCGGCGTGCGGCCCGAGCACATGCAGGTGCGCGAGGCCGGCGCACCGGGCCTGCGCGTGCAGGTGAGCGTGGTCGAGCCGCTGGGCTCCGACACGCTGGTGTACTTCGACCGCGCCGGCAAGCGCCATGTGGCGCGCGTCGCACCCGAGCTGCATGTACGGCCGAAGGACACGGTCACGCTCGGGTTCGACATGGACAAGTGCCATCTGTTCGACCGCGAGGACGGAGGGGTGCTGGGTGGCTGAGATGAACGCCCGCTTCCCGCTTCTTCGTGAACGTGGTGTACCTCTTTCGGGGCGCGCTCCCGCCGACGGTGGGCTCCCCTCCGCGAATGTCCCCCGGCCTGCGGCCTCCTCCTTTATTTCGCTGCGGGGAGCCCACCATCGACGGGAGCGGATCAGAGCACTGGTTGATCGGCCGCAAACCACGAGCGTGCCCTGTGCACAGGGCACCGGGTGCTCCCCGCAGCGAAATAAAGGAGGAGCCGAAGGCGGGGGACATTCGCGGAGGGGAGTACCCGGTGTCCTGTGCACGCGCCCCGAACAACAGCGCCCCGAACGACAGCAAACGAGAAGAAGATGACGACAGAACACCCCACCCCCCGCATCATCTGCCTCGGCCTCTCCGCACTGGACATCACCTGGCAGGTCGACACCCTGCCCCACGGCGGCGGCAAGACCCGCGCGAACGATCTGCATGAAGGCGGCGGCGGCATGGCGGCCAATGCGGCTGCGGCCGCCGCGAAGCTCGGTGCGTCGGTGCAGTTCTGGGGGCGTGCCGGCGAAGACAGCGCGGGCCGCGAGATGAAGGCGCAGCTCACCGCGCTCGGCGTCGACGTCTCGCGCTTCCGCCTGTTCGCCGGCGCACGTTCTTCCGTCTCGGGCATCGTGGTCGATGCGCGCGGCGAACGCATGATCGTCAATTTCCGCGGCGCCGACCTGCCGGCCGATCCCACCTGGCTGCCGCTCGACGCGCTGGCCGGCACCGACGCCGTGCTCGCCGATCCGCGCTGGCCCGAGGGCGCGCTCGCCCTCTTCGGTGCCGCGCACGAACGCGGCATTCCGACCGTGCTCGACGGCGACGTCGCCGACGCCGCCGTGTTCGACATGCTGCTGCCGCACTGCGACCACGCCGTGTTCTCCGAGCCCGGCCTCGCCGGCTATGCCGCCGATGCCTCGCGCGTCGACGACCAGCTCCGCTTCGCGCGCTCGCGCGGCTGCCGGCTCGCGGCCGTCACGCTCGGCGAGCATGGCGTGCGCTGGGCCGACGACGACGGCCTGCACGCCCTGCCCGCCTTCGCCGTCGAGGCCGTCGACACCACCGGTGCCGGCGACGTCTTCCACGGCGCCTTCGCCTTCGCGCTCGGCGCCGGCTGGCCCGTGCGGCGGGCGTTCCAGTTTTCCGCCGCGGTGGCGGCCCTCAAGTGCACGCGACCCGGCGGACGCGCCGGGGTGCCCGACTTCGCCACCGCGATGTCCCTCGTCGATTCCATCAAGGAGTGATTTCCACATGACAACGCCCCCCCTCCACCTCGGCAAGAAATGGGGCATGCGCCGCATGGCCACGCCCGAGGGCCACTTCACCATGGTCGCGCTCGACCAGCGCCCGCCGATCGCGCAGCTGATCGGCGCCAAGCGCGGCATCGCGCCGGCCGAGGTGAGCTTTGCCGACATGGTGGCCGTCAAGCGCACGCTGGTCGACACGCTCGGCGCCCATGCGAGCGCCATGCTCTTCGACCCGAACTACGCCTTCCCCGCCGCGCTGCAGAAGCTGCCCGCGCACACCGGCCTCGTCGTCACGCTCGAAGACCACCGCTTCCGCGACACGCCCGGCGGCCGGCTCTCGCATTCAATCGACGACTGGAGCGTGGAGAAGATCAAGCGCGCCGGCGGCGACGGCGTGAAGGTGCTCGCCTGGTACCGCCCCGACGCCGAGCCCGAGGTGCTTGCGCACCAGAAGGACTACGTGCGCAACATCGGCGAGGAATGCCGCCGGTGGGACATCCCGCTGGTGCTCGAACTGCTGGTCTACCCGTTTCCCAAGAGCGAGCGCCACACCGTCGACTACATCGAATCGCCCGAGAAGATGCCCGAGCTCGTGATCGAGAGCGTGCGCGAATTCGCGAAGCCCGAATACGGCGTCGACCTGTTCAAGCTCGAAAGCCCGCTGCCCGGCGCCACCTTGCCGGCGCGCGACGGCGGTGCCGCGCACCTGGCTGCGCAGGGCTGGTTCGACCAGATGGGCGCGATCTGCAAGGCCGCGGGCATTCCGTGGGTGATGCTTTCGGCCGGCGTCACGTCGCCGCAGTTCGTGCGCGTGATGGAGTACGCCTACGCGGCCGGTGCGCACGGCTTCCTCGCGGGCCGCGCGGTGTGGTGGCAGGCGCTGCAGAACTTCCCCGATCTCGGCCAATGCGCCGCGCAGCTGAAGCAGGAAGGCGCCGCCACGCTGGCCGAACTCGAAGCGCTGACGCGGCGCGCCGGCAATGCCTGGCAGGCCGATTACAGCGCCTTCGATGCGATGAAGGCCGAAGGCGAACTCTGCGCCTCCTACGCCTGATCGGCGCCGCGCGCCGGACCTTGCGGCCTGGCGCGGTGTTTCAGTAGGTCGCCGGTGCAGCCGGCGCGGAGGGCGCGGGCGGCGCGCCGCGCTGGCGGAAGCGCGCCGCCACCTCGTCGGCGGTCCTGCGCAGCAGCAACTGGTCGTTGGCCACGGCGACGAACAGCGCGCCGAGCTCGAGCAGCTCGCGCGCACGCGGCTCGTCGTTCATGAGGATGCCGGGCGCCTTGCCGCAGGCGAGGATGCGCGCGATCGCCTTGTCGATGGCGGCGCGCACCGTCGGATGGTTGACCTGGCCCGGGACGCCCAGGCTCGCCGACAGGTCGCCCGGGCCGATGAAGACGCCGTCCACGCCGTCGACGTTCGCGATCGCCTCGAGCTGTTCGAGCGCCTCGGCGGTCTCGACCTGCACCAGCACGCAGATCTCGTTCGCAGCTTCGGCCACGTAGCTCGTGTCGCGGCCGAAGCGCGTCGCGCGCACCGTGCCGCCCATGCCGCGGATGCCGTGCGGCGCATAGCGCGTGGCGGCCACCGCGGCCTCGGCTTCTTCGCGCGTCTGCACGAAGGGCAGCAGCAGCGTCTGCGCACCGATGTCGAGGTACTGCTTGATCAGCACGGGGTCGTTCCACGGCGGGCGCACCACGGCGCTCGTGGGCCGGTCGCGCTCGGCCTGCACGCCCTGCAGCTGGCGCAGCATCGTGGTCGGGTCGCCGGGCGTGTGCTCGGCATCGAGCAGCATCCAGTCGAAGCCCGCACCCGCGAGCAGCTCGCTGATGTACGGGTCGGGCAGCGTCGACCAGATGCCGATCTGCGGGATCTTCGCGGCGAGCGCGTGTTTGAAGCTGTTGCGTGCGGGCATGTAAGAAGAGCCTTTCGGTATTTCTCCTTCCCCCGCCGGGGGAAGGCTGGGATGGGGGCGGGCGGCGCTTCGTTCGCGCGCCGCATCCATTCTGAACGCTCGGCGCGCCCGGGCCGCCCTCAAGCACCTTCCGAGAACAGCTCGGTGATCACCTGCCGCAGCCAGCGGTTCGCCGGATCGGCCTCGAAGCGCTTGCTCCAGTGCAGCGAGACCGTGAAGTCGCGCAGAGGAAAGGCCGGCTCGACGATCGCATAGCCGCCCTCCTCGGCAAAGCCGCGCGCGATGTTGCGCGGCATCACCACCGCGAGGTCGGTGGCGCGCACGATCGCGGGCAGCACCATGAAGTGCTCGGTGGTGAGCCGCACCCGCTCCTCGAGGTTGAGCAGCTGCAGGATGCGCAGCGTCTCGGCATGGGTGCGGACCGCCACGTACTCGAGCGACTGCAGCGCCTCGATCAGCGCCTGGCTGGTGCGCCGCCCGCGCGCGAAGGGATGGCCCTTGCGCAGCAGCACGATGTAGCGGTCCTTGAGCAGGTGCTTGCGCTGCGTGTCGCGCACCTTGGGCAGGAAGCCGAAGGCGAAGTCGATGCGGCCGCTGTCGAGCGCGGGCGCGATCTCCGCCGGCGCGAGCGGCAGCGTCTCGAGCCGCACGCCCGGCGCGAGTTCGCCCAGCCGCGCCATCAGCGCCGGCAGGAAGCGGCCCTCGCCGATGTCGCTCATGTGGATGCGGAAGGTCTTGCGCGAGGCGCGCGGCTCGAAGCGGTCCGGCTCGGCCAGCGCTTCGTCGAGCGTGCTGAGCGCCGCCTGCACCGCGGCCGCGAGCCGCTCGGCGCGCGGCGTGGGCGCCACGCCGCCGGGCGCGCGCGTGAAGAGCGCGTCCTTCAGCAGCAGCCGCAGCCGCCCCAGGCCGTGGCTCGCGGCGGGCTGAGTGAGGCCGAGCGCCTCGGCCGCGCGGCTCACGTTGCGCGCGCGGTAGACCGCGTCGAACAGCCGCAGCAGGTTGAGGTCCATCGTCTCCATATGCATGCCATTCATATTACTTAGCTCGCTCATTTTATTGATGGCGGCGCGCGCGGCCCGCACACTGGCCGCCGTCGCCGACCCACGGCAGGCGAAAAGACCCACCACGAGAAGAAGGAGACAAGAGATGGCCAGACTCCGTCCGCCTGCGGCGCTCGTCGCCGCTTTGTTGTTGTGTGCCGCCACCGCCGCCTCGGCCCAGCAGCCGCCCGCCGAGGAACCCGGCTGGGCCAAGGGCCGGCCCAAGACCGAGGCCGCGACGCGCATGGCGCCCGTGCCCTCGTTCCCGATCCCGACCGCGCCCGACCAGCTGCCCACCGCCAAGTTCAAGCTGCCGCCGGGCTTCAAGGTCGAGACCTGGGCCTCGGGCGTGCTCGATGCACGCGCGCTGCGCCAGGGCGACAAGGGCACGGTGTTCGTGAGCACGCTGTTCGTGGGCAACAAGGTCTACGCCATCCCCGAGAAGGGCGACCGCAAGCCGAAGACCGTGATCGACAAGACCGAGTTCGCCACCGGCATCGAATACCACAAGGGCGCGCTCTACCTCGCCACGCACAAGCAGATCCGGCGCTACGACAACATCGAGGACAAGCTCGACAACCCCGGCGAGCCCGCGGTGCTCAACGACAAGCTGCCGGGCGGCCAGGACCACAGCTGGCGCTACCTGCGCATCCGCGACGACAAGCTCTACTACGCCGTCGGCGCGCCCTGCAACATCTGCGACCCCGACGAGGCGCATGCGCGCATCTTCCGCATGAACCTCGACGGCAGCAACGTCGAGACCATCGCGCGCGGCGTGCGCAACACGGTGGGCTTCGACTTCGATCCCAAGACCGGCAACCTCTGGTTCACCGACAACGGGCGCGACTGGTTCAGCGAGGACTTGCCGAACGACGAGCTCAACGTGCTCACGGGCTCGAACCCGCACTTCGGCTATCCGTACTGCCACCAGGGCAACATCGCCGACCCCGAGTTCGGCTGGGGCAAGAGCTGCGCCGACTACGTCAAGCCCGCGGCGCTGCTCGGCCCGCATGCGGGCGCGCTGGGCCTGACCTTCTACAAGGGCAGGATGTTCCCGAGCAAGTACCGCGGCGCGATGTTCATCGCGCGCCACGGCCCGTGGAACCGCACCCTCAAGTACGCCGACGTCGCTGTCGCCTGGCCCGACGGCAAGGGCGGCGCGAAGGTCGAGCCGTTCATGACGGGCTTCGTCGAGAACAACAGCTACCTCGGCCGGCCGGTGGACTTCCTCGTGCTCAAGGACGGCTCGATGCTCGTGAGCGACGATCACGCGGGCGCGATCTACCGCATCAGCTACACCGGCGGCCGATGAAGCAGCGGATCGCGGCCATGGCCTTCGCCCTTTTCGCGGCGCTCGCGCAGGCCCAGCCCGCGGCGGGCGGCGGCAGCTACGCGCAGCGCTACGCCAGCGTGTGCGCCACCTGCCACGGCGCCAACGGGCGCAGCGACATGGCCGGCACGCCGGTGCTCGCGGGCCAGCATTCGTTCTATGCGATCACGCAGCTGTTCCTGTTCCGCGAGGGCCGGCGCGACAACGAGGCGATGTCGGCCGTGGCCAAGTCGATGAAGGACGAGGACCTGCGCGGCTTCTCGGAATACATCGCCACGCTGCCGCCCGTGCCGGCCCCCGCGCCCGCCGAGCCGCCCGATGCGGCGCGCATGGCGCGCGGCCAGGCGCTCGCGCAGACGCACCGCTGCACCCTCTGCCACGGCGCCGACCTGAGCGGCGGCCAGCAGGTGCCGCGCATCGCGAACCAGCGCGAGGACTACCTGAAGACCACCCTGCACGGCTTCCGCTCGGGCAAGCGCGCGGGCTACACGCAGGCGATGAGCGAAGCCCTGGGCGGCATACCACCGGAGGACCTCGACACCCTCGCCTACTACGTGGCGCGCTTTCCGGGCGCCGCCGCGAAACCGCCGGGCAGGTAGGAAGACGCACGCGAAAAACAACGCCGGCGGTGCGCGGCGCGGGGACCACGCACGCCGGAATCCAACGAATCCCATCGATCAACCTCAACGGAGCCGTTTCTCTTGGAAGTTTCATTCAGCAAGGAAGTACAGATGCTGCGCCTGGGCGCCGGCGACACCTTCCACGGCGAGGGCATCCTCGCGATCACCAAGGGCCTGCTGCAGTCGGGCGTGGCCTACGTGGGCGGCTACCAGGGCGCACCGGTCTCGCACCTGCTCGACGTGATGGTGCAGGGCAAGGCCTACATGGAGGAGCTCGGCGTGCACGTCGAGGCCTGCTCGAACGAAGCCTCGGCCGCCGCGATGCTCGGCGCCTCGATCCACTATCCGCTGCGCGGCGCCGTGACCTGGAAGTCCATCGTCGGCACCAACGTGGCGGCCGATGCGCTGTCGAACCTCTCGTCACCGGGCGTCACGGGCGGCGTGCTGATCGTGGTGGGCGAGGACTACGGCGAAGGCGCGAGCGTGATCCAGGAGCGCACCCATGCCTATGCGCTGAAGTCGAGCATGTGCCTGCTCGACCCGCGGCCCGACCTGGGCGTGATGGTGCGTATGGTGGAGGAAGGCTTCCGGCTGTCGGAAGCCTCGAACATGCCCTGCCTGATGGAACTGCGCATCCGGACCTGCCACGTGCGCGGCAGCTTCGAATGCAAGGACAACGTCGCGCCCGCCATCTCCACGCGCGCGCTGATGACCGAGCCCGCGGGCTTCGACTACATGCGGCTCGCGCATCCGCCCGTGACCTTCCGCCACGAGAAGCTCAAGGGCGAGGCGCGCATTCCAGCCGCGCGCGCCCACATCGCCGCGCACGGGCTCAACGAGCTGATGCCGGGCCGGGGCCACGCGGACCTCGGCATCGTGGTGCAGGGCGGGCTCTACAACGCGCTGATCCGCAGCCTGCAGCAGCAGGGGCTGGCCGATGCCTTCGGCGAGAGCGAGATCCCGATCCTGGTGCTCAACGTCACCTTCCCGCTGGTGCCCGAGCAGGTGGCCGAGTTCTGCGTGGGCAAGCGCGCGGTGCTGGTGGTGGAGGAAGGCCAGCCCGAGTACATCGAGCAGGACATCGCGACCCTGCTGCGGCGGCGCGACATCCAGACGCCGCTGCACGGCAAGGACATGCTGCCCGCCGCGGGCGAGTACGGCGTGGAGGTGCTCTCGGGCGGCATCGGCGCCTTCGCCGCGCGCTACATCGGCGCGACCGAGGCGACCTCGTCGGCCCAGGCCTGGCTCGCCGGCAACCGCGAGCGTCGCGAGGCCGTGGCGCGCCGGCTCGACGCGCCGCTGCCCACGCGGCCGCCGAGCTTCTGCGTCGGCTGCCCCGAGCGGCCGGTGTTCTCGGCGCTCAAGCTGGCGCAGCAGCAGACCGGGCCGGTGCACATCGCTGCCGACATCGGCTGCCATGCCTTCGGCACCTTCGAGCCCTTCTCGATGGGGCACTCGATCCTCGGCTACGGCATGAGCCTCGCGAGCCGCGCGGGCGTGGCGCCGATGATGAACCGGCGCACGCTCTCGATCATGGGCGACGGCGGCTTCTGGCACAACGGCCTGCTCACCGGGGTGCAGAGCGCGCTCTTCAACGGCGACGACGCGGTGCTGCTGATCTTCAAGAACGGCTACACCTCGGCCACGGGCACGCAGGACATCATCTCCACGCCCGACGACGAGGTGAAGGAGCGCGCCGTCGACAAGCAGCAGAGCCTGGTCGACAAGAACCAGACCATCGAGTCCACGCTCAAGGGCCTGGGCGTGCAGTGGCTGCGCACCGTCACCACCTACGACGTGGAGCGCATGCGCCGCACGCTGACCGAGGCGCTCACGAGCGACTTCGACGGCCTCAAGGTGGTGATCGCCGAGGGCGAGTGCCAGCTCGAGCGCCAGCGCCGCATCAAGCCCTGGCTCGCGAGCCTGCTGAAGCAGGGCGAGCGCGTGGTGCGCGTGAAGTACGGCGTGGACGAGGACGTGTGCAACGGCGACCACGCCTGCATCCGGCTCTCGGGCTGCCCCACGCTCACGCTCAAGGACAACCCCGACCCGCTCAAGGTCGATCCCGTCGCGACCGTGATCGACGGCTGCGTGGGCTGCGGCCTGTGCGGCGCCAATGCGCACGCGGCCACGCTGTGCCCGAGCTTCTACCGCGCCGAGGTGGTGCAGAACCCGAAGTGGCACGAGCGGCTGCTGCATGGCCTGCGCGGCGCGGTCGTGCGCGCGCTGCAACCCGCATGACGAGTCATCGACCATGAACCACACCCAACCCCTCACCCTGCTCGTCTGCGCCCTCGGCGGCGAAGGCGGCGGCGTGCTCACCGAATGGCTGGTCGAGACCGCGCGCCACGCGGGCTACGCGGCCCAGAGCACCTCCATCCCCGGCGTCGCGCAGCGCACCGGCGCCACCACCTACTACATCGAGGTGTTCCCGGTGCCGCTCGCGCAGCTCGGCGGCCGGCGCCCGGTGTTCAGCCTGAGTCCGGTGCCGGGCGCGCTCGACGCGATCGTGTCCTCGGAACTGCTCGAGACCGCGCGCCAGATCGGCAACGGCATGAGCGCGCCGCAGCGCACGCTGGTCATCAGCTCGTCGGCGCGCGTCTTCACCACAGCCGAGCGCATGGAACCCGGCGACGGCCGCGCCGATGCGCAGCGCCTGCTCGACGTGGTCAAGGCCTTCAGCCGCGAGCACCATGTGTTCGACATGAACGCGGTCGCGCGCGAGGCCGGCACGGTGGTGAGCGCGGTGATGCTCGGCGCCGTCGCGGGCAGCGGCCTGTTTCCGTTTCCGCGCGAGGCCTACGAGCAGGTGGTGCGCGGCGGCGGCAAGGCGGCCGCGCCCGAGAAGCTCGGCAGGATGGCCGCGGCCAGCCTGCGCGGCTTCGCGGCCGCCTTCGATGCGGTGCATGCGCCGCGTGCGCAGGCCGCGTTCGTCAGCGGCGTGCTGGCGGCGGACGGCAGCGATGCACCGCCGCCACCACGCGCCCTGCCCGCCGCACTCGCGCAGCGCTTTCCGCCGGCCGTGCACGACATGCTCGCGCTCGGCCATGCGCGCGTCGCCGACTACCAGGACGCCGCCTATGCCGCGCTTTATGCCGATCGGCTCGCGAAGGTGCTCGAGGCCGAGCGCGCGGCCGATCCCTCCGGCGCGCAAGGCTTTGCGATCACGCGCGAGACGGCGCGCTGGCTCGCGCTGTGGATGGCCTTCGACGACATCGTGCGCGTGGCCGCGCTGAAGGCCCGCGCCAGCCGCGCCGAGCGCGTGCGCGCCGAGGTGCGCGCGGGCGAGGAAGACATCGTGAAGGTCTACGACCACTTCAAGCCCGGCTCGGCCGAGTTCGCGGCGCTGCTGCCGCCTTCGCTCGCGCGCCGCGTGACGGGCTGGGACCGCAGGCGCCAGGCGCGCGGCCGCGAACCCTGGGCGCTGCCGCTGCAGGTGGGCAGCCACTCGATCGCCGGCATGGGTGCGCTGCGCCTGCTGGCCTCGCTCAAGTGGCTGCGCCGCCGCGGCAGCCGCTTCGCCGACGAGCAGGCGCTGATCGAGCGCTGGCTCGCGGCCGTGGAGCGCGGCACGCGCGAAGGCTGGGCGCTGGGCCGCGAGCTCGCGCTGTGCGGTCGGCTCATCAAGGGCTACGGCAGCACCAACGAGCGCGGCAAGCACAACCTGCTGCATGTGATCGACGAACTCGCGGTCCGCTCGGGCCTGCCGGCGCCGGCGCGCGCCGAGGCGATCGCCGCGGCCCGCGAAGCCGCGCTCGCGGACGAAGGCGGCAAGGCGCTCGATGCGGCACTGGTGCGCCACGGCGCCGCGCCGCGGCCGGTGCAGGCGCAGCCCATCCGCTGGATGAAGCGCCCGCCGCCGGTCAAGGCCTGACCTGGCCTGACCCCTCGAATCAAGGACAAAGGAGACACGCGATGTTCAACCCCGCTTCCCTGCTGCGGCGCCTCGGCCTGCCGTGGCTGGCCGCCGCCGCGCTGCTGGCGCCGGCGCATGCCGCCGACTGGCCCTCCAGGCCGATCAAGGTGATCGTCAACTTCCCCGCCGGCGGCGCCGCCGACCAGATCGCGCGCGCCGTGTCGCAGCCACTGCAGGAGCTGCTCAAGCAGCCGGTGGTGATCGAGAACCGCGGCGGCGCCAACGGCAACGTCGGCGGCGAGGTCGTGGCGCGCGCGCCGGCCGACGGCTACACGCTGCTGATGAGTTCGGGCGGCATGGTGTCGGTGAACCCGCACCTGTATGCGCGCATGAGCTTCGACCCGGCCAAGGACCTGGTGCCGGTGGCGGCCGCCGCGCGCGTGCTGGTGTTCCTGGTCACCCGGCCCACGCTGCCGCCGGCCGACGTGGGGCAGTTCATCTCCTACCTGAAGGCCCATCCCGGCAAGCTCTCCTACGGCTCGCCCGGCAACGGCAGCTCGCCGCACCTGGCCGGCGAGATGTTCAAGTCGCAGGCCGGCGTGTTCGCGCTGCACGTGCCCTACCGCGGCGCCGCGCCCGCGCTGCAGGACCTGCTCGCGGGCCAGATCGACTATGCCTTCGACCCCGGCATCGCGCTCGCGCAGGTGCGTGCGGGCAAGCTCCGGCTGCTGGCCGTGGGCAGCCCCAAGCGTTCGCCCCAGTTCCCGGACGTGCCCACGCTCGACGAGGCCGGCCTGCGCGGCTTCGACGCCGACACGGTGTTCGGCTTCTATGCGCCCGCGGGCACGCCGGGGGAGGTGGTGGCGCAGCTCAACACCCAGATCAACCGCGCGCTGGCGCTGCCGGCGGTGCAGGAGCGCATCGCATCGCTCGGCGGCGAGGCGCTGCCCGGCTCGCCGGCCGCCTTCCAGCAGCGCGCCGCGGCCGATTCGCTGCGCTTCGGCGCGCTGATCCGCGAGCGCCGGATCGCCGCCGACTGATGGCCGCGCCGCTGCCGATGACCCTGCTCAACGTGAACGACCACCGGCGCCGCGCGCGCCGGCTGCTGCCGCGCCTCGTGTTCGACTATCTCGACGGCGGCGCGGAGGACGAGCGCTGCATGCAGCGCAACCGCGACGCCTTCGAGGCGCTGCCGCTGATCCCGGAGTGCCTGCGCGACACCCGCTCGATGGACATCGGCATCGAGCTCTTCGATCGCCGCTGGCGCGCGCCCTTCGCCGTCGCACCGATCGGGCTCGCGGGGCTGGTGCGTCCGCGCGCGGACGCACTGCTCGCGCGTGCCGCCCGCTCCGCGGGCGTTCCCTTCATCCTCTCGACCGCGTCGAACACCCGCATCGAGGAGGTGCGCGCGGCGGCGCCCGACGCCATGCTGTGGATGCAGCTCTACGTGATGGGCGAACGCGCCATCGCCGAGCGCATCGTGCGCCGCGCGCGCGCCGCGAAGTTCGAGGCGCTGGTGCTCACGGTCGACGTGCCCGTGAGCGGGCTGCGCGAGCGCGACCTGCGCCACGGCTTCCGCGTCCCGATGCGCCTCACGCCGGGCACGCTGCTCGACATGGCGTGCCATCCCGCCTGGCTGCTGCGGCAGGCGCGCGGCGGTGCGCCGCAGTTCGTGAACCTGCTGCCCGACGACGGCGCGCCGGTCTCCGCGCAGGCGCAGGCCGCGCTGCTCTCGCGCACGATGGACCGCTCGCTCACCTGGGAAAGCCTCGGCTGGCTGCGCCGCCTCTGGGACGGGCCGCTGCTGATCAAGGGGCTGCTCGGCGCGCAGGACGCGCTGCGCGCCCTGCGCCACGGCGCGGACGGCATCGTGGTCTCCAACCATGGCGGACGCCAGCTCGACGCGGCGCCCGCCGCCATTGCCGCGCTGCCCGCGATCCTCGATGCCGTCGAGGGCCGCATTCCCGTGCTCGTGGACGGTGGCGTGCGCCGCGGCAGCGACGTCGTGAAGGCGCTGGCGCTCGGCGCGCGCGCGGCACTGGTCGGGCGCGCGCCGTTGTTCGGCCTCGCAAGCGGCGGCGAAGGCGGCGCGCTCGCGGTGCTGCAGACGCTGGCGCAGGAAGCCGAACGCACGATGACGCTGCTCGGCGCCAGCCATGTCGACGAACTCGGGCCGCGCCACGTCGACCGGCCCGAGCCGCGCCGGCGCGACGAACCCGCGACGGCCGCCATCCACCCGGCCCGCGCGGCTGCCTAGATCGACGAAACAGTTCAGAAAACACAACGAAGGAGACCCATGAACACCGCTCGCCATTCCTCCCCGTTCCGCCCGCGCCATGCGCTGGCGGCCCTGTGCGCGGCGCTCGCGCTCGCCGTGCCCGCCGCCGCCACGGCGCAGGACAAGCCGGTGCAGATCAAGCTCTCGAGCTGGGTGCCCGCGCAGCATCCGCTGAACCCCGCGCTGCAGGCCTGGGCCGACGACATCAAGAAGGCCTCCAACGGCAGCATCGGCGCGGTGCTGTTCCCCTCGGAGCAGCTCGGCAAGGCCTTCGACCACTACGACATGGCGCGCGACGGCATCGCCGACTTCGCCTACGTGAACCCGGGCTACCAGCCGGGCCGCTTCCCGGTCATGGCGGGCGCCTCTCTGCCCTTCCTGTTCGCCAACGGCAAGGAGGGCTCGGCGGCCATCGACGCCTGGTACCGCAACTACGCGGCCAGGGAGATGAAGGACGTGAAGTTCTGCTTCGCCTTCGTGCACGACCCCGGCACCTTCCATTCGCGCAAGAAGATCAGCGTGCCCGCCGACGTCAAGGGCACCAAGGTGCGCCCCGCCACGAGCACCGTGGGCCAGCTCATCACCTCGCTGGGCGGCACCAACGTGCAGGCCTCGGCGCCCGAGTCGCGCGACATGCTGGAGCGCGGCGTGGCCGATGCCATCACCTTCCCTTGGGGATCGATCGGCCTGTTCGGCATCGACAAGGTGGTCAAGTACCACATGGATGCGCCGCTCTACGTCACGCCCTTCGTCTGGGTCATGAACAAGGGCAAGTACGACGCGATGTCCACCGCGCAGAAGAAGGTGATCGACGACCACTGCACCAGCGAATGGGCGCAGAAGGTGGCCGCGCCCTGGGCCGACTTCGAGTTCGCCGGCCGCGCGAAGATGGCCGCGCTGCCGGGCCACGAGGTCTACAAGCTCACGCCCGAACAGCTCGGCGAATGGCGCAAGGCGGCCGCGCCCGCCGAGGCGCAGTGGGCCGAGGGCGTGAAGAAGGCCGGCGAGGACCCGAAGGCGGTGATGGATGCGCTGAAGGCCAGCCTCGCCAAGTACAAGTCGGCGCTCTGAAGCCATGGCCGCCCGGTCCGTCCGCCTCATGGACCGCGCGATCAACACGATCGAATGGCTCGCCGCCATGTTCGTGGGGATCGTCGCGCTCAACATCTTCGTGGCCGTGGTGCTGCGCAAGTTCTTCGACACCTCGATCCCCGACGCCTATGACTTCGGTCGCATGCTGCTGGGCATCCTGATCTTCTGGGGCATCGCGGCCACCAGCTACCGCGGCGGCCACATCACGGTCGACCTGGTGTGGACCGCGGCCGGCCCGCGCATGAAGCGGGTGATCGACGTGTTCGCCACGCTGGTGCTGCTGTTCGTGGTGGCGGTGCAGACGGCGATGCTGTTCGACAAGGTGCGCGGCACCTATGCCGACAACGTGCTGACCTACGACCTCAACATCCCGACCTGGCCCTTCTACGCGGTGGCCTGGGCCGGCGACGTGTGCGCGGTGCTGCTGATCGCGATCCGCACCTACCGGCTGATCTTCCATCCGGAGCAGCTCGACGAGATCCATCCCGAACAGAAGGCCGACGAATGAGCCCCGATGCCGTTGCGATCCTGGGCTTCTTCGCCCTCTTTGCGCTGATGCTGCTGCGCGTGCCGGTCGGCATGGCGATGGGGCTGGTCGGCGTGGCCGGCTACAGCTACCTCGTCGGGCCCGGGCCGGCGCTCAAGCTCGTGGGCCAGACCTCGATGCGCACCGTGACCGACTACACCTTCGGCGTGATCCCGATGTTCATGCTGATGGGCGCGCTGGTATCGGTGTCGGGCGTGAGCCGCGAACTCTTCAAGGCCGCGAACTCGATGATCGGCCACCTGCGCGGCGGCCTCGGCGTGGCGACGGTGGTGGCCTGCGGCGGCTTCGCGGCGATCTGCGGGTCGTCGGTGGCCACGGCCGCGACCTTCTCCGCGGTGGCCTACCCCGAGATGCGGCGCTTCGACTACCCGCAGTCGTTCTCCACCGGCGTGATCGCCGCGGGCGGCACGCTGGGCGCGATCCTCCCGCCCTCGACCGTGCTCGCGGTCTACGCGATCCTCACGCAGCAGGACATCGGCAAGCTCTTCATGGCCGGCATCGTGCCCGGCATCCTCGCGATGGCGATGTACGTGCTGACGATCGCGGTCATCGTGAAGACGCGCCCCGGCTGGCTGCCGGGCGGCGAGGTCAAGCCCTGGTCCGAGCGCGTGAAGGACCTGAAGAACGTGTGGGCGCCGCTGGTGCTGTTCGTGTTCGTGATCGGCGGGCTCTACGGCGGCTTCTTCACGCCCACCGAGGCCGGCGGCGTGGGCGCGAGCGGCGCCTTCATCCTCGGCGTGCTGCGCCGCAAGCTCGACGGGCCGAAGATCCGCGAGGCGCTGCTGTCGGCCACGCGCACCGCGGCCGCGGTGTTCACGGTGCTGATCGGCGCGCTGCTGTTCGGCTACTTCCTCACCATCACGCAGAGCCCGCAGAAGCTCACCGAGTTCCTCACGGGCCTGGGCATCGGCCGCTACGGCGTGCTCGCGCTGATCATGCTGATGTACCTGCTGCTCGGCTGCCTGATGGACGCGATGGCGATGATCATCCTGACCGTGCCGATCATCTTCCCGGTGATCGTGCACCTGGGCTTCGATCCGATCTGGTTCGGCGTGATCATCGTGATGACCGTCGAGCTCGGCCTGATCCATCCGCCCGTGGGCATGAACGTGTTCGTGATCAAGAGCGTGGTGAAGGACGTGAGCTTCACCACCATCTTCAAGGGCGTGCTGCCCTTCATCGTGACCGACATCGTGCGGCTCGTGATCCTGATCGCCTTCCCGGTGATCGCGCTGTGGCTGCCGACGAGAATGGGCTGATGACAAGCATCGACGACAACCCCAGGACCATCGTGTACACCGTGCGCGTCGAGTTCGGCGACTGCGATCCGGCCGGCATCGTGTGGTTTCCCAACTTCTTCCGCTGGATCGACGCCGCCTCGCGCCACTTCTTCGCCGAATGCGGCGTGCCGCGCTGGGAAGAGACCGCGAAGACGCTCGGCGTGATCGGCACGCCGCTGGTGGACACGCACACGCGCTTCGTCAAGGCGGCGAGCTACGGCGACGTGCTGCAGGTGGCGGTGCGCATCACCGAATGGCGCGAGAAGAGCTTCGTGCAGACCTACCGCGTGACGCGCGGCGAGGACCTGATCCTCGAATGCGAGGAAGTGCGCATCTTCGCGGCGAAGCGCGAGGGCGGCGGAATCCGGGCGGTGCCGATACCGGCGGAGATCCGGGCGCTGTGCGAGGCGCCGCCAGAGGCTGGGAAATCAATACCAAAGGATTAATAAACATCCGGCCATCGCGCCGGATGTTTGCTTTAGGGCCCTATCGTCAAGCATTCCGTTACCAAATAATCATTAGTTAACCATTTGGAGGGAATGTGAACCGCATTTACCGCGTCATCATCGACCGGCGGCTCGGCCGTGCCTGCGTGGCTTCCGAGCTGGCGCGCAAGACCGGCAGTGCGTCGGGCAGCACCGTGCGCCGCAGCGTGCCGATGCTCGCAGTGCTCGCGGCCGCGCTGCAATGGACGGGGGGGCAGGCGCTGGCGGCCTGCACGCCGGACCCACCTCCCGATGGCGGGACCGTGAGCTGCACGGGCACGGCAACGTCGCAGGCCGATCCCAACAACTTCTACGCGTATGGGAACAACCTCGACATCACGGTGCAGCCCGGCACCCTGATGAGCGCGACGAACTCCAGCTACAGCCTGATCTGGGAGGGGACGGGTCTGCGGCTGGTCAACTTCGGCATCATCGACGCAGGCGCTTTCGGTGCGCAGCAGGCAAGCGGCATCGCCATCGGCTTTCCGGGCTTCCCGACGGGGGGCGCGGTCAGCATACGCAACGAGCAGACGATCCGGGGCACGTTCGGCGGTTCCTACGGCTTCGAGGGCATGGCCCTGCAGGTGACGAACCAAGGCAGCACCACCATCGTCAACAACAGCCTCATCGAGACCGGCGGGTCCGCGCCCGACGCGCTCGTGGCGGCGGTGTACGGCGGCAGCGAGGTCAACTTCACCAACAACGGAACGATCATCGGCCGCATGGCGTTCGAGAGTTCGAACGGCGACAGATTCCTGAACAACGGCACCATCAACGGCAGCGTGTCGCTCGGCAACGGCAACGACACGTTCACCGCCGTCAGCGGGTCCAGACTCGAAGCTTCGACGCCGACGGCGCCCGCGTACTCGCTGTTCACGCCGACCACGCCCTCCATCGAGCTCAAGTTCGCAGCGACGGGCACGGTCGACGCGGGCGACGGCTCCGACGCGCTGGTATTGCAGAACAGCGCCACCTCGCCGGGTTCCGGCACCGGTGGGCCTGTTAGTACCATCTCGGCCTCGCGTTACCTGAACTTCGAGCGGCTGATCGTCAACAGCGGGACCTGGGTTCTCAACGGTGCGGTGGTGAGCGACATCACTTCGCTCAACGGCGGCCTCGCCATCTTCAACAACGCGGGGGCTTTTGGCACCGCGATTTCTGCGAACGGCGGCGCGATCGAACCCTCGGTCGACGGCCTCACGCTGAGCCCGAACATCAGCCTGGCGGCGGGCCTGACCGTGCAGGGCGACAACAGCCTCACACTGAGCGGCACGCTCACGGGCAACGGCGGCCTGGTCAAGAACGGCGGCGGCACGCTCACGCTCGCCGGCAACAACAACTTCAGCGGCGGCCTGGTGCTCAACGACGGCGGCCTGACGTTGGGCAGCGCGAATTCGCTCGGCAGCGGGCTCTTCATCGTGGGCGGCCCCGCGTCGCTCAACGCCCCTTTCACGGGCACGCTGAACAACCCGGTGCAGCTCGGCAGCGCGCTCACGGTCCACAGCACGGGCACGCTGACGCTGGGCGGGCCGATCGCGGGCGGCGGCAGCCTGACGCTCGGCAGCGGCAACCTGGCGCTGGCTGGCGCCAACAACTACACGGGCGGCACGGTGCTGAACGGCGGAACGATCGACGTCGCGACCAGCGGCGCGCTCGGCAGCGGTGCGCTGACGGTCAGCGGCCTCGGCGCGCTGACCGGTGCCGCAGGCGTGGTGCTGGGCAACGACGTGGTGCTCGACAGCACGCTGCGCTTCGCCGCGGGCGGCAGCGGCGGCGCGCTGACGCTCGACGGCCGCATCAGCGGCGCGGGCGGCATCAGCGTGGCCGGCGCGCCCGGGCTCACGCTCAACGGCGCCAACGACTTCGGCGGCGGCTTGAACCTTGGCGGCGGCGTGCTCACCGTGGGGAACGACCAGGCGCTCGGCACGGGTTCGGTCACCGTCAGCGCGATCAGCGCGCTCGCGGCGAACACGGCCGTGAGCCTGGCGAACGACATCCGGATCAATGCCGACCTCGGCATCGGCGGTGCGAACGACCTCACGCTCACCGGCACGCTCAGCGGCGGCGGCGACATCGTCAAGTCGGGCACGGGCACGCTGACGCTCACCGGCGCGAACACCTACTTCGGCGGCATCACGGTGGCAGGCGGCACGCTGCAGGCGAACAACGGCACGGGCAGTGCCACCGGCGGCGGCAGCGTCGTGGTGCAGTCGGGCGGACGGCTCGCGGGTGGCGGGCGGGTCGGCGGCGATGTGGTCGTCGAATCCGGCGGCGTGCTGGCCCCGGGTGCCAGCGCCGGCGCGATGGGCACGCTCGCCGTCGGCGGCGACATGTCGCTGCTGGCGGGCAGCCGGCTCGACTTCCAGTTCGGCACGCCGGGCGCCGACTTCGGCACCGCCGGCCAGAGCGACAGCGTGAGCGTGGCCGGCAATCTCTCGATCACGCCCGGCGCCACGCTCGACGTGGCCGACGCGAGCGGCTTCGGCCCCGGCGTGTACCGGCTGATCGACTACGCCGGCACGCTCGCGCCGGGCAGCACGCTCGCGCTCGGCAGCATGCCCGCCGGCACCACGCTGTCGATCCAGAACCTCAGCGCGGACAAGCGCTTCATGCTGGTCAACACCACCGGCATGACGCTGAACTTCTGGAACGCGAACGGCCTCGCGAGCCCCACGCAGGCGGGTGGCGGCACCGGCACCTGGTCGAACACCGAAGCGGCATGGACCGATGCCGCAGGCTCGGCCACGGTGCCGATGCAGCCGCAGCCGGGCTTCGCGGTCTTCAGCGGCGCGGCCGGCACGGTGACGGTGGACAACACCCCGGGCGCGGTGCAGGCCACGGGCATGCAGTTCGCGAGCAGCGGCTACACGCTGGCCGGCGATGCGCTCACGCTCGTGGGCACGGGCGGCGGTGCGCGGGCCGAGGTGCGCGTGGGCGATGGCGGCGCGGGCTCGGCGGGCTACGTCGCCACCATCGGCAACGCCGTCGCAGGCAGCGCGGGCCTGGTCAAGACGGGCGCGGGCACGCTGGTGCTCGGCGGCACCAACGGCTACACCGGCGGCACGGCCGTGCAGGCGGGCACGCTCTCGGTCTCGGCCGATGCCAACCTCGGCGCGGCCGGTGGCGGCATCGCGCTCGACGGCGGGCGCCTGCAGGTCACGGGCACGGGCTTCACCGGTACCACGCGCGGCATCGACATCGGCGCGGCCGGCGGGGAGATCGAGGTGGTGGACGCGGGCCTGAACCTGGCCGCAGGCGGCGCGCTCTCGGGCGGCGGCGCGCTGCGCAAGTCGGGCGAAGGCACGCTGACGCTCGCGGGCGCGAGCAGCTACACCGGCGCGACCACGGTGGCGGCCGGCACGCTGCGCATGGGCGCGGCCGCGGTGCTGCCCTCTTCCGCACGCGTCACGCTCGCCGACCGCGCGGGTGCCGCGCTGGACCTGAACGGCTTCGACCAGACCATCGGCTCGCTCGCGGGCGGGGGCAGCGCGGGCGGCGAACTCCGGCTCGGCAGCGCCACGCTCTCGACCGGCGGCGACGACAGCAGCAGCACCTTCGGCGGCACCATCGGCGGCGCGGGCGGCCTGCTGAAGCAGGGCAGCGGCAACTTCACGCTGACCGGCGCGAGCAGCCACGCGGGCGCCACGCAGGTGGCCGCGGGCACGCTGAGCGCGGGCGCGGCCAACGTGCTGAGCGCGAAGTCGGCGCACGGCGTGTCGGCCGGCGCCACGCTCGACCTCGCGGGCTTCAGCCAGACGGTGGGCGCGCTCGCCAATGCGGGCACGGTGTCGCTGGTCGGCAGCGCGCCGGGCACCACGCTGACGGTGCGCGGCGCCTACACGGGCAGCAACGGCGTGCTGCGGCTCGGCACGGTGCTCGGCGCGGCCGACCCGTCGGACCGGCTGGTGCTCGACGGCGCCGGCGCCACGGCCAGCGGCCGCACCACGGTGCGGATCGCGAACCTCGGCGGCCTCGGCGCGCTGACCTCGGGCGACGGCATCGAGGTGGTCAGCGCCCGCAACGGCGCCACCACCACCGCGCAGACCACGAAGGACGCCTTCGCGCTCGACGGCGGCCACGTGGATGCCGGCGCCTACGAATACCGGCTGTACGCCGCGGACGCCAACGGCGCGGGCGAGAACTGGTACCTGCGCTCCAGCCTGCCCGGCAGCCCGGGCGGGGCGGCGCCGCTGCCGACCTACCGCGTCGAGGTGCCGCTCCATGCCGCGCTCCCGCAGCAGCTGCGCCAGGGCAACCTCGCGATGCTCGGCAGCCTGGCGCTGCGCGGCGGCGCCGACGACGACGCCGGCACGCCGCCGGCCGCGCGCAACGATGCCGGCGGCAGCAGCAGCAACGCCGACGGCATGGACGAACGCCGGCGCCGCGCCTGGGGCCGCCTCATCAGCGCCGACATCGACATCGCGCAGCGCGGCACGGTCGGTGCGCGCAGCGACGGACGGCTGCACGGCTTCCAGGCCGGCACCGACCTCTGGGCCGACACGCGCTGGCGCACCGGCGTCTATGTCGGCCAGCTCGAAGGCGACATCCGCGTCAGCGGCGATGCGCGCGGCCTCGCGGGGCTGGCGGTCGGCAGCAACGACCTGCGCAGCCGCTACCTCGGCGCCTACGCGACCTGGCGCGGCGACCAGGGCTGGTATGCCGACGCGGTGCTGCAGGCCGGCCAGCACCGCTACGGCGCGCGGCCCGTCGCGAGCTTCGGCAGTTCGGGCAAGGGCGAGAGCCTGCTGGCGTCGGTGGAAGTGGGCAAGGCCTTCGAGCTCGGCGGCGGCTGGCGCGTGGAACCGCAGCTGCAATTGATCCACCAGCGCCTCGACCTCGATGCCGCGTCGATCTCCGGCGCACGGATCGCGCAGTCGCCCGACGACGGCCTGATCGTGCGCGCGGGGGTGCGCGTCAAGGGCGAGATCGCGACCGCCGCGGGCAGGCTGCAGCCCTACGGGCGGTTCAACGTCTTCCATGCCTCGGGCGGTGCCGACGTGGCGCAGTTCCTGAGCCTGGCCGGCAGCACGGCAATCCGCAGCGAGACCGGCGCGACCAGCACCGAGCTCGCGGGCGGCATGACGCTGGCCGTCGGCGAGCGCACCGCGGTGTACGCCGAGCTCGGCAAGCTCTGGGCCTCGGGCGGCGGCGCGCGCGTGAAGAGCGCGCTCAATGCCTCGCTGGGCGTGCGCGTGCGCTGGTGAGCGTTGGCGGCGGACAACGGGCTCTCCTTAGAATGCGCCGATGAACTGGCGCCTTCTCCCTCCGCTCGCTTTGCTCGCCGCCACCGCCCTCACCGGCTGCGCGGTGCCCCCGAACCAGGTGGTGCCGCAGCGCGACGGCACACTGCGGGCCACGACCTACGTGCAGGCCGACGAATACTGCCGCGAAAGAAACGCCTCGCCCAAGTGGCTCGGCAGGGCGCCCGCGGAATCGGGCGTGCTGTTCCGCTGCACCACCGACTGAAGGGCTTCAGGGTTGACGCACCTGATGACGCGGTGCAACAATCCGGAAATATTCACTTCGGAGCCTCGTGCGTGGACAGTGCCAGTTGGATCAGTGACAAGACGCGTGCCTCGGCAGGCGTGACACATCCGGCCCCCTAGCGCAGGCTCCCTGCTCGCGCTGCGGCCGCCGTGCACGCAGCGTGACCCGTTCGCCGTTCAGGCCAGCGGTTCTCCCCTTCCCGATTCCCGCCGTCTTCGTCGCTGATCTTTTCAGTCGGTCGATTCGGCGTGCCCACGCACGAGGCCCTTCACTGCGAAGGAGCCTTGCCATGCGTCAGTTCCAGCCTTGCCAGCCACAACGGCCCCAGCAGCAGCAGCAACATGCGGGCGTGCAGCAGGCGCAGCCGCGCGCGCATGGCGCGGACGCGAGCCCGCGTGCCGCGGCCCCCGCCATCGACGACACGCTGGACCAGGCCGCCGCGCTCTGGACCACGCGGCGCATCCGCAGCTACTTCCGGCTGCTCGACCCCTCGGCCGGCACCCCGCGGCGCTGAGCCGCGGCCGCGCCTCGCCATCACCGCCGAACCCGCAGGACAGGAGGCCGCCATGGACCCCGACCCTCGCCGGCGCCGCAGCGCGCCCCCTTCGCTTCCTGATCCCATCGACCGTCCCACGACCCGGCGCCGCGCGCCGCGGAGGACGCCCGCCGGCTGATTGACGCCCGCGGGCGGTTCATCCTTCGCGGCCCCGGCGCCCGAAGGAGAACCCCGTCATGACCCGCGAACGCCTGCAGCGCCTCGTGCGGACCGCCCCGAGCGGCCGCCCCGCGGCATCCCGCCACAAGAATCCCGCCCATCCGCCGCTGTCCCGCGAACGCGCGGCCGGCATGCCCGACGACCTCTCGGCCGCGCTCGTCGCGGCCTCGCGCGCCGACGCCTTCGCGCTGCTCGACCGGTTCGGCAGCTCGCCGCACGGCATGGCCGAAGCCCAGGCGCTGGCGCTGCGCGAGCGCGTCGGCGGCAACGAGGTGCGCCACGGGCAGCCGCCCTCGGGATGGCAGCACCTGTGGCAGTGCTATCGCAATCCCTTCAACCTGCTGCTCACGGTGCTCGCGCTGGTCTCCTTCGCCACCGGGGACATGAAGGCGACGCTCGTCATCGGCAGCATGGTGCTGCTGTCGACGGTGCTGCGCTTCGTGCAGGAATCGCGCTCGAACCGCGCGGCCGAACGGCTGCAGGCGATGGTGAGCCACACCGCCACGGTGCTGCGGCCCACCGGGGGCGGCGCGGTGCGCGTCGAACGGCCGCTGCGCGAACTCGTGCCCGGCGACGTGGTCGCGCTCTCGGCCGGCGACATGGTGCCGGCCGACGCCCGCCTGCTCGCCGCGAAGGACCTGTTCGTCAGCCAGTCCGCGCTCACGGGCGAGGCGATGCCGGTCGAGAAGTTCGCGCGCAGCGACGCGCGCGAGGCCGGCGTGCTCGAACGCGACAACCTGGTCTTCATGGGCACCAGCGTGGTCAGCGGCGCCGCGACCGCCCTCATCGTGCACACCGGCGCGCGCACCCTGTTCGGCGCGCTCGCCGAGCGCGTGACCGCCGCCGACCGCGGCACCAGCGCCTTCCAGGCCGGCATCGACCGCGTGAGCGGGGTGCTGATCCGCTTCATGCTCGTGATGGCGCCGCTGGTGCTGCTGATCAACGGCTTCACCAAGGGCGACTGGTGGCAGGCCGCGCTCTTCGCGCTCTCGATCGCGGTCGGCCTCACGCCGGAGATGCTGCCGATGATCGTGACCGCCACGCTCGCCAAGGGCGCGCTCGTGATGTCGCGGCGCCAGGTGATCGTGAAGAAGCTCGAGGCGATCCACAACTTCGGCGCGATGGACGTGCTGTGCACCGACAAGACCGGGACGCTGACCGAGGACCGCATCGTGCTCGAACGCCATGTCGACGCCTGGGGCGAGGCTTCCGACGCGGTGCTGCATCTCGCCTGGCTCAACAGCTTCCACCAGACGGGGCTGAAGAATCTGCTCGACCAGGCCGTGCTCGGCCATGCCGACCTGCAGGCGCGGCTTTCGGCGGCGTGGCGCAAGGTCGACGAGGTGCCGTTCGACTTCTCGCGCCGCCGCATGTCGGTGGCGGTGGCCGAGGAAGCGCAGCGCGGCCACGACGGCTCCGGGCACCTGCTGATCTGCAAGGGCGCGCTGGAGGAAGTGCTGTCGGCGTGCAATGCCGTCCAACGCGGCGCCGAGGTGCTGCCGCTCGACGCCGAACGGCTCGCGCAAATCCATCGCGCGGCCGCGGAACTGAATGCGCAGGGCCTGCGCGTGGTGGCGGTGGCGAGCCGCCGCTTCGGCAATGCCGACGCGTGCAAGGCGACCTACGGCGTGGCCGACGAGTCCGGGCTCACGCTGCTCGGCTACCTGGCCTTCCTCGATCCGCCGAAGGCATCCACCGCGCCCGCGCTGCGTGCGCTGGCCGGCCAGGGCGTGGCGGTGAAGGTGCTCACGGGCGACAACGCGCTGGTCACGCGCGAGGTCTGCGCACAGGTGGGCCTGCCGGTCGGCCGCATCGTGGCCGGCCCGGAGATCGAGGCGCTCGACGATGCCGGGCTGCGCGTGGTGGTCGAGGAGCACCAGGTGTTCGCCAGGCTCACGCCCGCGCACAAGGAGCGCATCGTGCAGGCGCTGCGCGCGAACGGCCACGTGGTGGGTTTCCTGGGCGACGGCATCAACGACGCGCCGGCGCTGCGGGCGGCCGACGTCGGCATCTCGGTGGACGGCGCGGCCGACATCGCCAAGGCCTCGGCCGACATCATCCTGCTCGAGAAGAGCCTGATGGTGCTCGAACAGGGCGTGGTCGAGGGCCGGCGCACCTTCGCCAACATGCTCAAGTACATCAAGCTCACGGCGAGCTCGAACTTCGGCAACGTGTTCTCGGTGCTGGTGGCGAGCGCCTTCCTGCCCTTTCTGCCGATGCTGCCGCTCCAGCTGCTGGTGCAGAACCTGCTCTACGACGTGTCGCAGATCGCGATCCCTTTCGACCTCGTGGACGCGGAGTTCCTGGCGGCGCCGCAGCGCTGGAACCCGGCCGACCTGGGCCGCTTCATGCTGTTCTTCGGGCCGCTGAGTTCGGTGTTCGACGTGCTGACCTACGGCGTGATGTGGTTCGTGTTCCATGCCGACTCGGCGGCGCAGCAGACGCTCTTCCAGTCGGGCTGGTTCGTCGAGGGACTGCTGTCGCAGATGCTGGTGGTGCACCTGATCCGCACGCGCAGGATCCCCTTCCTGCAGAGCCGCGCGGCCTGGCCGCTGCTCGCGACGGGTGGCGCGATCGCGGCATTGGGCCTCTGGCTGCCGATGAGCGCGCTGGGACACGACTTCAAGCTGCAGGCGCTGCCGCTCCGGTACTTTCCATGGCTTGCGCTGATGCTCGGCGGCTATGCGGCGCTGGTGCAGGGCGTGAAGGGGTGGTATGCGCGGCGGTACGGGTGGCAGTGAGGCGCATCCGATTGTTCGTTCTTGCGGTTCCGCTTTTCGGGGTGCGATCCCGCCGACGGGGTACCTTGCTCCGCGAATGTCCCCCGGCCTGCGGCCTCCTCCTTTATTTCGCTGCGCAAGGCACCCCATCGACGGGATCGAGAGCGCAGCGCTCGAACCGCCCGAACAAGCGCCGCGCCCATCGTGCACAGGGCACCGGGTGCTCCCCGCAGCGAAATAAAGGAGGAGCCGAAGGCGGGGGACATTCGCGGAGGGGAGTACCCGGTGCCCTGTGCACGCACCCCGAAAAACAAAAGGGGTGCAGGAACCCTCCCACACCCCTTGGAAAAAGACTCAAAAAACTCAAACGCCCAGAATCGACACCGCCTTGGTGTTGAGGTAGGCCTCGAGCGCCTCGGGCCCGCCTTCCGAGCCGTAGCCCGAATCCTTCACGCCGCCGAAGGGCATCTCGGGCGACGGGGTGGCGGGCTGGTTGATCCAGAGCATGCCGAGCTCGAGCTTCTGGCTCAGCAGGTGCGCGTTCTTGATCGACTTGGTGAAGGCGTAGCCGGCCAGGCCGAAAGGCAGGCGGTTGGCTTCGGCGATCGCTTCGTCGAGCGTGTCGAACCCGCGGATCGCGGCGATCGGGCCGAAGGGCTCGTTGTTGAACACGTCGGCCTCGAGCGGCACGTCGGTCAGCACCGTGGGCGCGAAGAAGTTGCCCGAATCGCCGACCCGTTCACCGCCCGTCGCGACCGTCGCGCCCTTCTTGCGTGCGTCTTCCAGCACATGCGCCATCGCCGTCAGGCGGCGCGCATTGGCGAGCGGGCCCAGCGTCGTGCCTTCGGCCAGGCCGTCGCCGAGCTTGAGGCTTTCGGCGTGCTTGACCATCGCCTTCGCGAACTCCTCGCGGATGCTGTTGTGCACCAGGAAGCGCGTCGGCGAGATGCAGACCTGGCCCGCGTTGCGGAACTTGGCGGCGCCGGCGGCCTTGGCGGCCAGGGCCACGTCGGCATCTTCGGCCACGATCACGGGCGCATGGCCGCCGAGCTCCATCGTCACGCGCTTCATGTGCGCGCCGGCCAGTGCCGCGAGCTGCTTGCCCACGGGGGTGGAGCCGGTGAAGGTGACCTTGCGGATGATCGGGTGCGCGATCAGGTAGTTCGAGATCTCGGCCGGGTTGCCGAATACCAGGCCCACGGTGCCGGGCGGAATGCCGGCGTCGACGAAGGCGCGCAGCAGTTCGGCCGGCGATGCGGGCGTCTCTTCGGGCGCCTTCACGAGGAAGGAGCAGCCGGTGGCCAGCGCGGCGCCGAGCTTGCGCACCACCTGGTTGATCGGGAAGTTCCAGGGCGTGAACGCGGCGACCGGGCCGAGCGGCTCCTTGATCACGAGCTGCTGCGCCGCCAGGTTGCGCGAGGGCACGATACGGCCGTAGACGCGGCGGCCTTCGTCGGCGAACCATTCGATGATGTCGGCCGCGGCCAGCGTCTCGCCCTTGGCTTCGGCGAGCGGCTTGCCCTGTTCCTGCGTGAGCAGCTTGGCGATCTCGCCCGCGCGTTCGCGGATCAGGCCCGCGGCGCGGCGCATCACGGCGGCGCGTTCGTTGGCGGGGGTGTTGCGCCAGGCCTCGAAGCCGCGCTGGGCGGCCGCGAGCGCGCGGTCGAGGTCGGCGATGCTGGCGTGCGCCACCTTGCCGATGGCCTTGCCGGTGGCGGGGTTCACGACGTCCAGCGTCTTGCCGCCCGTGGCATCGACCCATTCGTTGTCGATCAGCAGGCGGGTGTCGGTGTAGGTGGCGGTCATGACGAGCTTTTCCTTCGGGACTGGGTGATGGAACGAAACGGGGGGATGGGAATCCGGATCGCGGCGCGGCACCATCGCGGTGCGCGTGGCGACGGCAAAACCGCCGCCAGGGCCGTAGATTAACCCGAGTCGGCCGACCCCGCTCGGCGCGAGGCCTGAGCGGTCAGAGGATCAGCAGCGCGCGGAAGTCGTTCACGTTGGTGTTCGTCGGCCCGGTCACGAACAGGTCGCCGATCGCGTCGAAGAAGCCGTAGGCATCGTTGCGGTCGAGGTGGTCCGAGAGCTTGCGGCCCGCGGCGGCGGCGCGCACGAGCGTGTCGGGCGTGACGAAGGCGCCCGCGTTGTCCTCGACGCCGTCGATGCCGTCGGTGTCGGCGGCCAGCGCCCACACGCCGGGCTGTCCCATGAGCGCGCCCGCGAGCCCCATGCAGAGCTCGCCGGCCCGGCCGCCGCGGCCCTTGGCCTGGCCGGGCTGGCGCGGGCGGATCGTGACCGTGGTCTCGCCGCCCGAGAGCAGCACGCAGGGCCGCGCGAAGGGCTGGCCGCGCTGGGCCACCGCGCGCGCGAGCGCCGCATGCACCTTGCCGACCTCGCGCGATTCGCCCTCGATCTCGTCGCTGAGCACGTGCGCGTCGAGGCCGGCCGCGCGCGCCGCGGCGGCGGCGGCTTCGAGCGACTGCTGCGGCGTGGCGATCAGGTGCACCTCGTGCCCCCCGAACACCGGATCGTCGGGCTTGGGCGTTTCGAGCTCGCCGCGCGCGAGCTGCGCACGCACCGGCGCGGGCACCTCGATGCCGTAGCGGTCGAGGATCGCGAGTGCGTCGGCGCAGGTGGTGGCATCGGGCACGGTCGGGCCGCTCGCGATCACGGCCGGGTCGTCGCCCGGCACGTCGCTGATGGTGAGCGTGACCACGCGCGCCGGCGCGCAGGCCGCCGCGAGCCGTCCGCCCTTGATGCGCGACAGGTGCTTGCGCACGCAGTTCATCTCGCCGATGTGGGCGCCGCTGTCGAGCAGCTGCTTGTTGATGCGCTGCTTGTCCTCGAGCGTCAGGCCCTCGGCCGGCAGCACCAGCAACGAGGAGCCGCCGCCCGAGATCAGGCACAGCACGAGGTCGTCGGCCGTGAGGCCTTCGGTCAGCGCGAGGATGCGCTCGGCGGCCGCGCGGCCGGCCGCGTCGGGCACGGGGTGCGCGGCCTCGACGATCTCGATCCGGCTCGGCACGCCCTCGGGCCGCGGCGGGATGTGGCCGTAGCGCGTCACCACCAGCCCCGAGAGCGGCGCATCGGCCGGCCACAGCGCCTCGAGCGCCTGCACCATCGAGGCGCCGGCCTTGCCCGCGCCGAGCACCAGCGTGCGGCCCCGGGGCGGCTTCGGCAGATGGGCGCCGAGCGTGGACAGCGGCAGCGCGCGGTCCACCGCGACGCGGTAGAGGTGTTCGAGGAAGGCGCGCGGGGCTTCGCGCGGATCGGGTGCGGTTCCGAGGGCCGGGGTCGATGCAGTCATGGCTTGCGTTGTCTCCATCGGGCGATTGTGCGGCGAACCGCGGCCCGTCTCTCTTGACCGCGGTCTATGGCGGCTACTGCGTCTTGGCGCCGCTTTGGAACCAGCGGCCCACGAGCGCACGTTCGTCGTCGGTCATGCTGGTCGCGTTGTTCATCGGCATGATCTTCGTGACCACCACCTGCTGGTAGATGGCCTGCGCATGCGCGGCCACCTGCTCGGGCGAATCGACGCGCACGTTCTTCATCTGCACGCCCGCGCCGTGGCACATGTAGCAGCGCTGTTCGAGCACCTTCTGCACGTCGGTGAAGGCCACCCCGGGTGCGGCCGGTGCCGAGGCGGCGGGCGCGGCCGCGGGTTCGGGCTTCATCCACACGATGGTGAGGCCCAGCACCACGATGCCGATCAGCGCATAGGGCAGCGGGTTGCGCGCATTGCCGAGCTTGAAGCGGTGCCGCACCACGAAGAACTGCCGGATCGCCGCGCCGCCGAGCATGATCAGCAGCAGCACGATCCAGTTGTACTTGTGCGTGTAGGTGAAGCTGTAGTGGTTGCTCAGCATCGCGAACAGCACCGGCAGCGTGAAGTAGGTGTTGTGCACGCTGCGCTGCTTGCCGCGCTGGCCGTGCACCGGATCGACCGGCCGGCCCTCGCGCAGCGCCTGCACGTTCTTGCGCTGGCCCGGGATGATCCAGAAGAACACGTTGCCGCTCATGGTCGTCGCCATCATCGCGCCCACCAGCAGGAAGGCCGCGCGGCCCGCGAACCACTGGCAGGCGAGCCAGGCCGCGAACGCGATGAAGATCGCCACCAGCACGCCGACGATGGTGTCGCCGTGCTTGCGCCGGCCGAAGATCTGGCAGATGCCGTCGTAGACCATCCAGAACACGACGAAGAAGGCCAGCGCGACCGCGATCGCGGCGCCGGGCTGCCAGTCCATCTTCGACTTGTCGATCAGGTAGGTGCTGGCGTTCCAGAGGTACGACATGGTGAAGAGCGCGAAGCCCGTGAGCCAGGTGCTGTAGCTCTCCCAGTACGACCAGTGCAGGTGGTCGGGCAGCTTCTTCGGCGCCAGCGCGTACTTCTGCATGTTGTAGAAGCCGCCGCCGTGCACGGCCCACTGCTCGCCGCCCACGCCCTTGTCGAGCGATTCGGCGTCCTGCGGCTTCTCGAGGCTGTTGTCCAGCATCACGAAGTAGAAGGAGGCGCCGATCCAGGCGATGGCGGTGATGACGTGGACCCAGCGCAGCAGCAGGTTGGCCCAGTCGAGGTAGTAGCTTTCCATGGGGTGCTCTCTCAGCCCGTGCGGCGCGGGGGATCGCCGGGCACGGGGTTCTTCTTCAGCCTGCTCACCACTGCGGGCGCTGTAAGCAGGCAAAGTGCCGCGAACGCAGGCCCCGGTGGGGCCTCGCTCCGCTGCGGCGGGGACTTGTGGACTAAAAGTGTATACAGTTTCGCGGCTCGTCGGGATGGTTTTTTTGGCGACGCCGCGCCGGGAAAACCCTGCTTCCGCGGCGCGCCCAGCTTCAGCCCTGCGATTGCAACAACTGTGCCGCCACCGCGACCGCGATCACCTCGGGCTCCTTGCCCGTGATGCCCGGCACGCCGATCGGGCAGGTGATGCGCGCCAGCTCCGCGGGCGCGAAGCCGCGCGCCTCGAGCCGGTGGCGGAAGGTGGCCCACTTGGTCTTGCTGCCGATCAGGCCCACGTAGGGCAGGTCGTCGCGTTCGCGCAGGCGCTTCAGGCAGGCGATCACGATGTCGAGGTCCTCGGCATGGCTGAAGCTCATGATCAGCACGCGGCTGCCGGGCGCGAGGTCGGCGACGGCGTCCTGCACGGGTTCGGAATGCTCGGTCTCGACCTGGGCGGGCAGCGCCTCGGGGAACACGCCGTCGCGGCTGTCGATCCAGCGCACGCGGAACGGCAGCCCCGCGAGCAGCCGCGCGAGCGCCGCGCCCACATGGCCGCCGCCGAACAGCGCCACGGGCGCGAGCTGCGCGGTCAGGTCCCGCTGCAGCGCAGGCGCATCGGCCGCGGTGATGCGGCGGTACGAAAGGAACACCACGCCGCCGCAGCACTGCCCCAGGCTGGGCCCGAGCGGATAGCGCTCGATGCCGTCGATGCGGCGCCGGCCCGCGAGCAGTTCGCGCGCTTCCTGCATGGCCTGGAATTCGAGCTGGCCGCCGCCGATGGTGCCCGTGAGCCCGTCGGCCCAGACCGCCATCCAGGTGCCGGCCTCGCGCGGGGCCGAACCCTGCGTGGATTCCACGCGCACGAGCACCGCGTCTTCGGTGCGGAGGCGGGCCAGCAGTGGGTCGAGCACGCCGTTCATGAGGGATACCTTCGGTTGCGGGGGACGCGGGAAGTCACGGTATAAACCCGGCGATGATCACCGACCGCCAGCTTACGCCGCGCCGCCTTGCCGGGGCCGCCCTCGTTCTTTCCGCCCTCTGGCTCGCGGGCTGCGGCTCCACCGGTTCGGTGCCCGGCCAGCTGAGCGGCGCCAGCAGTGCGCAGGGCAACGGGCCCGCGCCGCGCGCCTCCAACGCGGGCAGCGCGCGCGAATACCGGCGCGACGCCGCGCGCCACATCTACGACGCCAACGCCTCGCGCATCTACACGGGCCAGCTGCCGCCGCTGCTCTATGCGGTCGGCACGCTGCAGGTGAACCTCGACGCCGGCGGCAAGGTGGTGTCGATGCACTGGCTGCGCGCGCCCAAGCATGCGCCCGAGGTCATCGCCGAGATCGAGCGCGCGGTGCTGCGCGCCGCGCCCTTCCCGCCCGCACGGCGGCTGGGCGCCGTCACCTGGACCGACACCTGGCTGTGGGACAAGAGCGGGCGCTTCCAGCTCGACACCCTGACCGAGGGGCAGCTCTCGCAGTAGGCGCTTCGGCTCCCTCCCCTGCCGGGGGAGGGCTGGGGTGGGGGCACGCGGCGCTTCCATCGCGCGCGTCCGTTGCCCCCATCCCGACCTTCCCCCAGCGGGGGAAGGAGAAAGACCCTCGATCACGAGCCTCGGTAGGTCGAGTAGCTCCACGGGCTCACCAGCAGCGGCACGTGGTAGTGCTGGTCGGCATGCGCCACGCCGAAGTCCAGCGACACCTTGTTCAGGAAGTTCGGCTCGGGCAGCTGCACGCCGCGGGCCTTGAAATACCCCGCCACGTCGAACACCAGCCGGTAGGTGCCGACCTTGAGCGACTGGTTGTCGTAGAGCGGTCCGTCGCTGCGACCGTCCGCATTCAGCGTGAAGCGCTTGACCAGCGTCGCGGCGTCGCCAGCGGTGGTGTACAGCGCCACTTCCATGCCGGCCGCGGGGCCGCCGTGCATCGTGTCCAGTACGTGGGTGCTCAGGCCCATGGGGGCTCCTCGAAAAGGCTGCGGGAAATTCCGGTGGACAAAAGTGTATACAGTTAATGGCTTTGGGTCTATCATGAAAACATGGAGTCCTCCACCACCCGTTCCATCGTCAATGCGCTGACGAAGGCGATCGTCGAACACCGGCTGCAGCCCGGCACCAAGCTGGCCGAGCAGAAGCTCGCCGACCACTTCGGCGTGTCGCGCACGCTGGTGCGCCAGGCGCTGTTCCAGCTGTCGCAGAACAAGCTGATCCGGCTCGAGCCCGCGCGCGGCGCCTTCGTGGCCGCGCCCGCGGTCGACGAGGCACGGCAGGTGTTCAAGGTGCGGCGCATGCTCGAGGCCGAGATGACGCGCGAGTTCGTGCGCACGGTCACGCCGGCGAAGATCAAGGCGCTCAAGGAGCACGTGGCGCTCGAAAAATCGGCCGTCTCGGGCGAGGACGTCTCGGGCCGCAACGAGCTGCTCGGCGACTTCCACGTGCGCATGGCTGAGCTCATGGGCAACCAGGTGCTGGCGCAGATCCTGGGCGAACTCATCTCGCGCTGCGCCCTCATCACGCTGATGTACCAGAGCACCAGCGCGGCCGAGCATTCGAACGACGAGCATGCCGACATCGTGAAGGCGCTCGCCGCGCGCGACGAGGAACGCGCCGTGCGCCTCATGACCGAGCACCTCGAGCACGTGGAGGCCAACCTCACCTTCGACCGCAAGGTTCCCACCAACGACATCTCACTCGCGCTTTCATGACCACCGTCTACGACTCCACCCTGCCCTATCCGCGCGACCTCGTCGGCTACGGCCGCAACCCGCCGCATGCGCGGTGGCCCGGCAACGCGCGCGTCGCGGTGCAGTTCGTCCTCAACTACGAGGAAGGCGGTGAGAACGCCACGCTGCACGGCGATGCGGGCTCGGAGCAGTTCCTCTCGGAGATGTTCAACCCCGCGAGCTTTCCCGACCGCCACATCAGCATGGAAGGCATCTACGAGTACGGCTCGCGCGTGGGCGTCTGGCGCATCCTGCGCGAGTTCGAGAAGCGCGGCCTGCCGCTCACGGTGTTCGGCGTGGGCATGGCGCTCGAGCGCCATCCCGAGCTGACCGCGGCCTTCAAGGAACTGGGCCACGAGATCGCCTGCCACGGCTGGCGCTGGATCCACTACCAGGCCATCGACGAGGCCACCGAGCGCGAGCACATGCGCCTGGGCATGGCAGCGATCGAGAAGCTCACCGGTGAACGTGCCCTGGGCTGGTACACGGGCCGCGACAGCCCGCGCACGCGCCGGCTGGTGGCCGACTACGGCGGCTTCGAGTACGACAGCGACTACTACGGCGACGACCTGCCGTTCTGGATGAAGGTCCAGAAGACCGACGGCAGCGTGGTGCCGCAGCTGATCGTGCCCTACACGCTCGACTGCAACGACATGCGCTTCGCGCTGCCGCAGGGCTATTCGCATGCCGACCCCTTCTTCCAGTACATGAAGGACAGCTTCGACGCGCTCTACGCCGAGGGCGACGAGGCGCCGAAGATGATGAGCATCGGCATGCACTGCCGCCTGCTCGGGCGGCCGGGTCGCATCGTGGCGCTGCAGCGCTTCCTCGACCACATCGCGAAGCACGACCGCGTCTGGGTCTGCCGCCGGGTCGACATCGCGCGGCACTGGAAGAAGACCCACCCGTTCGAAGCGGCCGGCGCCAAGGCCTGAGATGACACGCAACACCTCGCTCCTGTATCGCTCCTTCCCCCGCTGGGGGAAGGCCGGGATGGGGGCCGCCCTCCGTTCCGGCGCGGCGCATGCTGCGAATGCCGCGAGCCCCCACCCCTGCCCTCCCCCGAAAGGGGAGGGAGAAGAAAGATGCCCATGCGCCTGACCATCGACCAACTCAACGCGGCTGCGGCCGACGAAGCCGTCGCGCTGCTCGACGGCACCTACGAACATTCGCCGTGGATCGCGCGCCGGGCGCTCGCGGCGCGGCCGTTCCGCTCGCTCGCGCACCTCAAGCATGCGCTCGCCCAGGCGGTGAGCAGCGCCACCGACGACGAGAAGCTCGGCCTGATACGCGCCCACCCCGAGCTCGCGGGCAAGGCGATGGTGAGCAAGACCCTCACGGCGGAATCGACCCACGAGCAGGGCAAGGCCGGCCTGACCGAATGCACGCCCGAGGAGTTCGCGAAGATCCAGCAGCTCAACGCCGACTACAACGCGAAGTTCGGCTTCCCCTTCATCCTCGCGGTGCGCGGACCGCGCGGCACCGGCCTGGGCAAGCGCGAGATCATCGAGACCTTCGAGCGCCGGCTGCACAACCACCCGGGCTTCGAGCTCGCCGAGGCGCTGCGCAACATCCACCGCATCGCCGAGATCCGCCTGAACGACAAGTTCGGCACCGAGCCGGCGCTCGGCAACCTGGTGTGGGACTGGCAGGAATCGCTCGCGGTGCACAGCGACCCGGGCTTCGCCGAGAAGGGCCAGCTCACCGTCACCTACCTGACCGATGCGCACCGCGCCTGCGCCGCGCAGCTCGTGCGCGAGATGCGCGATTGCGGCTTCGACAGCGTCGAGATCGATGCGGTCGGCAACGTGGTCGGCCGGTACGAGGGCGCCACGCCCGATGCGAAGGCGCTGCTCACGGGCTCGCACTACGACACCGTGCGCAACGGCGGCAAGTACGACGGGCGGCTCGGCATCTTCGTGCCGATGGCCTGCGTGCGCGAGCTCAAGCGCCAGAACCGCCGCCTGCCCTTCGCCTTCGAGGTGGTGGGCTTTGCCGAAGAAGAAGGCCAGCGCTACAAGGCCACCTTCCTCGGTTCGGGCGCGCTGATCGGCCATTTCGATCCGGCCTGGCTCGAGCAGAAGGACGCCGACGGCATCACGATGCGCGAGGCGCGCCTGCACGCGGGCCTGCGCGAGGAAGACATTCCGAAGATCCGCCGCGATCCCTCGAAGTACCTCGGCTTCGTCGAAGTGCACATCGAGCAGGGCCCGGTGCTCAACGAGCTCGACATTCCGCTCGGCATCGTGACCTCGATCAACGGCGGCGTGCGCTACGTGGGCGAGGTGATCGGCATGGCGAGCCACGCCGGCACCACGCCCATGGACCGGCGCCGCGATGCCGCGGCCGCGGTGGCCGAGCTGATCCTCTACGCCGAGCAGCGCGCCGCGAAGGACGGCGACTCGGTCGCGACCGTGGGCATGCTCGAAGTGCCCGGCGGCTCGATCAACGTGGTGCCGGGGCGCTGCAGGTTCAGCCTGGACATCCGCGCGCCCAACGATCCGCAGCGCGACGCGGTGGTGCGCGACGTGCTCGCCGCGCTGGCGCAGATCGCCGAGCGCCGCGGCGTGCGCTACACGCTCGAGGAAGCGATGCGTGCCGCCGCCGCGCCCAGCGCGCCCGAATGGCAGCGCCGCTGGGAAGCGGCCGTCGATTCGCTCGGCGTGCCGCTCTACCGCATGCCCAGCGGCGCCGGCCACGACGCGATGAAGCTGCACGAGGTGATGCCGCAGGCCATGCTCTTCGTGCGCGGCATCAACTCGGGCATCAGCCACAACCCGCTCGAATCGACGACCAACGACGACATGCAGCTCGCGGTGCAGGCCTTTCAGCACCTGCTCGACCAGCTCGCGACCGAACAAGCCCACTGAGAAGAACCGACATGACCGACTACGCCAAGCTCGACGCCTGGATCGACGCCCACTTCGACGAGGAAGTGAAGTTCCTGCAGCAACTGGTGCAGGTGCCCACCGACACGCCGCCGGGCAACAACGCGCCGCATGCCGAGCGCACGGCCGAGCTGCTCGAGGGCTTCGGCCTCGTGGCCGAGAAGCATGCGGTGCCGGCGCAGGACGTGAAGGACTACGGCCTCGAATCGATCACCAACCTGATCGTGCGCCGCAAGTACGGTCCGGAAGGCCGCACCGTCGCGCTCAATGCGCACGGCGACGTGGTGCCGCCCGGCGAAGGCTGGACGCACGATCCCTACGGCGGCGAGATCGAAGGCGGCGCGCTCTACGGCCGCGCCGCCGCGGTCAGCAAGAGCGACTTCGCGAGCTTCACCTTCGCGCTGCGCGCGCTCGAGGCGGTGGCGAAGCCGGCCAAGGGCAGCGTCGAGCTGCACTTCACCTACGACGAGGAGTTCGGCGGCATCCTCGGCCCGGGCTGGCTGTTGAAGAACGGCCTCACCAGGCCCGACCTGATGATCGCGGCCGGCTTCAGCTACGAGGTGGTCACGGCGCACAACGGCTGCCTGCAGATGGAAGTGACGGTGCACGGCAAGATGGCGCATGCCGCCATCCCGGCGACCGGCGTCGATGCGCTGCAGGGCGCGGTCAAGATCCTCAATGCGCTCTATGCGCAGAACACGCTCTACAGGCAGGTGACGTCGAAGGTCGAGGGCATCACGCACCCCTACCTCAACGTCGGCCGGATCGAAGGCGGCACCAACACCAACGTGGTGCCCGGCAAGGTGGTGTTCAAGCTCGACCGCCGCATGATCCCCGAGGAGAACCCGGCCGAGGTCGAGGCCGCGATCCGCCAGGTGATCGCCGATGCGGCCGCCGAGAGCGAAGGCATCACGGTCGAGATCAAGCGCCTGCTGCTCGCCAATTCGATGAAGCCGCTCGCGGGCAACAAGCCGCTGGTCGAGGCAATCCAGAAGCACGGCGGCGAGCTCTTCGGCGAGCCGATCAAGGCCATGGGCACGCCGCTCTATACCGACGTGCGGCTCTACGGCGAGGCCGGCATTCCCGGCGTGATCTACGGCGCAGGCCCGCGCACGGTGCTCGAATCGCATGCCAAGCGCAGCGACGAGCGCGTGGTGCTCGAAGACCTGCGGCGCGCGACCAAGGTGATCGCGCGCACGCTGAGCGACCTGCTGGCCTGAGAAGCTGTGAACGAACCCGTCATGCCCGCTCATTCCACCAAAGCACGCCCACTCCGCGTTGCAAATGCTCGCCATAGCCCAAGCTATGGCTGCGCTTTGCGCCTTGATTGGGCGCACTTTGGCGGCCTGCTCGGACACGCCGGATCCATTCACAGCTTCTGAGGGGCCGAACCGACGCGGCGCGTCAAACGCCGCCTACAACAGCGCCGGCGCCGCCATGCAGCATGGCTGCATGACCAAACACAGCCCCACTCCCGCGGCGCTGCACGCCGATCCGCACCCGGTCGCGCACCGCTTCACCGACGTGAACGGCATGCGCATCTTCTACCGCGAAGCCGGCGCGCCCGACGCGCCGGTGCTGCTGCTGCCGCACGGCTATCCCTGCTCCTCGTTCCAGTTCCGCCGGCTGATGCCGGCGCTCGCGGACAAATGGCGGCTCGTGGCGCCCGACTTTCCGGGCTTCGGCCTCAGCGACACGCCCGAGGCCGGAATTTTCGGCTACGACTTCGATGCCTATGCGGCCTTCCTCGCCGACTTCCGCGAGCGGCTCGGCATCGGCCGCCATGCGATCTGGCTGCACGACTATGGCTCGCAGATCGGCCTGCGCCTCGCGATCCGAGAGCCCGCGCGCATCGCCGCCGTGATCATTCAGAACGGCGACATCTACGAGGACACGCTCGGGCCCAAGTACAAGGCGATCCAGGATTTCTGGCGCGACCCCTCCCCCGCGCACCGCGCGGTGCTGGAGGAGGCGGTGAGCGAGGAAGGCTTTCGCGCCGAGTTCGTCGGCGAGGTGCCCGAGGCCCAGGCCGCGCTGATCCCGCCCGAGCTCTGGAAGCTGCACTGGCCGCTGATGGACCAGCCCGCGCGGCGCGAACTCGCGCGCCGGCTGATGGAGGGGCTGAAGCAGAACCTCGGCTGGTTCCCGCGCTACCAGGCCTACCTGCGCGAGCACCAGCCGCCGGCGCTGATCGTCTGGGGTCCGAACGACGGCTACATGCCCGAGGCCTCGGGCCGCGCCTACCTGCGCGACCTGCCCGAGGCCGAGCTCGTGATGACCGACGGCGGCCACTGGCTGCTCGAGACGCACCTCGAACAGGTGGTGCCCGTCGTCCGCCGCTTCCTGGCTTCAGCGCTCTAGTTCAGCGCTCTAGTTCGGCGATCTCGCGCGTCACGCGCAGGAACTTCGCCATGTCGTCCAGCGAGTGGCAGTGCAGCGGCGAGACCCGCACCGTGCCTGCGAGGCCGAAGGATTCGAGCATGCGCTTCGAGTAGATGCTGCTCGCCACCCGCTCGTACACCGTCACGCCGCGCAGCCCGTACTCGACCACCGCGCGCGTGCAGTCGATGCGGTCGAAGCCGATGCCGATGATCAGGTCGCGCTTCGTGAGGTCCGGATGGTCGAGGAAGACCTTCACGCCCGGAATTCCGCGCAGTCCTGCGGCACCGCCGCAGCCCTCGAGCAGCGCGGCGAGCAGCGCGCGTTCGTGCAGCTCGATGTGCGCGATGCCGGCCTCGAAGCGCGCGCGCCGTTCGGTCGCATCGGAGAAATGCCCGCCGAGCCAGCAGACGTAGTCCACGATCTCCGAGAACACCGCGAACTGCCACGGCGCCGCGCTGCCCAGGTCCCAGAAGTCGGCCTTCTTGCCCGCGAGCTTGTGGTGCGGCAGCCGCGCCGCGCGCTCCGACAGCCATGCGAGCCCCGAGCCGCGGCAGCCGAAGAACTTGTAGGGCGCGAGATTGATGCCGTCCACCGGCGCCTGCTGCAGGTCGATCAGGCCGTGCGGCGCATGCTGCACGGCATCGACGAGGATGTAGAGATCGGGCTTGATCGCGCGCGCGCGGCGCACGATCTCGGCGAGGTCGAGCTTGGCGCCCGAGATGTTCGAGGCATGGATCACGTTGAGCAGGCTGGTGTCCTGGTCGACCAGCCGCACGATCGCGTCGACGTCCACGCCGCCGGTCTCGCGGTTGCTCTGCGCCACCCGCAGTTCGCGGCCGCAGCGCTGGGCATAGAGGCTCATCGCGTCGAAGGCCGAAGGATGCTCGAGCACGGTCGTGACCATGTTCGTGCCCGGCACGTTCTCGGCCACGGCGCGCACCATGTCGAACATCGCGCCCGAGGCGGTCAGCGAGGCGTAGACGCTGCCGCCTTCGGCGTTGAGCACGGTGCGCAGGTCGTCCGCGCCGCGGGCCTGGATCTGCTGCAGCTCGACGGCCGTGGCATGGATGCGCTCGGTGTTGTCGGGCACCGCATCGACCGCCGCGAAGCGCTCGGCCGCGGCCTTGAGCCGGAACGAGCCGCCCGCGTTGTCGAAGTAGAGCCGCTCGCGCCCGTGGTGGTCGCGGTCCACGTGCAGGAAGCGCTCCTTGACCTCGCGCATCAGCGCATCGGAGAACGCGAGCCCGCGCGGATGCATGGAATTCGCCGCCATCCTCAGACGCCCTTGTTGTTCGGGTTCTTGTAGGCCTCGCGCACCGCGGCCGACATCGGGAAGTTGAGGTTCACGTTGCGCGGCGGGATCGGCGACATGAACCACCTGGCGTAGAGCTTGTCGATCTCGCCCGACTTCATCAGGCCGGTCACGGTCTGGTCGACGATGGCCTTGAACTCGGGGTCGTCCTTGCGCATCATGATCCCGTAGGGTTCCTGCCGCAGCACGTCCTTCAGCAGCTTGTAGTCCGAAGCGTTGGGCTGGTTGGCGATCAGGCCGGCGAGCTGCACGTCGTCGAGCACGTAGGCCACGGCGCGGTCGCTCGCGAGCAGCAGGAAGGCATCGGCCGTGTCCTTGCCCGCGATCTCCTGCACTTCCATGTTCTCGCTCTTGCGGAAACCGCGCAGCAGCTGCATCGAGGTGCTCCCCGCCACCGTCGCGACCGGCTTGCCGTTGAGCTCGGCGATCGTGTTGATGCCCGAACTCTTCTTGACCGCGGCAGTGATGTTGGTCACGAAGTGGCTCGGCGCGAAGTCCACCTGCTGCTGGCGCTGCACCGTGTTGGTGGTGGTCGCGCAGTCGAGGTCGACCGTACCGTTCTGCACCAGCGGGATGCGGTTGGTCGAGTTGAGCAGCGTGTAGCGCACCTCGATCTTCGCGAGGCCGAGCTTGGCCTTGATCGCATCGACCACCTTGAGGCAGATCTCGTTGGTGAAGCCGATGGGTGCGCTGTCGCCACCGGTCTTGTAGGAGAACGGGATCTGCGTGTCGCGGTAGCCGATCTGCACCGCGCCGCTTTCCCTGATCTTGCGCAGCGTAGGGCTCTCCTGCGCGGAGGCGGTGCCGCAGAGCAGCGACAGGGCGCCGGCGGCCAGCGCGAGGGACAACAACGGGAGTTTCATGGCGGTTTCCTTTGAAGAGGGTGCGTACGGCCGGACGGCGCGGCCCGGCACGAATGTTCCGCCCTGGCTCCGATTTCCAAAAGCGATTTTTAGCGATCGAATAACATGAACAAAAGAGATTTAAAGCGACCCCCCTCATGATGACCTTCAAGCAGCTCGAAGCGCTTTACTGGATCGCGAGGCTCGGCGGCTTCGCGCAGGCGGCCAACCAGCTCCACACCTCGCAGTCGGCCGTCTCCAAGCGGGTGCACGAGCTGGAGCTGCTGTTCGACACCGAGCTGTTCGACCGCAGCCAGCGCAGCGCGCGTCTCACCGAGAAGGGCGAGGAGATGTTCGTGCTCGCGCAGAAGCTGCTGGAGCAGCGCGATGCCGCCGTCGAGCAGTTCGGCAAGCCCGGCGTGGTCCAGCGCAGGCTGCGCATCGGCGTGACCGAGCTCACCGCGATGACCTGGCTGCCGCGGCTGGTGGGCCTGATCCAGCGGCACTATCCCAAGGTGATCCTCGCGCCCGACGTGGACGACAGCCTGCAGCTGCGCGACAAGCTGCTCGCCGACGAGCTCGACCTCGCGATCGTGCCCCACACTTTTGCCGACTCGCGCCTGCAGAGCAAGGTCATCGGCAAGGTCCAGAGCGCCTGGATGTGCAAGCCCGGCGTGGTGCCGGCCGGCAGGGGCGCGATGCGGCTGCACGAGCTCGCGCGGCATCGCATGCTGGTGCAGGGCAGCAACTCGGGCACCGGCCGCGCCTACGACGCCTGGATGAAGGAACAGGGCGTGCAGCCCGCCGAGAGCATCGTGGTGAGCAACCTCGTCGCCCTCACCGGCCTCACGGTCTCGGGCCTGGGCGTGAGCTACCTGCCGCGCCAGTGCCTCGAGCCGCTCGTCGCGGCCGGCATGCTCGCGGTCATCGACGTGGTGCCCGCGCTGCCCGTGGTGCGCTACGTCGCGATGCACAAGGGCGAACACCGCAGCGCGCTGACCTCGTCGATCGTGATGCTGGCGCAGGAATGCTGCGACTTCACGCGCATGTTCCAGGCGCAGGGGGAGGCGGGCTGACGCACACCAAAGGACTCAAAGGGTCGATTGTTCGCCGGCGGGAAACGGACTACTGCCGCCTGGCCCCTTTGTGAAGGAGGCGTTGGCTTCCAAACTTGGCGGCCTTCCACAACAACACACGCATTGGCGCGGGCATGCCCCACGCGCCCGGCCGGTGCATGCGATCCAAGGACTCCTTTCATGATGAATTCACCCAGCGGCAACCCCTGCATCGACGACCTGCCGTCCGAGAGCGCGAGGCCCGCCACGGCCCGCCGCTCCGCCTGGCTCGCGGTCGGCTCGATCGCGGTCGGCACCTTCGCGATGGTGTCGACCGAGTTCATGCCGATCGGCCTGCTGACCGACATTGCGCGCGGCCTGGGCGTGTCCGACGGCACGGCCGGCCTGATGATCACCATGCCCGGCGTGCTCGCGGCCTTCGCGGGGCCGGCGCTGATCGTGGCCTCGGGCCGGCTCGACCGGCGCACGGTGCTGATCGCGCTCACCACGCTGCTGATCGCGTCGAACCTGCTCGCTGCCTTCGCGCCCAACTTCGCGACCATGCTGGTCGCGCGCCTCATGCTCGGCCTCGCGGTCGGCGGCTTCTGGACCTTCGCGCCGGCCGCGGCCACGCAACTGGTGCCCGACGCCTCGAAGGCGCGCGCGATGTCGATCGTGCTCGCGGGCGTCTCCGCCGCCACCGTGCTCGGCGTGCCGGCCGGCTCCTGGCTCGGCACCACCTTCGGCTGGCGCGCCTCCTTCGCCGTGACCGGCGCACTGGCCGCGGCGGTGCTGCTGGTGCAGCTGTGGCTGCTGCCGGCGATCCCGCCGCAGCGCGCCATCGGCGCGCGCGACCTGCTGACGCCGCTCACGCGCCGCATGGCGCAGATCGGCCTGCTCACGGTACTGTTCTTCATCGCCGGCCACTTCTCGGCCTACACCTACCTGAAGCCGCTGCTGCAGCAGGTGTTCGGCCTGCCGGCGCACGCCGTGTCGACGCTGCTGCTGGTCTACGGCGCCGTGGGCTTCGTCGGCACCTTCCTCGGCGGCAGCCTGGTGGCGCGCAGCGTGCGCGGCACCACCCTGCTCGCGGCGCTGATGCTCGCGACCGCGCTGCTGCTGTCGACGCAGATCGGCACCGGCATGGTGGCCGGCGCGGTCGTGGTCGTGATCTGGGGCGTGGCCTTCGGCCTGATCCCGGTGGCGCTCACCGGCTGGATGATGGAAGCGGTGCCCGATGCGCAGGAAGCCGGCCAGGCCCTGCTCGTGACCGGCTTCCAGGTCGCGATCGCCTCCGGCGCGCTGATCGGCGGCGTGGTGGTCGACGGCTTCGGCATCGCGAGCGCGATGGTGCTCAGCGGCGTGCTGGTGCTGGTCGCGGCGCTGATCGTGGGCACGCTGGGGCGCGCACCGCGGGCTTCGAAGATGGCGGCGATTCCCGAGTGAACGCCAGCGCAGCGATCCCAGCGGTCGCTGCGCTGGATGTCATTGCTTTCTCCGCCTTTCGGTCTTCGGCAGCAGTTTCGCCGCATCCTCCAGCGCGCGCAGATGGAACTCGGCCCCTTCCGCCTCGCGCAGTGACCGCCGCTTGGCGGCGAACTGCTCGTACTGGTTTTCCGCGTGCGCATCGGCTTGTTTTTTCGAGATGCGACCGGCACCGTCCAACACGCGACGCTCGTTGAACGTGAGGAAAGCGTCGAGCCTCTCCACCCAGTTCTTCAGAAAGATCTCTTTGCGGCGCTGCGCCTGGTCCTCGGCGAAATCCAACCACATTGTCACGATGCGATTGAGCTCACCGATCTCACCCGCCGCGCAGGTAGTTCTTCGCGATCGTGACGTCGCTCTTCTGCACACTGCCAGACTTCCAGCTGGTCAGTCCCATGTGGGGAAGGCCGCTGTCCGCGCGCTCCGCGCTCCGCGATCAGCTCGGCAGCGGTCTTCCCGGTGATGGCGAAATGCAGCTTGTTTTGAATCAGTCGGAAGAACCGGGTCGTTTCCGGAAGTGCCGGCGCGTAGTCAGCCGCCATGGCGAAGATCTCGCGGACACGCAAATACATTCGTCGCTCGCTGGCCCGGATGTCACGAATGCGTTCCGTAGAGCAGGAATTCACCATTGAGCGCCTCTGGCTCGGACATTCGATTCGATTGCGACGTCTTCATACGCGACTTCACTGAGCACCCCTCCCGTATCCGTGCTCATGGTAGGCGCAAAACGCAGGGTCAGCCGTCTGCATCACGCTCTTTTGCCGCCGGGGCCGGCCTTCCCCGCCGCCACGATCGCCTCCAGCACCACGCGCAACCCCCGGCCCACCGGCTTGTCCCGCCGCACCACCACCGCCAGCGTGCGATGCATGCGCGGTGCGAGGCGGCTGGTCTTCAGGTCGGGGTGGGCGCCGCGGCCGGTCATGGCCATGCGCGGCACGATGCCGTAGCCCAGGCCCGCGGCCACCATCTCCTTCATCGCCTCGACGCTGCCGAGCTCCATCACCGGCTGCGGCTGGAAGCCCTCGGCCGCGAACCAGCGGTCGACGAGCTTGCGGGTGTTGGCCGCGGGTTCGAACAGCACCAGCGGCAGGGCCGCGAGGTCGGCCGGGCCGACGCGCGCCTTGAGCGGGGCGAGGTCGCTGCGGCCGATGGCGACGAACTCGTCGTCGAGCACCGGCGTCACGCTCAGCGAGCGGCCGGCCGCGGGCAGGGTGACCAGCGCGAGGTCGATGCTGTTCTCTTCCACCTTGCGGACCTGGTCCTCGGTGTTGCCGGTGCTCACCACGATGCCGAGCGCCGGATACTGCTCCCGCAGCCCACGCAGCAGCGCCGGCAGGAAGTGCAGGCAGGCGGTGGCCCCGGTGCCGAGCCGCACGCGGCCCGCCACGCCGCTCGCATGGCCTTCGAGCGCATCGATGGCGTTCTCCACCGCGGCGGCGATGTTGGGCGCATGCCGCAGCAGCTCCGCGCCGGCGGGCGTGGCCTTCGCACGCTTGCCGACGCGCTCCACCAGGCGCACGCCGAGCCTGCGCTCGAGCTGGCGGACCTGCAGGCTCACCGCGGGCTGCGAGAGGCCCAGGCGGTCGGCCGCGGCCGAGAAGCTGCCGGCCTCGATCACGAGTCCGAAGGAGCGCAGCTGCTCGAGATTCAGTGTTTTGTCCAAAGTATTTCTCATGCGCTGCATAGGGCAGCGAAGCTTCACTTATGCATGGCGCACCGTCAAGATGCCGCCATGCATTCGCCAGACCCCGCAGACGCCCTCCCCTTCCGCATCCTCGACGCCGAGCCGCACCACATGGCCGCGGTGCAGGCCATCTACGGCCGCTACGTGCTGCACGACCTCTGCTCCTTCGAGGAAGAAGTGCCGAGCGTCGCGCAGATGCAGCAGCGCCGCGCCGACGTGGTGGCGCGCGGCCTGCCCTATCTCGTCGCCGTGCGGAACGGCGAGGTGGCGGGCTACGCCTATGCGGGGCCGTATCGCACGCGGTCGGCCTACCGCCGCACCGTCGAGAACTCGGTCTACGTGGCGCCCGACGCGCAGGGCCACGGCATCGGCAAGGCCCTGCTCGCGGAAGTGATCCGCCGCTGCGCCGACGCCGGCTTCGCGCAGATGGTGGCGGTGATCGGCAACAGCGCCAATGCCGGTTCGCGGCGGCTGCACCAGCGCCTGGGCTTCGAGACCGTCGGCGTGCTGCGCAACGTGGGCTTCAAGTTCGGACAGTGGGTCGACACCGTCCTGATGCAGCGTGCACTGCGCTGAGACGGGCCCGGCGCGCGGATGGCTCGCGCTGCTGTGCGCGAGCCGGCTGCTGCAGGCGATGATCGTCACCGCCTATTCGGGCGTGCTGCCGTTCATGATGGCCGACTGGCACATGACGGCGGCGCAGGCCGGCTCGATCCAGAGCGCCTGGCACGTGGGCTACATGAGTTCGCTGTTCGCGGTCGGTCTGCTGGCGGACCGGCACGGCCCGCACCGGGTGTTCTTCATCGGCAGCGCGATCAGCGCCGCGGCGGCGCTGGGCTTCGCGCTCTTCGCGCGCGACCATCTGTCGGCGCTGCTGCTCTACGGCCTGACGGGCCTGTGCGCCGGCGCCTCCTACACGCCGGGCCTGCAACTGCTCGCGCACAACACCGAGCCCACTGTGCGCGGCCGCGCGATGGGGCTGTTCCTCGGCGCCGCGTCGATGGGCTATGCGCTCTCGCTCGCGGTGGTGGCGGTGTTCAGCCACCTGCTGCACTGGCGGTGGGGCCTGCTGATGGCCGCGGGCTGCACGCTCGCGGGTGCGCTGCTGACCCTGCCCGCGCTGCGCCGCATGCGTCCGCCCGCGCCGGCTGCCGCGGCGGGCATGCCGCGCGAAGGCACCTGGCAGGCGCTGGCGGCCACCGTGCGGGACAAGCCGGCGATGGCCGGCAACTGGGCCTATGCCTTCCACTGCTGGGAGCTGATGGCGCTCTGGGCCTGGCTGCCGGCCTACCTCGTGGCATCGTCGAGCGAGCTCTCGCCGGGCTGGAAGGGCGCGGGCATCGCGCTGGCGGCGCTGTCGCACCTGGTGAGCGTGGCCGGCAGCATCGCGGGCGGCGCGGCCTCCGACCGCCTCGGCCGCGCCAAGGTGATGATGATCGCCACGCTCGCGAGCCTGGGCATGTCGTTCGCCTTCGGCTGGATGTGGACCTGGCCGCTGTGGCTGCTCGCGCTGATGGCCGCGCTCTACAACATGCTGGCGATCGCCGACTCGTCGGTCTATTCGACCGCGCTGGCCGACGTGGTGGCGCCGCACCGGCTGGGCGTGGCGTATTCGGTGCGCTCGGTGATGGGCTTCGGCGCGGGCGCGGTCAGCCCCTGGGTGTTCGGCCTGGTGCTCGACTGGGGCCAGGCGCGCTTCGGCTTCGGCAGTACCTATGGCTGGGTCGCGGCCTGGAGCTCGGTCGGCCTGGGCGCGCTGCTCGGGCCCTGGATGATCCTGCGCTTCGCTCGGCTGCACGATGCGCATGCGGCGCGGGCGCGCACGGCGGGCTGACGCGCTGCGCTACTCGCCGAGCAGTTCGCCGATCGGCTGCAGGTCTTCGACGCGGTCGCAGATCGACTTGATCACCATCGTGATCGGAATGCCCAGCAGCAGCCCCCACACGCCCCAGAGCCAGCCCCAGAAGATCACGCCGACGAACACCGCCACCGGATTCATGCGGCTGGTGCGGCTGGTGAGCCAGGGCATCAGCAGGTTGCCGACGATCGTGTGGATCAGCAGCGAGGTGCCGGCCACGAGCAGCGCCATCTCGATGGTGTTGAACTGCAGGAAGGCCACGAGCCCCGCCGCGGCCATGACGATCACCGAGCCGATGTACGGAATGAGGTTGGTCACCGCGGCCACGATGCCCCAGACGGCCGCATTGCCGAGCCCGAGCGCCCAGAACGCGAGGCCGGTGGCCACGCCCACGAGCACGCTGGTCAGGATCTGCACGATCAGGTAGCGCTCGATGTTGCGCGTGATGTCGTCGAGCACATGCACCGTGATCTTCTTCTTCTGCAGGCTCGGCCCGGTGATCTTGATCAGCTTGCGCCGGAAGGTGTTGCCCGAGCACAGCGCGAAGAAGGTGAGGAAGGCCACGAGCGTGAACTGGCCCGCGGCCGACAGCAGCCCGACCGTGCCGCTCCAGAGGTAGTCGCGCACGTTGAACGGCGGCCGCTCGATCACCACGCGCGCCACGCCGCGCTTGGACAGCGCGCGCGAGTTCTCCTCGGCCGCGCGCTCGAGCTGCGACGCCGCCTGCTGCACGTTGTCCAGGGGATTGGCGCTGGCGCTGCGGCCGGTGGTGCGCATGACCTGGCGCAGCTTCTGCGCCGCCACCGGCAGCGAATCGAGCAGCTCCGAGGCGCTGCCCGAGAGCGAGTACCCGGTCCAGCCCAGGCCGCCGCCGAGGCCGAGCAGGATCACGGTGGCGCCGATCCAGCGCGGCAGGCGCCAGTGCTCGAGCCGGTCGACCAGCGGCGACAGCGCATAGCTCAGCAGCAGGCTCAGCATCAGCGGGATGAACACCGCCTGCGCCCAGCGCAGCGCGAACACGCTCGCGAGCACCGCCAGCACCACCAGCGAGGCGCTGCGCACGTCCACCGGCATGTGCAGCATCAGGCGCTGCGGCTCGGGTTCGGGCTGCAGCAGTTCGGGCGCGATGGCGTCGGGCGGCGGCTCCGGCGGGGGTTCGGAAGCGGCCGGTTCGGGCGACAGCGCCGCGTCGCGCGGATCGGGGGGCGTGGCCGCGCGCGCCTCGCCAGCGGGGTTCTTGGCATCGGTCATCGCGTTTCCTTCAGCACTTCGCGCACGGCGGGCAGTTGCCGGCGCGACACGGCCACGGGTTCGGGCACTGCTTCGAGCCGCAGTGCCCAGCCTTCGGCGTCCTCGCCGTCGTCGTATTTCTCGAGCGCCCGGATGGCCGCGCGCGCGACCAGCGCATTGCGGTGCACGCGCAGGAAGCGCTCGGGATAGCGCTCCTCGAATTCGTTGAGCGAGCCGTCGAGGATGTGGCTGCGCGTGGCCGTCCGCACCGTGAGGTACTTGTGCTCGGACTTGAGGTAGAGCACCTCGGCGAGCGGCACGCGCTCGGCGCGGCCGCGGTCCTGGATCAGCAGGCTCTCCTGCAGCGCGCTCGCCTGCAGCGCGCGCCGCTCCTTGAGGAAGCGCTCGGCCTTCTGCAGCGCCTGCTGCAGGCGCTCGGCGCGCACCGGCTTGGTCAGGTAGTCGACGGCGTCGAGGTCGAAGGCCGTGACCGCATGGGCCGCATGCGCGGTGACGAACACCACCGCCGGCGCGTCGGCGCGGCTGCGCAGGCCGCGCGCCACCTCGATGCCGTCCACCCCGGGCATGTGCACGTCGAGCAGCACCAGGTCGAGCGGCATGTGCGCCAGATGCTGCAGCGCCTCGGCGCCCTGCGCGGCTTCGGCCACCACCTCGGCCGCGGGCGAGCGGCAGTCGCGCAGCAGGGTGCGAAGGCGCGAACGCGCCAGGGCTTCGTCGTCGACGATCAAGGTCTTGAGGGTCATGATTCGGCGGGAATGGCGATGCGCACGCGGTAGTTCTTCTGGTCCATGCCGGCGCTGAACTGCATCTGCATGTCGTGCAGCAGGCGCAGCCGGTCGCGCACGTTCGCGAGCGCGATGCCGTGGCCGCGCGGCAGCGGCTCGTCGGCCCAGCGCAGCGGCGGCAGGCTGTTGACCACCTCGATCACCACCACGTTGCCGCGGCGCTCGGTGCGGATGCGCAGCTTGGCGCCCTCGGGGCTCGGCTCCACGCCGTGCTTGATGGCGTTCTCCACCAGCGGCTGCAGCAGGAGCGGCGGCAGGCGCGCGCTGCTGGCCGCGGCATCGAGGTCCCAGCGGATGCGCAGCCGGTCGCCGAAGCGCACCTGCTCGATCGCGAGGTAGCGCTCGGCCAGCGCGATCTCGTCGGCCAGCGTGCCCGATTCGCCCGGATCGGCCAGCGCCTGGCGGAACAGCTCGGCCAGATCCTCCAGCATGGCCTCGGCCTTCGCGGGTTCCTCGCGCACCAGCGCAATCGCGCTGTTGAGCGTGTTGAAGAGAAAGTGCGGCCGGATGCGCGACTGCAGTTCCTCGAGCCGCGCGGTGGTGGCAGCCGGCGTCTGGCCGCGCGCACGCAGCACCATCGCAGCCATCACCATGCCCGCGATGAAGGCGCCCGCCACCGCGCTCGCGAGCCAGGGCGCGGTGCCGGCGACGCCGGTCAGCCGCAGCAGGCCGCAGCCGTAGAGCGCCGCGATCGCGCCCAGCGCCGCGCCCGCCGCGTACTGCGCCTGCCGCGGCAGGCGCGACAGCGGCTTCTTGAGCCCGCAGGCGGCCACCAGCCAGAGCAGCGTCGCGGGCAGCGCACCGCCGGTGACGGTGGCCGTCTGCACCAGCCACTCGCCCGGCGAGGCGGCGACGAAAAGCGCCGCGACCGCCACCAGCGCCTCGACGAAGAGCACCGCGCGCAGCACCACCCCGATCTGGCAGGCGTCGAACAGCGGCGCGCGCGCGGCGCGCGCGGGCAAACGGCCTTTTTCGGGCGAGGCCGGAGGCTTGGCGGTGGAGGTGGCCGATAAAATCGCCGGATTGCGCATCACAGATACATCGGGTAACCAACCCATTATTGCCTCTCGCAAGGCTCCCATGACCCAAAACCAACTCGACAAGAAATCCGAAGCCTGGTCGGCCCTGTTCTCCGAACCCATGAGCGACCTCGTGAAGCGCTACACCGCCAGCGTGTTCTTCGACAAGCGTCTGTGGCAGGCCGACATCGTGGGTTCGCTGGCGCATGCCGGCATGCTGGCGGCACAAGGCATCATCAGCGCGCAGGACCACGCCGAGATCCAGCGTGGGATGGCGCAGATCCGCAGTGAAATCGAATCGGGCGCCTTCGAATGGAAGCTCGACCTCGAGGACGTGCACCTCAACATCGAAGCCCGGCTCACCCAGCTGGTCGGCGACGCCGGCAAGCGCCTGCACACCGGCCGCAGCCGCAACGACCAGGTCGCCACCGACGTGCGGCTGTGGCTGCGCGGCGAGATCGACCTGATCGCCGAGCTGCTGGTCTCGCTGCAGCTCGCGCTGGTGGACATCGCCGAGAAGAACGTCGACGTGATCCTGCCCGGCTTCACCCACCTGCAGGTGGCGCAGCCGGTGAGCTTCGGCCATCACATGCTGGCCTACGTGGAAATGTTCAGCCGCGACGCCGAGCGCCTGCAGGACGTGCGCCGGCGCGTCAACCGCCTGCCGCTGGGCGCCGCCGCGCTGGCCGGCACCAGCTACCCGCTGGACCGCGAGCTCGTCGCGAAGACGCTGGCCATGGACGGCGTCTGCCAGAACAGCCTCGACGCCGTCAGCGACCGCGACTTCGCGATCGAGTTCACCGCCGCCGCGAGCCTGTGCATGGTGCACGTCAGCCGCATGAGCGAGGAACTCATCCTCTGGATGAGCCAGAACTTCGGCTTCATCCAGATCGCCGACCGCTTCACCACCGGCAGTTCGATCATGCCGCAGAAGAAGAACCCCGACGTGCCCGAGCTCGCGCGCGGCAAGACCGGCCGCGTGGTCGGCCACCTGATGGCGCTCATCACGCTCATGAAGGGCCAGCCGCTCGCCTACAACAAGGACAACCAGGAAGACAAGGAGCCGCTGTTCGACACGGTCGACACGCTCAAGGACACGCTGCGCATCTTTGCCGAGATGATCGGCGGCATCACGGTGAAGCCCGAGGCGATGGAGGCCGCCGCGCTGCGCGGCTACGCCACCGCCACCGACCTGGCCGACTACCTGGTGAAGAAGGGCCTGCCCTTCCGCGACGCGCACGAGATCGTGGCGCATGCGGTCAAGGCCGCGACCTCGCACAAGGTCGACCTGGCGGAGCTGCCGCTGGCGGTGCTGCAGCAGTTCAATCCGAAGATCGAGAAGGACGTGTACGACGTGCTGAGCCTGCGCGGCTCGCTCAACGCGCGCAACATCCTCGGCGGCACCGCGCCGGCCCAGGTCAGGGCGCAGATCGCGCGCCACCGCAGCCGCCTCGCCTGAGAAGCGCTGAACGAACCCGCCAGGGCCGCGCTTGTTCTACGCCATCCCGCTCGAGAACCGGCCGAGCTGGCGCCATCCGCCGTGGATGACGGTGCTGCTGATCCTCTTGAACATGCTGGTGTTCTGGGGTCCGCAGCGCAGCGAGGAAAAAGCCGAGGAGCGCGCGGCCCACTACTACGCGAAGAGCGTGCTGCCCGCGCTGGAGCTGCCGCCCTTCGTGGCATGGCTCGAGGAAACGCACTCGCCGCGCGCCAAGGCCGCTCGCCCGGCTGCTGCGGCAGAACGAGGTCGGGCGGCTGCTCGAAGCGCTGCAGCACGAGAAAGCCTTCCTGCAGAAGCTGCGCGCCGATGCCGTGGTCACGCCGGCCGACCCGCGCTACGCCGAATGGAAGCGCGACCGCCAGCAGTACGAATCGATGCGGCCGGCGCCCTTCACCGAGCGCTGGGCGCAGGACTACGGCAAGGATGCCGAGTTCAAGCCCTGGACCTGGATCACCGCGGCCTTCCTGCATGGCAGCACCGGCCACCTGCTGGGCAACATGCTGTTCCTCTTTTTGTTCGGCTTCTCGGTCGAACTCGCGCTCGGCCGCGGCACCTTCCTGAGCTTCTACCTGCTCGGCGCGGTGGGCGCCTCGCTGCTCGCCGGCTGGGCCTATGCGGGCAAGGGCAGCTACGGGCTCGGCGCCTCGGGCGCGGTGTCGGCGCTGATGGGCATGTACGCGGTGATGTACCGGCTGCGGCGCATCCGCTTCTTCTACCAGCTGTTCTTCTATTTCAACTACGTCACCGCGCCCGCCCTGCTGCTCCTGCCGGCCTGGATCGCGAACGAGCTGCTGCAGCACTGGGTCGGCGGCCAGGGCATCGCCTACATGGCCCACCTCGGCGGGCTGCTCACGGGCGCCGCGCTGATGGCGGGCGCGATGGCGCTCGGCCGCGTGAAGCCGCCCGAGACGGTGGCGGCCGAACGGGCCGCCGGCGGTGCCGACGACCAGGCCTTCGCGCGCCATGTGGCGGCGGCGCGCCGGCTCGGCGCCGAGATGAAGTTCGAGGCCGCGAGCACCGAATGGCGCGCGGCCGCCGCGCTGCGTCCGGGCGACGCCGACACGCTGCGCGCCTGGTTCAACACTGCGCGGCTGCAGCCCGCGGGCGAGGATTTCCACCGCGCCGCGCGCCACATCTTCCGCCTGCCCGCCACCGACGAGGACACGCTCGCGCTGCAGCATGCGAGCTTCCGCACCTACCTCGACCAAGCGCGCCCCGGCATGCGCCTGAAGGCCGACGACATGGCGCGCCTCGCGCGCCGCTTCACGCGCGCGCGGCAGTTCCAGGATGCCGACAGGCTCTGCCACGTGCTGCTCAAGACCGCGCCCGACCATCCGGAACTGGCGGACACGCTCTCGGTCTGCGCCAACGGCCTGCTGCATGCGGGCGAACGCGAGATGGCGCGCGGCTGGCTGCCGCACCTGCTGCGGCTCGCGCCCAACGACATGGTGACGCGCGCGCTCGAGCGGGCCTGAGAAGCCCGCCCGGGTGCGGCATCAGCGGAAGAAAAGCGCGATCAGGATGATGATCGGGATCGGCACGCCGAGGAAATAGAGCAGAAGCGAACGCATGGGTTTCTCCTTTTGTTCTGGATGAGCCGGGTCAGAGATCGCGGCGACGGCCGCCGTGGGTGGCTGCGAAGCTCGCGACGAAGGCACCCACTAGCAGCGAGACCACCAGCCACAGCGCGGCCCAGGCCGAGGCCTTGCGCGCCGCGTCGGCCGCTTCCTGCGCCTTGGCCTGCGTCTCCTTGAGCGCGGCCTGTGCCTTGGCGTAGGTGTCCGTCACGCGCTTCTCCGCTTCGGGCTGGCTCATGCCGGTGCGCTGGGCGACGAGCTGGCCGACGTAGCTCCGATCCTCGGGCGGCAGCGCGCCGGTGCGCAGGCTCTGCACGAAGATGCGCGTGACCTCGGCATTCACCGCCGCGGGGCTGCGCTCGGGTGCGGGCGTGGCGGTCACCGCCGGTGCCGTCGGCGTCGTCGGCATGCCCGGCGTGGCCGCGGCATCGGCCGCAGGTGCCGGTGCCGGCGTGGCCGCAGGCGGCGCGCCTGCATCGCGGCGGAACAGCGCATCGACGAAATAGCCCGTGGCACCGGGGCCGCTTTCCTGGCTGCCCGCCTGCGAGGCCGCCGCGCCGGTCCCGGCTGCCGCGGTGGCGGCCACCGCGCCGCCCGCCAAGGTCGCACCCGCCTGCGCGCCCGCGCCGACGATCGTGCCCACGGCCGAGGACAGCAGCCCCGCCGTCAGCAGCGTGGCCACCGACCAGGCGAGAAAGCCGTGCGCGGTGTCGCGGAAATAGACCTCGTCGGTGTGCACGCCGATCCATCGCGTGCGCAGCCGGCCCGCCAGGTAGCCGCCGAGGCCCGAGGCCGCGAGCTGCGTGAAGCTGAGCCAGAGGATGGTCGCGATGCCGATCGTGGTGGCGCTGGCGCCCTGGTTCGACCACGGGCTGACCGACGACATGCCGAGCCCGGTGCCGAGCAGCAGCAGCACCAGCGACAGCGAGGCGGCGCCCGCGGCGCCGGCGAAGATCGCGCCCCACGAGACGCCGCTTCCGCGGGCGCCCGGTTCGACCGCATCGGGCAGGTAGGCTGCCGCGTCCAGCGGGGTGCCGTCGGCGGGGTGAGCTTGATACTGGGCCATGGTGTGCTCCTCTTCTTGATGGAGCCCCGAATGTCGGGCGGCCGTTCGTTCGGCCGGGTCATCCAGCCACGCGTGGCCGGGTAGGCCGTGCGCCCACCGGCCCACCCGCCGCCGACGTACGCCTCAGGCCGCCGGCCGCAGCAGCCAGCGCACTTCCTGCGTCTGCTCGCTGTCGGGATAGCGCGATTCCAGCGTGGCCAGGATCGGCTGCGCCATGTCGCCGCGGCCGAGCCCCTGCACCAGCACCCGGGCCGCGAGTTCGTAGGCCTGCGGAATCGCCGCATGGCCGCGGAAGCGCCGGTCGAAACCCGACAGCAGCGCGAGCGCGGCATGCGCGTCGCCGTTGCGCCATTCGGCCCGCGCCAGCGCCATCACCGCCGCAGCGTCTTCGAGCGCGAAGCCCTTGTCCTTCTCGCGGCAGGCGCGGAAGACCTTGAGCGCCTCGGAGGCGAGGTCGCGCCGCAGCAGCAGCGGAATGAAGCGCCTGGCCTGGTCGAGCAGCGTCTCGGCCTTGTCGGGCGCGAGCAGCAGCACGCGGTGGTAGCGCCGCTGCGCCGCCAGGTCGTCGGGCGCGGCCACCCGCTGCGCCTCGTAGGCCAGCGCGAGCGCGCCGGCCACGTCGCCCTCGGTCACGCACTGCGCCACCTCGGCGTCGGTGCGCTGGGCGGCGATCTGCTCGGGCGTTCGGCGGTCCACCGGCGCGCCGTCGTCCCTGCCGCCGCCGGGCAGCAGCTCGATGCCGAAGGCGTCGTGGTGCTGGTACATCACGTAACCCAGCAGGCTCGCCATGACCCAGCCGAAATAGATGAATGCGAAGTTCACGATCGGCAGCGCGATCATTCCGTCGATCATCGGCAGCAGCATGGCCGTCGCGATCTGCGCGCCCGTGCTCAGCAGGAAGAGGAAGAAGCACAGCAGCGCATAGGGCCAGCCGATGATGCGCATCGCGTCCATGACGTGGCCGGGATTCATCGCCTGGAAGAAACTGCCCGACTGCACCAGCACGATCACCGCGGCCGGGAAGGTGAACGACATCACGAACAGCGCGACGGTGCCGAGCACCGGCTGGAACCACGAGAGCCAGCCGATCAGCAGGCCCTGCACCAGCGAGATCGCGAACAGCTTCCACGGCAGGTGCACCCATTCGTCGTCGAGCGTGCGCGGAAAGTCCTCGGAGCGCCAGATGCCGCGAGAGCCAAGCGCAGTGATCTTGAAGCCGTAGCGGCTGGCCGCGAGCACGATGCCGAGCTCGATCACCAGCAGCGCCAGGCCCGGGTGCAGCAGCGGGAAGACCTCGAACAGCAGGCTGCAGAACGCGAGCAGCAGGCCGTAGGCCAGCGGCCGCAGCTGGAACGGAAAGGCGAAGAAGCTGTTGAGCCGGTGCCAGAAGGGCACGGGCGCAGGCGGCGTGCCGGAAGCCATGGTGGAGGCGCGCATGACGGTGTCCCGCGCCTACTTGAAGAACTCGCCCTGGCTCATCGCGCCGCGCCCGCCGAGGCGCACCACGGTCACGTCGTCGCCGCGCACGAGCCGCATCTGGCCGAGTTCGCGTTCCAGGCGCTGCGTGAAGCTGCTCCTGAACTGCATCGCCGCCTCGCCCATCTTGAGCACGCTGGTGCCTTCGACCACGGCGCTCTTGCGGTCGCTCGCGATCTCGATGCTGTCGATGTGGTACTCGTACTCGATGGTGAGGATGCCGCCCATGCGCTCGCCCACCGACTCGAACAGCTTGAAGGTCTTGCGCGCGGCGTCGCAGGCCTGCTCGCGGTCGTTGGTGGACTCCTGCGTCCGGCCCATCATCACCGTCCTGCTCTGGATCACGGCCTTCTTGCTGAGCTGCTTGCAGAGCTTCTCGGCATCGCGCGAGTAGATCGCGTGCGCCTCGGCCTCGTAGTACTTGCGCACCATGGCCTCGTCGAGCTTGCGCCCGCCGATGAAGAAATACCACGCGCCCACGCAGAGCGCGAGCACGATCGCGATTTGCTTCATTCCCCGTCCGCACGCCTCGGTGCGCCCCGCTCCTGTTTGGGGGCGGAGTATACGTTGCCATTTGTTAACAAACAGCGGCGGACGGGACGCCGCCCGGGCCTCAGCCCGCGCGGTAGAAGATGTAGTCGGCCTGGTACTTCACGACCTGCTTCTGGCCCATGTTCGCGGCGCCGCAGGCCATGGCGGGTGCGACGCCGCCCTGCGTCGCCACGCGCTGGATGTAGCTCACGCCCTGCATCGCGCCGGCACCCGTCGCCGGGTTGGCCTTCACCAGCTGGAGCGGGATGTTGCCGCTGCCGTTCGGCGCCACCGCGACCTGCGTGGCCGTGAGCTTGGAGCCGTCCATGCTCTCCCAGGTCGCGGGCGGGCCGTAGTACTTGCCGACCTGGCGGCCCGTGCGGTCCATCAACCTGGCATCGGGCCCGACGAAGACCCATTCGTGCTGCCCGGGCGTGTTCGCCTTGGCCCGGCATTCGTAGGTGATGTCGCCGGCGCCCACGGTCTCCATGACGACCGCGTGGCCGGCCGGCACCTTCACCGCATCGGGCAGGCTGGCCTGGGAATACATCGCGGGCTTGGCGCCCATGCCGGAGCAGGCGGCCAGCAGCGCGGCGGTGGCGGCGGCCGTGAGGGTTCGGATGTACATGGTCGGTTCCTTTTCTTCGTTCGAGGGTGAATGGATCGAGACCGTGCTTCGGTGTCGTGCGTCTCGACGGTCCCGGCTGCCTCTACGCAGCCCGCGGCCGGCTGGATTCAGCCCCTGCCTGAATCCGCGCGGGCGGCTGCGCCGTACCTGGGGCATGCACGCCCATGCCCCACAATCCGCGCATGACAGCCCCCAGCCCAGACGCCGAACTGATCGCGCTGATCGATCGCATCGGCCGCCGAGACGAAGCCGCCCTGCGCCTGCTCTACGACCGCACCGCGCCCCGGCTCATGGGCCTGGCGATGCGCGTGGTGCGGCAGCGCGAATGGGCCGAGGACGTGCTGCAGGAAAGCTTCATCACGGTCTGGCGCGCGGCCGCGGACTACCGCGACACGCTGAGCCCGCCGCTCGCCTGGCTGGGCCTGATCGTGCGCAGCCGCTCGCTCGACCTGCTGCGCCGGCGCACCGCCGACCGTGCCCAGCTCACGCAGGAATTCGACGAGGTCATGGCCGAGACCCTCGAGGCCGACGCCCCGAACCCCGCCGACACGGCCGATGCCAGCGAGCAGGCCTGGGCGCTGCACCAGTGCCTGAACCAGCTCGAGGCCCGCCAGCGCGAGGTGGTGAGCCTGGCCTACCTGCGCGAACTGAGCCACGGCGAACTGGCCGAGCAGCTCAAGCTGCCGCTCGGCACGGTCAAGACCTGGATCCGGCGCGGGCTCGAGAAGCTGCGCGTCTGCATGGCGCGCTTCGCCTAGGAAAGGCCGCCCTGCCGTGAACCTCCTCGCCCACCCCGAACTGCTCGAACTGCTGGCCGCGAGCCATGCGCTCGGCACCCTGCGCGGCGGCGCCCGCCGCCGCTTCGAGACCCTCGCGCGCGAACAGGCGCCGGTGCGCGCCGCCGCGCTGGTGTGGCAGAGCCGGCTCGCCAGCATGACCGAGTTCCAGGCGCCGGTCGTGCCCGACGCCGCGGTCTGGACCCGCATCCGCAACATCATCGATGCCGAGCAGGCGCAGCACGCCCTTGCCCGCCAGCGCCACGCCGCCGCGCCCGCGCCCGCCACCGGCGGCTGGCTGCGCAGCCTCGCGCTCTGGCGCGGCGCCGCCGCGGCCGGGGCGCTGGCCACGGTCATGGCGGTGGTGGTCGGCGTCAACCTGCGCGCGCAGCTGCAGAACGCGCCGGCGATCCAGTACGTGGCGGTGCTGTCCGACGACCAGGCCGCCGCCTCGATGCTCGTGACCTTCGATCCGAAGAAGCGGCAACTGGTGCTGCAGCGCGTCGGCAGCTACGACGAAGGCGCCGACAAGTCGCTGCAGCTCTGGGCGCTGCCGCCCGGCGGCGCGCCGCGCTCGCTGGGCGTGCTCGACCATGCGCCGGCGCTCCGGCTGCCTGCGTCAGAATCCGATGTTCGCGTTCCCGCCCTGGCGATCAGCCTCGAGCCCAAGGGCGGGGTGCCCAGCGAGCGCGGCCCGACCGGGCCGGTGCTGTTCAAGGGCGCGCTGATTGAAAAGACGATCTGACCGATCCCCGTTTTCCGTGTCTTCCATGCCTTCGATGAAATCCGCGCTGGCCGCGCTGGCGCTGCTGGCGGCCGCCATCGCCGCCCACGCCCAGACCGCGTCGGCCGCCTTTCCCTATGAAGCCGACGGCGCCGGCACCACCGAGAGCGCCTCCGAGTACCTGGCCGCCAAGGCGCGCTGGCACAACGAACTCGCCGCCTTCGCGCGCGCCGACCAGCAGCGCTTTCCGGCCCCGGGCGGCGTGGTGTTCGTCGGCAGCTCCACGGTGCGCATGTGGAAGAGCCTTGCGCAGGACTTCGCCGGCCAGGCGACCGAGATCGTCAACCGCGGCTTCGGCGGCTCGACGCTCGCCGACTGCAGCCTGTTCGCGCGCGACCTCGTGGTGCGCTACCGGCCGCGCCAGGTGCTGGTGTATGCCGGCGACAACGACCTCGCCGAAGGCCGCACCCCGCTGCAGGTGCTCGAAAGCTTCGCGCGCTTCGCCAACACCGTGCGCGCCGAGCTGCCCGACGCCCGCATCAGCTTCATCTCGGTCAAGCCCAGCCCCTCGCGCGAGCACCTGCTGCCGCTGGTGCGCGAGACCAACAACGTGATCGCGGCCTACCTCAACCGCCTGCCCAACAGCGAATACATCGACGTCTACACGCCGATGATCGGCGCCGACGGCCGGCCGCGGCCGGAGCTGTTCCGCGGCGACCGGCTGCACCTGACGGCCGAAGGCTACCGGCTCTGGCGCTCGGTCATCGCAGCCCACCTGCCCGGCGCGCCGCAGGCGGCGCCGGCCCCGGCCCCGGCCGCCCCGCCCGCACCGCAGCCCTGAGCCGCGGGTCTCAGGCCCGCGCCGGCTCGGTCGGCAGGTCGTCGGCCGGCGGCGGCACGTCGGCGCCGCGCGTGTAGCGCGCCACGGCGTACATGCCCGCGAACACCGCCAGCAGCAGCAGCCCGTCGCCCCACCAGGGCCGCGCGGTCTGGCTGTCGCCGTAGAAGGCCAGCACCAGCAGCACCGCGACCAGGTGCGCGCAGAACGCGGGCAGCGAGGCCGAGCCCAGGGTCTCGAGCCAGTGCAGCCGCGGCAGCCGGCGCATCAGCCACGGGCCGAAGCGCACCGCCACGATGCCCAGCGCGAGCAGGTTGACGAGGCGCAACGGCCCGAGCTGCCATTTGTCGAACAGCAGGTTCAGTTCCACGTCGCCGCCGAACGGCGCCTGCCCGTTGATGCCGTGGTGGCGCCACCAGAAGCCGTAGAGCGCGATCGCGAGGGCAGGCGCCCAGATCCAGGCCGGAAAACGCAGCGGCCGCGCATCGGGCGCGTTGCGGCCCGCGCCGATGCACAGCCCCGCGAACCAGAGGAACTGCCAGGCATAGCTGTTGAAGGCGCCCATCTCGTGGAAAGGCACCGGCAGGCCGAGCCAGCGCACCGCCAGCTCGTAGATGCGTTCGCTGAGCCCGAACTGCGCCAGCGCCCAGACCGTGACGCTCGCCGCCATCACGCCGTTCCAGCCGTGGCGCATGGCGTAGGCCAGCACCCAGGGGCTCAGCAGCATGAAGAAGATGTACATCGGCAGGATGTCGAGCAGCGCCGGCTCGTAGATCAGCAGCAGCCCGAAGACGAAGCCCTCGCGCGGCTCGGCCAGGTAGTAGGAGACCAGGTTCTTCACCGCCGGCTGGTCGATGTGCAGCCCGAGCGCGGTGATCACGGTGAACAGGAACAGCAGGATCGCCGCCTGGCACAGGTACACCTTGAGCACCCGCCGCCAGAAGGCCTGGCGCATGGAATCGACGCCGCGCACGTAGCCGATGCGGCTGTAGACCAGTCCGGCCACGAAGGCCGACAGCAGCACGAAGCCCTCGGCCGCCGAGACGAAGCCGAAGGGCTGCCCCAGCGGATCGGTGAGGCGCGTGGGGAGGTGGGTGACGGTCATGAGCACGAGCATCAGCCCGCGCAAGGCGTCTATTTCCCAGTAGCGTTTCATCGGTCGGCGGCGAGGTCTTGGTGGCGGTCCGCGCGGCGCACGCACGAGGCTGTCGATTGTAGGGAGCCGGCCACGGCCTATGACGCTCGGCAGGGCCGCTCCGTGTGGAATCGTCGTGCAAATCGGCTACGCTGCGCGGTGCTTCCAGGTGGAGAAAACAATTGAAAAGAAATATTCCCGCGCTGCTGGTCGCCGGCAGCGCCTTTTTCGCCGCGCCCGGCTTCGCGCTCCAGATCACCAGCCTGACGCCCCAGGGCGAGGTTTCGCGCGTGCGCCAGGTCGTCGCCAGCTTCGACCAGGCGGCCGTCAATTTCGGCGATCCCAAGGCACCGGCCCCGCTGGCCGTGAGCTGCAGCGACGCCCAGGCCGGCAAGGGCACGGGCCGCTGGACCGATGCCAAGCGCTGGGTCTACGACTTCGAGAACGACCTGCCGCCCGGCGTGCGCTGCACGGTCAGCCGCATTCCCACCTTCAAGCCGAGCGCGGGCGGCGAGCTGACGGGGCCCGAGCGCTATCAGTTCAATAGCGGCGGGCCGTTCGTGCGCAACTTCATGCCGGGCAGCTACGGCCGCATCGACGAGCAGCAGATGTTCGTGCTCGAGCTCAACGGCGCCGCCACGCTCGAAAGCGTGCGCCAGAACGTCTGGTGCGCGGCCGACGGCGTCGGCGAGCGCATTCCCGTGCGGCTGCTCGACGGCGAGCAGCGCACCGGCCTGCTCAAGGCCTTCGGCCGCGAACACGAGGCCGCGAAGGATCCGCTGCGCTTCGTGACCTTGCAGTGCAACCGCACGCTCACCCCCGGCGGCAAGGTGCAGATCGTCTACGGCAAGGGCGTGGCCACGCCCTCGGGGGTGGCCAACAACGTGGAGCGCCGGCTGAGCTTCCAGGTGCGCGAGCCCTTCGCGGTCTCGTTCAGCTGCGAGCGCGAGAACGCGCAGGCCGCCTGCCTGCCGCTGCGGCCGATGCAGCTGCAGTTCAATGCGCCGGTCACGCGCAAGATGGCGGCGCAGATCCAGCTCAAGGGGGGCGGCAAGCCGGTGCCCGCCAAGCTCGAGGACGACGGCGGCTCGCCGAGCGAGGACGACGTCGTCAGCGCCGCGAGCTTCAGCCCGCCGTTCGCCGAGAACACGGCCTTCACCATCGAGCTGCCCGCGAAGTTCGAGGATGCCTCGGGCCGGCCGCTGGCCTCGCCCGCCAGCTTTCCGCTGAAGGTGGCGACCGGCGCGATGCCGCCGCTCGCCAAGTTCGCCGCCTCGCCCTTCGGCGTGGTCGAGCGGCTGGCCGAGCCCGGCATGCCGGCGATGATGCCGGTCACGGTGCGGCGCGTGGAACCCGCGCTGATGGTGCAGGCGCTGACGCCCGGCAAGGTCAGCGACATGAACCCGAAGACCGACGCCGAGATCATCGCGTGGTTCCGCAAGGTGCGCCGCTACGACGAATACACCATCAGCCGCGAACAGGCGCGCAAGGACATCAAGGGCACGCTGCCGCCGGTGATCGAGAACAGCGAGCGCAGCCACGTGCAGACGCGCATGCTGTCGCTGCTCGCCGGCCAGCCGGGCGTGAAGGCGCTCGACATGCCGAAGGCCGAGAGCGGCGATCCGCGCCCCTTCGAGGTGATCGGCATTCCGCTCACGCCGGGTTTCCACGTGCTCGAGATCGCCTCGCAGAAGCTCGGCGACTCGCTGCTCGACGAGCGCTACGGCGCGGGCCGCACGATGTACGTGCGCACCACTGCGCTCGCGACCAATCTCGCGGTGCATTTCAAGCTCGGGCGCGAGAACGCGCTCGCCTGGGTCACCACGCTCGACAAGGGCAAGGTGGTGCCGAACGCCGAGGTGCGCGTGTCCGACTGCCGCGGCGTGGCGGTGGCTTCGGGCACCACCGACGCCGACGGCATCGTGCGCCTCGCGGGCATTCCGCCCCAGGCGCCGAGCTGCCAGGGGCCGAACGAATACGGCACCGACGCCTGGTTCGTGAGCGCACGCGCCAAGGACGAGAAGGGCGTGGAGGACCTGGCCTTCACCTGGAGCGACTGGCAGCGCGGCATCGAGCCCTGGCGCTTCAACGTGCCCACCAGCCTGCAGCCGGAGCCCGACCGCGTGGCCCACACCATCTTCGACCGCACGCTGCTGCGCGCCGGCGAGACGGTGTCGATGAAGCACCTGATCCGCACCCAGACCAGCAAGGGCTTCGGCCTGCCCGAGCAGCGGCCCGACACGCTGGTCATCACCCACACCGGCAGCGGCCAGCGCTTCACGCAGCCGCTCGCCTGGCGCAAGACCGCCACCGGCGGCCTGAGCGCGGAGAACAGCTTCGCGATCCCGCCGGCCGCCAAGCTCGGCGCGTACGAGGTCATGCTGCAGGGCCGCAACGGCAAGGGCGAGGACGACGAGGAGGCCGACGGCCAGAGCTTCTCCACCGGCAGCTTCCGCGTCGAGGAGTTCCGCCTGCCCGTGCTCGAGGGCCGCATCGCCCCGGTCGACAAGAAGCCGCTGGTCAACACGGTCTCGGTGCCTGCCGAGGTGCAGATCAACTACGTGGCGGGCGGCGGCGCCGCCAACCTGCCGGTGCGCGTCTCGGCCATGGTGCGCGGCAAGAGCCTGAGCTTCGCCGACCATGACGCCTTCAGCTTCTCGCCCCCGCGCGTGCAGGCCGACGCATCGCAGGCGGTCGCCGCCGCGGCCGCGGCGGGCGCGGGCGCCGGCGAGGAAGACCTGAACAGCGCCAGCGACACCCGCGTGATCGCCGACAAGCTCCCGCTCACGCTCAACAAGGACGGCAGCGGGAAGGTCACGATCGACAAGGTGCCGAAGGTCAAGGCCGCGCGCGAGCTGCTGCTGGAGGCCACCTACGCCGATCCGAACGGCGAGGTGCAGACGATCCGCAGCACGCAGACGCTGTGGCCGGCCTCGGTGATCGCCGGCATCAAGACCGAGGGCTGGGTCTCGACCAACCAGAAGCTCAAGTACCAGGCGCTCGCGCTCGACCTCTCGGGCAAGCCCCAGGCCGGCGTGACGCTCAACGTGCGCGCCGTGGCGCGCATCACCACCACCAGCCGCAAGCGCATGGTGGGCGGCTTCTACACCTATGACAACAAGACCGAGACCAAGGAGATCGGCACCGTCTGCAGCGGCAAGAGCGATGCGCGCGGCCTGCTGCTGTGCGAGTCGGAGCTCAAGGAAGTCGGCGAGGTCGAGCTGATCGCCAGCGCCACCGACAGCGAAGGCCGCGACAGCCGCGCCGCGAGTTCGGTCTACGTGACGAAGCAGGGCGAGCTCTGGTTCGGCGGCGAGGACAACGACCGCATCGACGTGCTGCCCGAGAAGAAGAGCTACCAGCCCGGCGAGACCGCGAAGTTCCAGGTGCGCAGCCCGTTTCGCTTCGCGACCGCGCTGGTGTCGGTGGAGCGCGAGGGCATCATCGAGACACAGGTCGTGAAGCTCGACGGCAAGGACCCGACCGTGAGCCTCGCGGTCAAGCCCGAATGGGGCCCCAACGCCTACGTGAGCGTGCTCGCGCTGCGCGGCCGGCTGCGCGAGGTGCCCTGGTACAGCTTCTTCACCTGGGGCTTCAAGGCGCCGCGCGAATGGTGGACCGCCTTCTGGTACGAAGGCAAGGAATACGTCGCGCCGACCGCGATGGTCGACCTCAGCAAGCCCGCCTACCGCCTCGGCATGGCCGAGATCCGCGTCGGCACGCGCGCGCACCAGATCGACGTGACCGTCGCGAGCGACAAGCCCGCCTATCCGGTGCGCGGCAAGGCGCAGGTCACCATCAGCGCCAAGCTGCCGGACGGCAAGCCCGCGGCCGGCGCCGAAGTGGCGCTGGCCGCGGTCGACCAGGCGCTGCTGGAACTGATGCCCAACGACAGCTGGAACCTGCTCAACGCGATGCTGCAGCGGCGCAGCTGGGGCGTGAGCACCTCCACCGCGCAGATGGAGATCGTCGGCCGGCGCCACTACGGGCGCAAGGCCGTGCCCGCGGGCGGCGGCGGCGGCAAGGGCCAGACGCGCGAACTGCTCGACACCCTGCTGCTGTGGAACCCGAAGCTGGTGCTCGACGCCAACGGCCAGGCCGTGGTGACGGTGCCGCTCAACGACGCGCTCACCACCTTCAGGATCGTGGCGGTGGCCGATGCGGGCACCGGCCTGTTCGGCACCGGCCAGACCAGCATCCAGGCCACGCAGGACCTGCAGATCATCAGCGGCCTGCCGCCGCTGGTGCGCGAGGACGACCAGTTCCGCGCCCAGATCACGCTGCGCAACACCACGCAGAAGGCCATGAAGGTCGAGGCCACGCCGCGCGCGACGCTGCTCACGCTCGAAACCCAGACCGTGGACATCCCGCCCGGCGAGGCGCGCGAAGTCGCCTGGACCGTCACCGCGCCCGCGCAGCTCGCGCAGACGCGCGCCGAGGCGATCCTGTGGGAGATTGAAGCGAAGGACACCGTCGGCGGCGCCCGCGACGCGCTCAAGGTGCGCCAGCGCATCGTGCCATCGGTGCCGCTCACGGTGCAGCAGGCCACGCTGGTGCAGCTCGACGGCCCCTTCACCATCGACGTGGCGCCGCCGGCCGACGCCCTGCCCGGCCGCGGCGGCCTGAAGCTCGCGCTGCAGCCCCGGCTCGCCGAAGGCCTGCCGGGCGTGCGCGACTGGTTCGCCAACTACCCCTTCGTGTGCCTCGAGCAGAAGACCAGCAAGTCGGTCGGCCTGCGCGACGCGAAGATGTGGCAGGGCGTGCTGGCCCAGCTGCCGACCTACCTCGACGGCGACGGCCTCGCGAACTACTTCCCGCCGCGCGACGGCGAGTCCGACCGCGGCAGCGACATCCTCACCTCGTACCTGCTCGCGGCCACGCACGAGGCCTCGGCGCTGAACCCGGGCTTCGCGCTGCCCGACGACGCGCGCGCGCCGATGATCGCGGGCCTGACCGCCTTCGTCGAAGGCCGCATCCAGCGCGAGTTCTGGAGCCCGCGCAAGGACCTCGACGTGCGCAAGCTCGCCGCGCTGGAGGCGCTCTCGCGCTACGGCGCGGCCAAGGCCAGCATGCTCGGCAGCATCACGATCGCGCCGAACCAGTGGCCCACGAGCGCCGTGATCGACTGGCTCGACATCCTCAAGCGCCTGCCCGACGTACCGCAGCGCCAGCAGCGCCTGGACGAGGCCAACAACGTGCTCAAGGCGCGCCTGTCGTACCAGGGCACCAAGCTGGTCTTCAGCACCGAGCGCGACGACTACTGGTGGTGGCCCATGGCCAACGGCGACGTCAACACCGCGCGGCTGCTGCTCAGCGTGATGGAGGACCCGGCCTGGAAGGAAGACATCGGCAAGCTCGCCAACGGCTTCATCGGCCGCCAGCAGAACGGCGCCTGGCACACCACCACCGCCAACCTCTGGGGCGGGCTCGCGCTGGAGAAGTTCTCGAAGGTCTTCGAAAGCACGCCCGTGGCCGGCATCACCGCCGCCACGCTCGGCAACGCCAAGGCGCAGGTCGACTGGCGCAACGTGGAGCGCGTGAAGCAGAGCGACCCCACCGGCGCGCCGAACCAGACCACCTTCTTCGGCGCGCCCGCCTCGCCGGGCAACCTGAAGAACAACACCATGTTCCTGCCCTGGGCGGCCTCGCCCGCGGGTGCGCCGGTGCGCGACACGCTGCTCGTGACCCAGCAGGGCACCGGCAAGCCCTGGCTCACCATGCAGTCGATCGCCGCGGTGCAGCTCAAGGCGCCGTTCGCGGCCGGCTATGCGCTCAAGAAGACCATCACGCCGGTCGAGCAGGCGGTCGCGGGCAAGTACACGCGCGGCGACGTGCTGCGCGTCACGCTCGAGGTCAACGCCAGCACCGACATGACCTGGGTCGTGGTGAGCGACCCGGTGCCCGGCGGCGCCACCATCCTCGGCTCCGGCCTCGGCCGCGACTCGCAGATCGCCACCCAGGGCGAACGCAAGTCGGGCGCCGGCTGGCTGGCCTTCGAGGAACGCAGCTTCGAGGCCTTCCGCAGCTACTACGAGTACCTGCCCAAGGGCGTCGCGAAGATCGAGTACACCGTGCGCCTCAACAACGTCGGCGACTTCGCGCTGCCGCCGAGCCGCGTGGAAGCGATGTACGCGCCCGAGATGTTCGGCGAGACGCCGAATCCGCGGGTGAAGGTGGAGGCGGCGAAGTAGCGGCCGGCGGCGGGCCTAGAAGTGATCGGCGGTGAAGACCGCCGCATCCTTCGCGCGGTCCACCAGGGCCCGGCTGCGTTCCTGCACCATCTCGCAGATCGGCCGCAGGAAATCGCGCTCCGCGTCGGTGTAGGCCTGCCGGTCGAGCACCGCTTTTGCGTTCGACATGGCGCGCGCGAGCCGAACGGCCTCGCGCTGCAGCAGCGGCTTGCCGATGCCGCACTGGTGCGCGAAGTACGCCAGGTTGAAAGGCGAGAGTTCCTCCCAGCGGAACGCATCGCCCACGGCCATGGCGTAGCTGTGGTCCAGCTCCGGGTACTGCTCGACGCTCACGAGGTCGTACCAGGGTGACGGTTCGAGCAGTTCGCCGTGCACGAAGAAGGAGAAGTTCTTCGCGTGCGCATCGGCATTGCCGATGACCGCCTGGAAGAGCACCCAGCGCAGCATCTCCAGCTTCGCCCTCGCCGGCCGCCGCAGGAGCTTCTCGAGGCCGAAGAGCCTGGGCAGGCGCATGCCGTCGCGGTAGCGGGCCAGTTCGCCGGCGTGACCCAGGTGGCGTTCGTACTTCGCGTCCACCGGCATGTCGCAGGCCTGGCACGCGTCGATCACGTGCAGCTTGCGGACTTGGTCGCGGTTCTGTTCGGCCGTGTGTCGCCGGTCGAAGCGTTCGACGACCAGGACCGGCGTCGGCAAGCGCATGATCGATACGCGCGCCACCGCGTCGGTGTAGGCGGCCGCCAGGCTCATGCAGTAATGCTCGTTGACGACCAGGTGGGGCGTGCGATCGGCCCGCGGCTGCGGCTTCAGGATGTAGGTCGAGGCGAGCGGCGCTTCGGGCAGCCACATTGCCGCCTCGGGATCGAGCCCCGGATCGCGCGCCGCGAAGACCGCGAGCTTGTCCTGGTAGCCGGCAATGGACATCCGCAGCCTGCCGTCCCAGATCGCGAGGCCACCCGCCTCCGACCGGACGATCCGCTCGTGGAGCTCCGCGCGCGGCAGCATCCGGCTTTGTGCGCGCGCGGGCGGCGGTTCATCGGCGGCATGGAACTCCAGCGCGCCGGTGGTTTCGCCGCCCATGCTGCGCAGCAGCGCGAAGGCGTTGCCGGGCGCGACGTGCAGCTGTTCGATGGCCGCGCGCAGCGGCGCCCCCTCGGGGAACAGGTTGACGATGAAGCGCCGGATCGCGTTCGAGTCATAACCGCCCTCGGGCGCCTGCCACGGCAGGGCCGGCGAAAGCTGGAACAGCCTGTTCCTGCGCCAGGCATCGTCGTAGGCGAAGGTCCACCGGTCCTGCCGCGGGGCGAAGCCGAGTTCGCCCACCCGCTGGTCGTTGCCATGGCTGACGCGCAGCCGGAGCAACTCGTCCTCAGGCGCCGTCATCGCGCAGCGCCTCCGGGGTCCCGGGCCAGGCCGGTCAGCGCCTCCTTGGGCCCGACGAGCATGGCGAGTCCCAGGCCATCGAGCACGGCCAGCAGCTTGTCGAGCCGGACGGCGCCGATGCCGTTCTCGAGCCGCGACAGCGTGTCGACCGAGACGCCGAACAGGCCTGCGGCATCGTCGATGCGCAAGCGCTGCTCCTTGCGTACCGCCTTCACATAGGGACCGAGGGAGCCGGCCGAATCGACGAGCGCCGGCTGCTCGCGCATCGGGGAAGGACCGTCGCGGAGGTTTTCAGGGGTTCGGTTCATTCGGCTCCAGTCGCTCAGGGCGCACGACGCGCAGAGTTTCCAAAAATCCGAAATTTTAGATCTGCCGGCGGAATTCAAGCGAATATTTCGGAATTCACGAAACAACCATTCAGCCGCTTAACGGGAAGCCGAGTGTT